>NZ_CP107871.1:5073571-5373928 GCF_041432505.1 Streptomyces virginiae
GGCCAGGGTGTCGCGTACGGACAGCCGGGTGGGCGTGACGGCGCTCACGGATCCAGCCGCCCGTCGCGGATGGTGACGGTCCGGGAACCGCGCCGGGCCACCTCCGGGTCGTGCGTGATGACGAGGACGGTCATCCCGGCTCCGTGCAGTTCGTCCAACAGCCCGAGGACGGATGCGGCGTTCACGGAGTCGAGATTGCCGGTCGGCTCGTCGCACAGCAGCAGCGAGGGGCGTCCGACCAGGGCGCGGGCGATCGCCACCCGTTGGCGCTCGCCGCCCGACAGCCGGCCGGGCACGGCGCCGGCCCGGTGCGCGAGACCCACCTGGGCGAGGGCTTCGCGGGCCCGTACGAGGCGCCGGGCGCGCGGGATTCCGGTGTAGAGCATGGCCAGGGTGACGTTCTCCAGGGCGGACCGGTGGGGGAGGAGGTGGAAGGACTGGAAGACGAAGCCGATCCGGCGGCCGCGCAGGGCGGTGCGCTCCCGGTCGCGGAGGGCGGCGGTGTCGATCCCGTCGAGGAGGTACCGGCCGGTGGTGGGGGAGTCGAGCAGCCCGGCGACGTTGAGGAAGGTGGACTTCCCGGAGCCGGAGGGGCCGACGACGGTGAGGAACTCGCCGCGCCGGACGGTCAGGTCGCAGGGGTGCAGGGCCTGGACGGGCGGCGGCCCGGGGTAGGTGAGACCGGCCCCGCGGAGTTCGATCACGGGGCTTTCGTCCTCGCCGGGGCCCGGGTGCTGCCGGGACTGTCGGGACTGCTGGGATTGCTGGTGCTGCCGGGACCGTCGGGGCAGGAGTCTCACTTGCTCTTCCCCCGGGTCTCCCGGGGCGCGACCCCGATCACCACCTTGGTCCCGGCTTCGAGGGCGCCCGCCTGGGTCGGGGTGACGGCCACGAACCCGTCGCCGCTGGTGCCGGTCCGCACCTCGATGCGCCGCTGGGTGCCTTCGGCGGACACGGCGGTGACGACCGTACGGCCGTCCGCGCCCGCCGAGACGGCGGTGACCGGGACGACGAGCGCCTCCCCGTCGGTGGCGGCGGACTCGACGGTCAGCCGGACGTCCTGCCCGGCGAAGCCGGCGGGCAGCGGCCGGTCGGCGCGGACCACCATCCGGTAGCCGAGGTCGGCGCCGCCGCTGCCGCCCGTGCCGCCGCCCTTGGGGTTCTGGCCGGGGTCCTGCTGCGGTTGCGGACCGGCGGGCTGCGCGGCGGACGGCTCGGTGGCGACGGCGGCCACCGTGCCGCGGGCATCGGTGCCGGAGACCTCGGAGGAGATCACCACGGTCATCCCTGCACGCAGCAGCTGCCTCTTGTCGTCCTTGAGGTAGGCCTCGACGACGAGTTCCCCGCCGGAGAGCGTGAGCACCGGCCCGGACACGGGGGAGCCCGCGCGGGCGCCGACGGAGCTGACCCGGGCCGGGAGGGAGCTCAGGAACACGGCCTCGGCGGTGGGCAGCATCGGCCCGTCGGCGGCCTCGGCGGCCGCGAGCGCGGCCCGGGCCTCGCCGAGGGCCTGCCGCGCCCGCACGAGCTCCCGACCGGCCCCGGGGCCGAGCGCGGCACCGGCGCCGGCCCCGGTCGCGGCACCGGCACCGGGCGCGGGGCTCGCCGACGCGCCGGGGTCCGGCGTGGCCCCGCCCTTGCCGCCGGGGCCGGTCCCTTCGGGAGGGCCCGCGGCGCCGGTGGGGCTGCTCGCGTCCTCCACGGCCCAGGTCGCGGACCGCACGGCTTCCCGCGCCGCCTTCAGGGCCGCGCCCCCGTCGGCGACCGCGGGCAGCGGCTCGTACCCGATCGCCCGGTAATGGGCGGTGAGCGCGGCCTTCGTACCGGCCCCGAAGACACCCCTCGCGTCGCCGCCGGTGCCGTGCCCGAGCTCGCGCAGCGCCTGTTGCAGCTGCGCGACGTCGTCGCCGGTGGATCCGGGTTTCAGGTCGCGGTACATCGGCTGCGCCCCGTGCAGGGTGAACACCGGCCGCCCCGACACCTCGGCGATCAGCCGGCCCGCCGTGACCGGATCCCCGGCCTTCAGCGGCAGTTTGGTCACCAGGGCCGTGCTCGCACCCTCGCCGGAGCGCACCCCCTGCGGGGACACGGCCACGCTCTGGTCGGCGACCACCGTCCCGCGCATGACCACGGTCTGCGCGAGCACCCGCCGCTCGACGTCCGCGGTCAGGACCCCCTGCACGGGCGGGCCGGTCTCGGCGGCCACCTGCGCGGGGGACTTCACCAACGTGGTCGCCAGGAGTCCGCCGACCGCCATCAACGCGGCCCCGCCGACGACCGCGAGCACCACGCGCCGCCCGCGCGCGAGTCCGCCGCGGTCCTCCTCGGGGGTGGCCGGGGCCTCGGTGCGCTCCACGACCCGCTCGGCTTCGCTCATTTCTCCGGCCGGCACTTCTTCAACGCGTCGAGGTGGTCGCGCTTGAGCGAGGTCCACTGTTCGGGGGTGCCCTTGCGGTCGTCGATCTGGGCGGTGACCGGGTCCGGGTCGGGGTACCAGGAGATGCCTTCGGCCCGCAGGCACGCGGACTCCTTCCGCGCGGCGGCGAGCTGTGCGGGCGAGGCCGGCTGGGGCTTCGGCGGGGGCGGCAGCATCGGCGCGCAGGTCCTGTGCGCCTCGTCGTTCCAGGGCTTCGACTTGTCCTCGCGCGGAGCACCGTATTCCGTATAAACGATCGCCACGCCCTGCTTCTTCAGGCAGTCGTAGTAGGCGATTTCCTCCGCGGTGGGCGGCGGACTGTCGCTCGCCACAGGTTCTTTGCCGCCGGAACATCCCGTCAGTGAAATGCACAGAAGAAGGAGAGAGGTCAAATGCCTTGCCTGCACCACGGGCTTCCCTTGCGGCGGTAGGAGTGGATTATGCGCATCCGTTTGAGGGGTGGGGGAGCGCGCGCCAGATAGTAGATACCTGTGGCCGGTCGGGACAAGTTACCTATCGGACAACAGATATGACTGTCCATCAGCTGAGAAAAGCCTTGAACAGGCACGGCGGTTCACTGTTGAATCCCCGCCGGGCGGAAATGCGCCACCTCCGGTCCGCCCTGAACACCCCGATTTCCACCCGAAGAGTGAGGTAAGCGTGATGGACAACGCAATGCGCAAGCTGTCGGCCGGTTGCATCGCCGTCGTTTCGGCCGGTGCCATTCTGCTGGGAGCCACGGGTCCGGCGGCCGCCTGGGGGCGCGACGGAAATCTGGAGAACCAGGAATTCGGGCTTTTCTACTGGCAGAACCAGTCGGGTTGTGTCTTCGACCTGGTGACGAGTGACGTGAACTTCAGCGACGACAAGTACCAGGGCTCCTGCTCGGCCAGCGGGAACTGGATCAACGACACCACCGAGTCCTACCGGAACCGGGACGTCTACGCCTGGAAGGTCGGCACCGACAAGGATCTGGGCGGCAACGTCGGAGAGATCCCGTCGAACTACGCGGGCAACGCCTCGGCCAACTTCAAGAACAAGATCAGCTCGGCCAAGTACACCCTCCACCCGTAATCCGGATCCGGCAGAAGGAGTTCCACGCGATGAACACCTCCCGGCGCAGCCGACCCGCCGTCCCGGTCGTCGCCCTGTTGGCGACCGCCCTCCTGGCCGGCTGCGCCGGGACCGGCGACTCCGAGGGCGGTGAACCGGAGCTCGGCCGCGTCGAGGTGAACCCGGCGACCGCCACGCTCGCCCTCCCGATGGACGCGTACACCGACACCGAGGCCGAACGGATCCGGATGGGCCAGGTCCAGCAGGCCCTGGTCTCCCGGTGCATGGCCCGCTACGGGTTCACCTACGAGGGCGTGAGATCGGCCGACGCCGCGGGCGCCGGCGTCGGCGCCAGCGCCGGGGCGGAGGACCGGCACACGTACCTCTTCGGCCTGGCCGACCCCGCGTACGCGGCGGCCCACGGGTACGACAAGTCCGCGGGCGAGGGGAGCGTGGCGAAGCCCGCCCCACCGCCGTTGAGCGACAGCGCGTACGTGGTGATGAACGGCGAGCGGCCCGGGGCCCAGGGCGGCACGGCTCCCGACGCGAACACCGAGGAGGAGGCCGCGCGGGTCGACAGCGGTCTGACGGCGGCCGGGCAGAAGGTGCCGGCCGGCGGGTGCGGGCGGGAGGGGTACCGCAAGCTGTACGCCCCGACCAAGGACAGCGTGGACCTGCTGTTCACGTTCGGGCTGGCCTCGGAGGCGCACGACCGCTCCCGGCAGGACTCCCGGGTCGTCGACGCCGTCAAGAAGTGGTCGTCATGCATGGAAAAGTCGGGATACGCCGGGATCGCATCGCCGTACGACGTCGTGGAGAAGCTGGGCCTGGAGGACGACAAGGGCGGCCCGAAAGCCGTGACGGCGGCCAAGGCCGATGTCGCGTGCAAGCGCGAGGTGAACCTCGTCGGCATCTGGGGCGCGGTCGAGAAGGCCTACCAGGAGCGGCTCGTCGAGGAGCACGCCGAGACGCTCGCGCTCTACAAGAAGCAGCGGGAGGCCCGGTTCGCGCTGGCGGCCTCACTGGGCTGAGAACGGCCGTGGACGCCCCCTGGCGGCCCGCACGGCACGAAGAACGGCCCCAGGGCCGGTACTCCACCCCCGAGCGGGGGAGTACCGGCCCTGCGGCGTGTCCTGTCGATCAGGCCGGGCTCGCGGTGTCCGGGCGACACGACACTCCTGTGCCGGGCCCGGAGCCGTGAACTGAGCGGTGCTCAGAGGACGCGGACGGCGCCCGTCGGCTTGTCGTAGCTGAGGTTGCGCTCGACGATGCCGGTGCTGGGGTTCTGCGCGCCGACGAACTTGCCGCCGCCGACGTAGATGGCGACGTGGTACGCGCTGCCCTTGGAGCCCCAGTACAGGATGTCGCCCGGCTGCAGGGCGCTCAGCGACACGGAGGTGCCGGCCGAGGACTGAGCCTGGGACATGCGCGGCAGGCTGATGCCGGCCTGGCGGTAGGCGGCCTGCACGAGACCGGAGCAGTCGAACGAGGACGGGCCGGTGCCGCCCATCACGTACGCCTTGCCGACCTGTGCGCGGGCGAAGTTGACGATGGCCGCGGCGGAGCCGGTGGCCGGGGCGGAGACGGTGCCGGAGCCCTGCGGGGCGGCGGTGCTCTTGAGCGTCGTGCGCTCGGAGCCGGAGCTGCGGCTCGAACGCTCGGCCTCGGCCTTGCGGTCGGCCTCCGCCTTCGCGGTCTTCTCGGCCTTCTCGGCGTCGGCCTTCTTCTGGGCTTCTTCCTTGGCCTGCTTCGCCTCGGCGGCGGCGCCGGTACGGGCGCTCTCCTCCTGGGCGGTCAGTTCGCCTTCGACGGCCGCGAGACGGGTGTTCTCGGCGGCCACGGTGACGGCGGAGGAGACGTCGGCTCCCAGGTCCAGGTTGAGGACCGGCATTTCGAGCGTCGTCTCGGCCACGGGCTCTGCGGACGGGGACGCGCTCGCGGTGCCGGCCATGGCCAGGGTGCTGAGGACGCCACCGGCAACTCCGGCGCGGACCGCGAGCTTCGAGGCGCTACGGCGGGGCTTCCGGTGGCTGGGTATGTGAGCGGTGTGGGACATGAGGACAACCGCTATCAGGGCGTCCGGGTTCCCTTCAAGAAACGTGGGTTGCGCCACAGTTGCGTGAGAACGGCGCGAACCGGGCGCGTCCGACTTCTTATTGACGCCGTAACGGGCGAAACGGACAGGCCCTCACAAGGCTGTGATCATGGGGTTTCGGAATTAAGTCCCAATTGATCCCTGACCTACCATCACTCCACACAGATGGCCAAGCCCTCTTTCGGAAGGCTCGATTCAGAGTGGCGCAGGTCACAGCAGCGTCACGCCATGCGGACGCTGTGCTCCTCCCGTGACCTTCCTGTGAACGTGCCGAGAGGTTCGTGAACGGAAGCACGTACTCGCGTCGTCCCGCGCGCGGCCGTCAGAAGCTTCCGTCGATCCGGCGTCTGCCCCCTCGTCGACCCCTCATTCACCCCCGCCCCCCTCGTATCCGCCCCGTGTCCACCTCGGTACGCACGGCGTCCCCCGACCGGGCGACGGCGATCCCTTTATCACCCCCGCACCCCTGTTGCCAATTTGCCTGCACGTCGAATCGTTTGATAGGGCAAGCAGCCTCCTACCTGCGGTAACGAGCTCGGATGTCACCTTTGGTGATCATGTGGATGCTTCGCGTATGAAGATCACCACTCATCGGGCTTCATGATCGTTCGTCAGGTGGTGGAGATCACAAACTCGGTGTTGCAACCCGTGTCGCAGATCACAGACGAGCAGGCATAAGATGCGCACCAGTCCGGCTTGTGAACTGCCTCACATGCAAGCGCTTGATCGAAGAGCGTGATCTTCGCGGGGTGGTTCGCGCGGCGCCGGCAGCGGTCCAACGGTCAAGGACGACTGGAAGGAGCGAGGAGCGTGAATGCGTACGCGCCCATCCTCGTGCTCGGCGCCCTCGGCGCAGGGTTTGCGATCTTCTCCGTGGTCATGGCCACGCTGATCGGCCCAAAACGGTACAACCGGGCGAAGCTTGAAGCCTACGAGTGCGGCATCGAGCCGACGCCGATGCCGGCCGGTGGCGGCCGCTTCCCCATCAAGTACTACCTGACGGCGATGCTCTTCATCGTCTTCGACATCGAGGTTGTCTTCCTCTACCCCTGGGCCGTCACCTTCGACTCCCTGGGGATCTTCGGGCTCGTCGAGATGCTGCTCTTCGTGCTCACCGTCTTCGTCGCCTACGCCTACGTGTGGCGCCGCGGCGGCCTGGAATGGGACTGAGGGGCTGAATTTCCATGGGACTGGAAGAGAAGCTGCCGAGCGGCTTTCTGCTGACCACCGTCGAACAGGCCGCGGGATGGGTGCGCAAGTCGTCCGTCTTCCCGGCCACCTTCGGTCTGGCCTGCTGCGCCATCGAGATGATGACCACCGGAGCGGGCCGGTACGACCTGGCCCGCTTCGGCATGGAGGTCTTCCGCGGCTCCCCGCGCCAGGCCGATCTGATGATCGTGGCCGGGCGGGTCAGCCAGAAGATGGCGCCGGTGCTGCGGCAGGTGTACGACCAGATGCCCGCTCCCAAATGGGTCATCTCCATGGGGGTTTGCGCATCTTCGGGCGGAATGTTCAACAACTACGCGATCGTCCAGGGCGTCGACCACATCGTGCCGGTGGACATCTACCTGCCCGGCTGCCCGCCCCGCCCCGAGATGCTGATGGACGCGATCCTCAAGCTCCACCAGAAGATCCAGGGCGGAAAGCTCGGCGTGAACCGGGAAGAAGCGGCCCGTGAGGCGGAGGAGGCGGCCCTCAAGGCCCTCCCCACCATCGAGATGAAGGGGCTGCTCCGGTGAGCGAGACCCAAGAGCCGGAGAACGGCAGCAACGGCAGCAACGTCCCTGCGCCGCGTGACCAGGGCCCCGAGGTCATCGGCGTCCGCAAGGGCATGTTCGGTGCCGCGGGCGGCGGGGACACCAGCGGCTACGGCGGCCTGGTGCGGACCGTGGCCCTGCCCGGCGCGACGAGCCGGCCCTACGGCTCCTACTTCGACGAGGTCGCCGACGAGCTCGAAGGCGCCCTGGAGGAGCAGGACCTGCTCCCCGGGAACGCCATCGAGAAGACGGTGGTCGACCGGGGTGAACTCACCTTCCACATCGCCCGCGAGCACCTCGTCCGGGTCGCGCGCGTCCTGCGCGACGACCCCGCCCTGCGCTTCGAGCTCTGCACCGGCGTCTCCGGAGTGCACTTCCCCGGGGACAAGGGCCGCGAGCTGCACGCCGTCTACCACCTGCGCTCGCTCACGCACGGCCGGATCCTGCGGCTGGAGGTGTCCGTCCCGGACAGCGACCCGCACGTTCCCTCGCTCGTCGCCGTCTACCCGACCAACGACTGGCACGAGCGCGAGACGTACGACTTCTTCGGCCTGATCTTCGACGGGCACCCGGCCCTCACCCGGATCATGATGCCGGACGACTGGCAGGGCTTCCCGCAGCGCAAGGACTACCCGCTCGGCGGCATCCCCGTCGAGTACAAGGGCGCCCAGATCCCGGCTCCCGACCAGCGGAGGTCGTACAGCTGATGTCCACGTCAAACAACGCCTCCGCCGATCACGCCGCCGCGCGCGAGACGACCGAGGGCACCGTCTACACCGTCACCGGCGGCGACTGGGACGAGATCGTCCGGTCCGCGGCCAAGGCCGACGACGAGCGGATCGTCGTCAACATGGGTCCGCAGCACCCGTCCACCCACGGAGTGCTGCGCCTGATCCTGGAGATCGACGGCGAGACGGTCACCGAGGCCCGCTGCGGCATCGGGTACCTGCACACCGGCATCGAGAAGAACCTCGAATTCCGGAACTGGACGCAGGGCACCACCTTCGTGACGCGCATGGACTACCTGACGCCGTTCTTCAACGAGACGGCGTACTGCCTCGGCGTCGAGAAGCTCCTCGGCATCACCGACCAGATCCCGGACCGCGCCACCGTCATCCGCGTCCTGCTGATGGAACTCAACCGGCTCTCCTCCCACCTGGTGTGCATCGCCACCGGCGGCATGGAGCTGGGCGCGACCACGATCATGATCTACGGCTTCCGCGACCGCGAGCTGATCCTCGACATCTTCGAGCTGATCACCGGACTGCGCATGAACCACGCGTTCGTCCGCCCCGGCGGCCTCGCGCAGGACCTGCCCCCGGGCGCCGTCGACCAGCTGCGCGAGTTCGTCAAGACCATGAAGAAGAACCTGCCGGAGTACGACAAGCTCGCCACCGGCAACCCCATCTTCAAGGCCCGCATGCAGGACGTCGGCTACCTCGACCTCACCGGCTGCATGGCGCTCGGCGCCACCGGCCCGATCCTGCGCTCCGCCGGCCTGCCGCACGACCTGCGCAAGTCGGACCCGTACTGCGGCTACGAGAACTACGAGTTCGACGTGCCGACCACCGAGAGCTGCGACTCCTACGGGCGCTTCCTGATCCGCCTGGAGGAGATGCGCCAGTCGCTGCGGATCGTCGAGCAGTGCCTGGAGCGCCTGGAGCCCGGACCGGTGATGGTCGCCGACAAGAAGATCGCCTGGCCGGCGCAGCTCGCCATGGGCCCCGACGGCCTCGGCAACTCGCTCGACCACATCAGGAACATCATGGGCACCTCCATGGAGGCCCTCATCCACCACTTCAAGCTGGTGACCGAGGGCTTCCGGGTCCCGGCCGGCCAGGCGTACGCGGCCGTCGAGTCCCCCAAGGGCGAGCTCGGCGTGCACGTCGTCTCCGACGGCGGCACCCGCCCCTACCGGGTCCACTTCCGCGACCCGTCCTTCACCAACCTGCAGGCCATGGCAGCGATGTGCGAGGGCGGCCAGGTCGCCGACGTCATCGTCGCCGTCGCCTCCATCGACCCCGTGATGGGAGGCGTCGACCGATGACCGCCAGTCCTTCGAACCAAGGGGTCTCGCTGGGCATGCCCCAGCTGCCGGCCCCCGACTTTCCGGCGGAGGTACGCGAGCGCCTCGAAGCCGACGCCAAGGAAGTCATCGCGCGCTACCCCGACAGCCGCTCCGCGCTGCTGCCGCTGCTGCACCTGACCCAGTCCGTCGAGGGCTACGTCTCGCGCACCGGCATCCGGTTCTGCGCCGAGGTGCTGGGCCTGACCACCGCCGAGGTCACGGCCGTGGCGACCTTCTACACGATGTACCGGCGGGGGCCCTCCGGCGACTACCAGGTCGGCGTCTGTACGAACACCCTGTGCGCGGTGATGGGCGGCGACGCCATCTTCGAGGAGCTCAAGGAGCACCTCGGCGTCGGCAACAACGAGACCACCCCCGACGGCAAGGTCACCCTCGAACACATCGAGTGCAACGCGGCCTGCGACTTCGCCCCCGTGGTGATGGTCAACTGGGAGTTCTTCGACAACCAGACCCCCCAGTCCGCCAAGGCCATGGTCGACGACCTGCTGGCCGGCCGCGAGGTCTCGCCGACCCGGGGCGCCCCGCTGTGCACGTACAAGGAGACCGCCCGGATCCTGGCCGGCTTCCCGGACGAGCGCGAGGGCGCGGTCGAGGCGACCGGCGGCGCCGGCCCCGCCTCCCTGATCGGGCTGCGCATCGCGCGCGGCGAATCCGCGCACACCCCGATCGTCCACCCGCGCGGCGAGGCCACCACCGAGGGAGGGGAGTGATGTCGGTGTCTTCCGAACTGAGCAACGGCGGCAACGGGGGCACCTCCCACCCGGAGACCGGCGGAGGGACCAGCCCGGAGAAGCTCCTCGCCCCCGTGCTGTCCTCCTTCTGGGACGAGCCGCGGTCGTGGACGCTGGAGACCTACCTGCGGCACGAGGGGTACGAGGGCCTGCGCAAGGCCCTCGCGATGACCCCGGACGACCTCATCGCCTACGTGAAGGACTCGGGCCTGCGCGGCCGCGGCGGCGCCGGCTTCCCCACCGGGATGAAGTGGCAGTTCATCCCGCAGGGCGACGGCAAGCCGCACTACCTCGTGGTGAACGCGGACGAGTCGGAGCCGGGAACCTGCAAGGACATCCCCCTCCTCTTCGCCAACCCGCACTCCCTCATCGAGGGAATGATCATCGCCTGCTACGCGATCCGCTCGGAGCACGCCTTCATCTACCTGCGCGGGGAGACGGTGCCCGTACTGCGGCGCCTGCACGAGGCCGTGCGCGAGGCGTACGCGGCCGGATACCTCGGCAAGGACATCGACGGCAGCGGGCGCAACCTCGACATCACGGTGCACGCGGGCGCGGGCGCCTACATCTGCGGCGAGGAGACGGCGCTGCTCGACTCGCTCGAAGGGCGGCGCGGCCAGCCCCGGCTGCGTCCCCCCTTCCCGGCGGTCGAGGGGCTCTACGCGTGCCCCACTGTCGTCAACAACGTGGAGTCCATCGCCTCGGTTCCCGCGATCCTGAACAAGGGCAAGGACTGGTTCAAGTCCATGGGGACCGAGAAGTCCCCCGGCTTCACGCTGTACTCGCTCTCCGGACACGTCGTCGGCCCCGGCCAGTACGAGGCCCCGCTCGGCATCACCCTGCGCCAGCTCCTCGACATGAGCGGCGGCATGCGCCCCGGGCACCGGCTGAAGTTCTGGACCCCGGGCGGTTCCTCCACCCCGATGTTCACGGACGAGCACCTCGACGTCCCGCTCGACTACGAGGGCGTGGGCGCCGCCGGCTCGATGCTCGGCACCAAGGCCCTCCAGTGCTTCGACGAGACGACGTGCGTGGTGCGGGCCGTGACCCGGTGGACCGAGTTCTACGCCCACGAGTCCTGCGGCAAGTGCACGCCGTGCCGCGAAGGCACGTACTGGCTGGTCCAGCTGCTCCGCGACATCGAGGCCGGTCTGGGCGTCATGTCCGACCTCGACAAGCTGAACGACATCGCCGACAACATCAACGGCAAGTCCTTCTGCGCGCTCGGCGACGGCGCTGCCAGCCCGATCTTCTCCTCGCTCAAGTACTTCCGCGAGGAGTACGAGCAGCACATCACGGGCAAGGGCTGCCCCTTCGACCCCAGGAAGTCGACCCTCTGGGCCGACACGGAGGTGAACGCATGACCGTCACCACTCCAGCGGCCTCCGGGGGCGGAGCGGCGGTTCCACCCGAGAACACCGTCTCGCTGACCATCGACGGGGTCGAGCTGTCCGTGCCCAAGGGCACCCTCGTCATCCGGGCCGCCGAGCAGCTCGGCATCGAGATCCCCCGGTTCTGCGACCACCCCCTCCTCTCCCCGGCCGGCGCCTGCCGCCAGTGCATCGTCGAGGTGGAGGGCCAGCGCAAGCCGATGGCCTCCTGCACCATCACCTGCACCGACGGCATGGTCGTCAAGACCCAGCTGACCTCCGAGGTCGCCGACAAGTCCCAGCGCGGGGTGATGGAGCTGCTGCTCATCAACCACCCGCTGGACTGCCCCGTCTGCGACAAGGGCGGCGAGTGCCCGCTGCAGAACCAGGCGATGTCGCACGGCAACGCCGAATCGCGGTTCGAGGGCAAGAAGCGCACCTACGAGAAGCCGGTCCCCATCTCCACCCAGGTGCTGCTGGACCGCGAGCGGTGCGTGCTGTGCGCGCGCTGCACCCGCTTCTCCAACGAGATCGCCGGCGACCCGATGATCGAGCTGCTGGAACGCGGCGCGCTCCAGCAGGTCGGCACCGGCGAGGGCGACCCCTTCGAGTCGTACTTCTCCGGCAACACCATCCAGATCTGCCCGGTCGGCGCCCTCACCTCGGCCGCCTACCGGTTCCGCTCCCGCCCCTTCGACCTCGTCTCCTCCCCGAGCGTGTGCGAGCACTGCGCGGGCGGCTGCGCGACCCGCACCGACCACCGCCGCGGCAAGGTCCTGCGCCGGCTCGCCGCCGAGGACCCCGAGGTCAACGAGGAGTGGCTCTGCGACAAGGGCCGCTTCGGGTTCCGCTACGCGCAGCGCCCGGACCGGCTGACCACCCCGCTGGTGCGCAGCGCCGCCGGGCAGCTGGAGCCGGCGAGCTGGCCCGAGGCCCTGGAGGCCGCGGCGAACGGACTGGCCGCCGCGCGCGGCCGGGCCGGGGTGCTGACCGGCGGCCGGCTCCCCGTCGAGGACGCCTACGCCTACGCCAAGTTCGCCCGGGTGGTGCTCGACACCAACGACATCGACTTCCGGGCCCGCGTGCACAGCGCCGAGGAGGCCGAGTTCCTGGCCTCGGAGGTCGCCGGGTACGGGGTCGACCTCGGCGGCCAGTGGCTCTCGTACACCGGCTTGGAGGCGGCCCCGGCGGTGCTGCTCGTCGGCATCGAGGCCGAGGAGGAGGCCCCCGGCGTCTTCCTGAGGCTGCGCAAGGCCCACCGCAAGCACAAGCAGCGGACCTTCTCCGTCGCCCCCTTCGCCACCCGCGGCCTGGAGAAGGCCGGCGGCCGCCTGCTGGCCGCCGCTCCCGGCACCGAGCCCGAGTGGCTCGACGCGCTGGCCTCCCGGACCGGCCTGGAGACCGGGGGCGCCGAGGCCGCCGAGGCGCTGCGCCTGCCCGGCGCGGTCATCCTCGTCGGGGAGCGCCTCGCCGGGGTGCCGGGCGCGCTGACCGCGGCCGTACGAGCCGCCGGCGTCACCGGGGCCACCTTGGTGTGGATCCCGCGCCGGGCCGGTGAGCGGGCCGCCGTCGAGGCGGGCGCGCTGCCGTCCCTGCTGCCGGGCGGCCGACCGGCCACCGACCCGCGGGCCCGCGACGAGGTCGCCACCGCCTGGGGCCTGGACGAACTCCCGCACCGCTACGGCCGCGACACCGGCCAGATCGTCGAGGCCGCGGCCACCGGGGAGCTCTCGGCCCTGCTGATCGCGGGCGTCGAGGTCACCGACCTGCCGGACCCGGCCCGCGCGCGGACCGCCCTCCAGGAGGCCTTCGTGATCTCCCTGGAACTGCGGCCCAGTGAGGTCACCGAGCACGCGGACGTGGTCCTCCCGGTCGCCGCGGTGGCCGAGAAGGCGGGCGCCTTCATCAACTGGGAGGGCCGGGTCCGGCCGTTCGAGGCCGCCCTCAAGCCCGATCAGATGACCCGCCGGCTCGCCCCGGCCGACGCCCGCGTGCTGCACATGCTGGCCGACGCCGCCGACCGGCCGATCGCCCTGCCCGACGTGCACGCCGTACGCCGGGAGATCGACCGGCTCGGCCCGTGGACCGGGGAGCGGGCCGCCGCACAGAGCGCGGACATCGTGCCCCAGCCCCGCCCCGGCATCGGCGAGGCGGTTCTCGCGGGCCACCGGCTGCTGCTGGACCTCGGCCGGCTCCAGGAGGGCGACGACGCCCTGGCCGGCACCCGGCACGAGGCGAGCGCCCGGCTGTCGGCCGCCACGGCCGCCGAGACCGGCGTCAAGGACGGCGACGTCCTCGCGGTCACCGGCCCGGCCGGCTCCGTGGAACTCCCGCTCCGGATCACCGAGATGCCCGACCGCGTGGTCTGGCTCCCGCTGAACTCCACCGGCTCCGGCGTCCTCGCCGACGCCGGCGCCCGCCCGGGCACCCTCGTACGCATCGGCCCCGCGACCCCGGCCGGCGCAGGCGACACCACTGCGGAGGTGGGCGCGTGAACACCGTTCAACTCGCTGCCGAGGACCTGTCCCTGTTCGGCAAGGACGTCTGGTGGCTCGTCGTCGTCAAGGCGGTGTTCTGCTTCGCCTTCCTGATGGTGACGGTGCTGTTCTCCATCGTGTGGGAACGCAAGGTCGTCGCCTGGATGCAGCTGCGCATCGGCCCGAACCGGCACGGCCCCTGGGGCATGCTCCAGTCGCTCGCCGACGGCGTGAAGCTGATGCTCAAGGAAGACCTGATCGTCAAGCGGGCCGACAAGGTCGTCTACGTCCTGGCCCCGATCATCGCGGCGATCCCGGCCTTCATGGCCATCGCGGTGATCCCCTTCGGGCCGCCGGGCGACGAGGTCTCCATCTTCGGCCAGCGCACCACGATGCAGCTGACCGACCTGCCGATCGCGATGCTCTACATCCTCGCGGTGGCCTCGGTCGGCATCTACGGCATCGTGCTGGCCGGCTGGTCCTCCGGCTCGACCTACCCGCTCCTCGGCGGCCTGCGCTCCTGCGCGCAGATGATCTCCTACGAGATCGCGATGGGCGCGGCCTTCGCCTCGGTCTTCCTCTACTCCGGGTCGATGTCGACCTCGGCGATCGTCGAGGCGCAGGCGGACCGCTGGTTCATCGTCCTGCTGCCGGTGTCCTTCATCATCTACGTCGTCACGATGGTCGGCGAGACGAACCGCGCCCCCTTCGACATGCCGGAGTCCGAGGGCGACCTGGTCGGCGGCTTCAACACCGAGTACTCGTCCATCAAGTTCGCGCTGTTCATGCTGGCCGAGTACGTCAACATGGTCACCGTCTCGGCGGTCTCGGTCACCCTCTTCCTGGGCGGCTGGCGGGCCCCGTACCCGATCAGCTCCTTCTGGGAGGGCGCGAACCACGGCTGGTGGCCGATCCTCTGGTTCGTCCTCAAGGTGCAGCTGCTGCTGTTCTTCTTCATCTGGCTGCGCGGCACGCTGCCCCGCGTCCGCTACGACCAGCTGATGAAGCTCGGCTGGAAGGTCCTGATCCCCGTCTCGGTGGTCTGGCTGATGCTGGTGGCCACCGTCCGGGCGCTGCGCAACGAGGCGTACGACTTCAGCGAGATCGTCCTGTACGTCGGCGGTGCCGTCGTGGCGATCCTGCTCCTCTCCTTCGTCGCGGACGTCTTCCGCGACAAGCGGGAGAAGACGGCGGCCGCCGAGGTGGCGCACGACGCCGAGCCCTTCGACCCGCTGGCGGGCGGATTCCCCGTACCGCCCAAGCCCGGCCAGCACCTGGCACCCGTACCGCGCAGGCGGTCCCGCACCGAGCGCGAGCTGATTGTCAGTGGTGGGACGAATACTGACAGTGACCGAGAGGAGGCTTGAGAGATGTCCGACGAGAAGTGGCAGAACCCGGTGGCGGGCTTCGGCGTGACCTTCAAGGCCATGTTCAAGAAGCGCCTCACCGAGCAGTACCCGGAACAGCAGAAGACGACCGCGCCGCGCTTCCACGGACGGCATCAGCTCAACCGGCACCCCGACGGTCTGGAGAAGTGCATCGGGTGCGAGCTGTGTGCCTGGGCCTGTCCCGCCGACGCCATCTACGTGGAGGGCGCGGACAACACCGAGGAGGAGCGCTACTCCCCGGGTGAGCGGTACGGCGCCGTCTACCAGATCAACTACGCCCGCTGCATCCTGTGCGGGCTGTGCGTCGAGGCGTGCCCGACGAGGGCGCTGACCATGACGAACGAGTTCGAACTGGCCGACTCCAGCCGCGAATCGCTCATCTACACCAAGGAGCAGCTGCTCTCCGGTCTGACCGAGGGCATGGTCGAGGCACCGCACTCGATCTTCCCCGGCACGGACGACACCGACTACTACCGCGGACTGGTGACCGGGGCCGCCCCGGGCACCGTCCGGCAGGTCGCCGTCTCCAAGGGCGAGGTCGCCCCGGAGAACGGGCAGTCCGAGGAGGTCGACGCATGAGCGCCCTCGCCGCCTCCGCGACCATGACCTCCACGGGCGAGGCGATCCAGTTCTGGATCCTCGGCTCGGTCGCCGTCATCGGCGCCCTGGCCACGATCCTGATGAAGAAGGCCGTGCACAGCGCCCTCAGCCTGGCCGGGACGATGATCATCCTGGCCGTGTTCTACCTCGCCAACGGGGCGTACTTCCTGGGCGTCGTCCAGGTCATCGTCTACACCGGCGCGATCATGATGCTCTTCCTCTTCGTGGTCATGCTCGTCGGCGTCACCGCCGCCGACTCCCTGAAGGAGACCATCAAGGGGCAGCGCTGGATGGCCCTCCTGTGCGGGCTCGGCTTCGGCGTCCTGCTGATCGGCGGCATCGCCAACGCCGGGCTCACCCACTTCAACGGGCTCGGCCGGGTCAACTCCGGCGGGCACATCGAGGGCCTGGCGCAGCTGATCTTCACCAAGTACGTCTTCGCCTTCGAGATCACCGGCGCGCTGCTGATCACCGCGTCCGTCGGCGCGATGGTGCTCACCCACCGCGAGCGCACCGAACGGGCCGCCACCCAGCGCGAACTCGCCGAGAAGCGGGTCCGCGAGGGTGTCCAGCTCCCGCCGCTGCCGGCGCCCGGCGTCTACGCCCGGCACAACGCGGTGGACGTCGCCGGTCTGCTGCCGGACGGCACCCCGTCCGAGCTGACCGTCAACCGGACGCTGCGCGCCCGGGGCCAGATCCGGGACGTCTCCAGCCAGGCGCTCGACGACCTCAAGGCACTGGAGCAGGCCTCGTCGGAGCGCCTCGGCCGTGAGGAGGCCTCGAAGTGAATCCGGTCAACTACCTGTACCTGGCGGCCCTGCTGTTCACCATCGGTGCCACCGGGGTCCTGATCCGCAAGAACGCGATCGTGCTGTTCATGTGCGTCGAGCTGATGCTCAACGCCTGCAACCTCGCCTTCGTCGCGTTCTCCCGGATGCACGGCAACCTCGACGGCCAGATCATCGCGTTCTTCACGATGGTCGTCGCCGCCGCGGAGGTCGTGGTCGGCCTGGCGATCATCGTGTCGCTGTTCCGTACCCGCCACTCGGCCTCGGTCGACGACGCCAGCCTGATGAAGCTGTAAGGGGTCGCTGTGGAGAACCTGATTGCGCTGCTGGTGGCAGCGCCCCTGCTCGGAGCGGTGGTGCTGCTCTGCGGCGGCCGACGCCTCGACAAGGTCGGTCACTGGATCGGCACTTCGCTCGCGGCCGTCTCCTTCGGGATCGGCGTCGCCCTGTTCGCCGACATGCTGGGGCGCACGGCCGAGGACCGGACGCTGACCCAGAAGCTGTACACCTGGATCCCCGTCGAGGGCTTCCAGGCGGACATGGCCTTCCAGCTGGACCAGCTGTCGATGACCTTCGTCCTGCTGATCACCGGGGTGGGCACGCTCATCCACGTGTACTCGATCGGGTACATGGAGCACGACGAGCGCCGCCGCCGCTTCTTCGGCTACCTCAACCTGTTCGTCGCCGCGATGCTGCTCCTGGTCATCGCCGACAACTACCTGCTGCTGTACTTCGGCTGGGAGGGCGTGGGCCTCGCCTCGTACCTCCTGATCGGCTTCTGGCAGCACAAGCCCAGCGCGGCCACCGCCGCGAAGAAGGCCTTCCTGGTCAACCGCGTCGGCGACATCGGCCTGTCGATCGCGATCATGCTGATGTTCACCACCTTCGGGACCTTCACCTTCGGGCCGGTCCTCGCCTCGGTGGGCGAGACCTCCGAGGGCACGCTGACGGCGATCGGCCTGATGCTGCTGCTGGCCGCCTGCGGCAAGTCGGCGCAGGTCCCGCTGCAGTCCTGGCTCGGGGACGCGATGGAGGGCCCGACCCCGGTCTCGGCCCTCATCCACGCGGCCACCATGGTGACGGCGGGCGTGTACCTGATCGTCCGCTCGGCCGCCATCTTCAACGGGGCGCCGGACGCCCAACTGGTGGTCACCGTCGTGGGCGCGGTCACGCTGCTCTTCGGTGCGATCGTCGGTTGCGCGAAGGACGACATCAAGAAGGCCCTGGCGGGCTCGACGATGTCGCAGATCGGCTACATGATCCTCGCCGCGGGCCTCGGCCCCATCGGCTACGTCTTCGCGATCATGCACCTGGTGACGCACGGCTTCTTCAAGGCAGGCCTCTTCCTCGGCGCGGGTTCCGTGATGCACGGGATGAACGACGAGGTCGACATGCGCAAGTACGGGGCCCTGCGGAAGTACATGCCGGTCACCTTCGTGACCTTCGGCCTCGGGTACCTGGCCATCATCGGCTTCCCGGGCCTGTCGGGCTTCTTCTCCAAGGACATGATCATCGAGGCGGCCTTCGCGAAGGGTGGCACCGAGGGCTGGATCCTGGGCGGAGTGACCCTGCTGGGCGCCGGCATCACCGCCTTCTACATGACCCGCGTCATGCTCCTCACCTTCTTCGGCGAGAAGCGCTGGCAGCCGGACGCGGAGGGCCACCCGCCGCACCCGCACGAGTCCCCGAAGTCGATGACGATCCCGATGGTGATCCTGGCCTTCGGGTCGGTCTTCGCCGGCGGATTCTTCGAGATCGGCGAACGCTTCCTGAAGTGGCTGGAGCCCGTCACCGGTTACGAGCACGGCGACCCGCCGGTCAGCGCCATGACGATCACCGCGGCCACCATGGTCGTCCTGCTCGTCGGCGTCGGCATCGCCTGGGCCATGTACGGCCGTAAGCCCGTCCCGGTCGTCGCCCCGCGCGGCTCGCTCCTCACCCGGGCGGCCCGCAAGGACCTCTACCAGGACGACTTCAACCACGTCGTGCTGGTCCGCGGCGGGGAGCACCTGACCCGCTCGCTCGTGTACCTCGACCACAGCGTGGTCGACGGGGTGGTCAACGGGACGGCCGCCTCGGTCGGCGGGCTCTCGGGCCGCCTGCGCAAGCTGCAGAACGGCTACGCCCGCAGCTACGCGGTCTCGATGTTCGGGGGCACGGTGGTCCTGATCGCCGCGACCCTGCTGATGAGGGCGGTGTGAAATGAGTTTCCCGCTTCTGACGGTGACGGCCGCGGTCCCCGCGGTCGGCGCGATCCTGACGGCGGCCGTCCCGGCCGCCCGCAGGACCGCCGCCAAGTGGCTCGCGCTGCTCTTCTCGCTGGCGACACTGGCCCTGGCCGTGCTCGTCGCGATCCGGTTCGACCCGACCGGTGACCGCTACCAGCTCACCGAATCCCGGCCCTGGATCGCCGACTTCGGTGTCCGCTACGAACTCGGCGTGGACGGGATCGGCGTCGTCCTCATCGGGCTCACCGCGCTCCTGATCCCCTTCGTGATCGCGGCCGGCTGGCACGACGCCGACCCCCTGGAGACCAGAAGCTCCCGGTGGCGGCCGACCCAGGGCTTCTTCGCCCTGATCCTGCTGGTCGAGGCGATGGTGATCATCTCCTTCGAGGCCACCGACGTCTTCCTCTTCTACATCTTCTTCGAAGCCATGCTCATCCCGATGTACTTCCTCATCGGCGGCTTCGGGGACCGGGCCCACGGCGGCTCCGAGGAGAACGCGGCCACGCAGCGCTCGTACGCGGCGGTCAAGTTCCTCCTCTACAACCTGGTCGGCGGCCTGATCATGCTGGCGGCCGTCATCGGCCTCTACGTGGTCGCCGGGAACTTCTCCCTCCAGGAGATCACCGCCGCCAGGGCCGCGGGCACGCTCGACATGTCGACCAACACCGAGCGGCTGCTGTTCCTGGGCTTCTTCTTCGCCTTCGCGATCAAGGCCCCGCTGTGGCCGCTGCACACCTGGCTGCCGAACGCGATGGGCGAGTCCACCGCCCCGGTCGCCGTACTGATCACCGCGGTCGTCGACAAGGTCGGCACCTTCGCGATGCTCCGCTTCTGCCTCGGGCTCTTCCCCGACGCCAGCAAGTGGGCCACGCCGGTCATCCTCGTCCTGGCCCTGATCAGCATCGTCTACGGCGCGCTGGTCGCGGTCGGCCAGCGGGACATCAAGCGGCTGGTCGCCTACGCCTCGATCTCGCACTTCGGCTTCATCATCCTGGGCATCTTCGCGATGACCTCCCAGGGACAGTCCGGCGCCACCCTCTACATGGTCAACCACGGCCTGTCGACGGCGGCGCTGATGCTGGTGGCCGGCTTCCTGATCTCGCGGCGCGGCTCGCGGCTCATCGCCGACTACGGCGGTGTCCAGAAGGTGGCCCCGGTCCTCGCCGGCACCTTCCTGATCGGTGGCCTCGCCACCCTCTCGCTGCCGGGCCTCGCGCCCTTCGTCAGTGAATTCCTGGTCCTGGTCGGCACCTTCGCCCGGTACCCGGTCGTCGGCATCATCGCCACCACCGGCATCGTGCTCGCCGCCCTCTACACGCTGGTGCTCTACCAGCGCACGATGACCGGCCCCGTGAAGGAGGAGGTCCGCACCATGCCGGACCTGCGCCTGCGGGAGGTGCTGGTGGTCGCCCCGCTGATCGCCCTGCTGATCGGGCTGGGCGTCTACCCGAAGGTGCTCACCGACATCGTCAACCCGGCGGTGGAGTACACCATGTCGGACGTGAAGCAGACGGACCCGAAGCCCGAGGTCGACGTCGAAGCCAAGAACGGGGAGGTGGCGAAGTGAGCGCAGTGACTTCCGCCCACAGCCTGTGGACACTGGCGGCCGAGGCACCGGCCGACCGGATCCCGGCACCGACCATCGAGTACGCACAGCTCGCGCCCACGTTGATCGTGGTGGGCGCGGCGGTGCTCGGGATCCTCGTCGAGGCCTTCGTGCCCCGCAAGGCCCGCTACTACACCCAGGTGTTCCTCGCCGTCGCCGCGCTGGCCTCGGCCTTCGCGGCGGTCGTCGGCCTCGCCGCCGGCGGGTACGGGTCGGGCAAGGCCCACATCGCCGCGATGGGCGCCATCGCCGTGGACGGCCCGGCGCTCTTCCTGCAGGGCACCATCCTGCTTGCCTCGATCGTCGCGGTCTTCACCTTCGCCGAGCGGCGACTGGACCCCGCGGCGCACGGCAACCGGGTGGACTCCTTCGCCGCCCAGGCGGCGTCCGTACCGGGCAGCGACAGCGAGAAGGCCGCCGTCAAGGCGGGCTTCACCACCACCGAGGTCTTCCCGCTGGCCCTGTTCGCGGTCGCCGGCATGCTGATCTTCCCGGCGGCCAACGACCTGCTGACACTGTTCATCGCCCTCGAGGTGTTCTCCCTCCCGCTGTACCTGCTCTGCGCCCTCGCCCGCCGCCAGCGGCTGATGTCGCAGGAGGCCGCGGTGAAGTACTTCCTCCTGGGTGCCTTCTCCTCCGCCTTCCTCCTCTTCGGCATCGCACTGCTCTACGGGTACGCGGGCTCGGTCTCGTACGCGGTGATCGCCGACGTCGTCGACGGCACCGTCGCCAAGATCGACCCGGCGCTGGCCTCCACGATGGGCAACGACGCGCTGCTGCTGATCGGTGGCGCGCTGATCCTGATGGGCCTGCTCTTCAAGGTCGGCGCGGTCCCCTTCCACATGTGGACCCCGGACGTCTACCAGGGCGCCCCGACCCCGATCACCGGCTTCATGGCGGCGGCGACCAAGGTGGCCGCCTTCGGCGCCCTGCTGCGGCTCCTCTACGTGGTCCTGCCGGGGCTGCGCTGGGACTGGCGTCCGGTGATGTGGGCGGTCGCCATCGTCACCATGCTGGCGGGCGCGGTGATCGCCGTGACCCAGACGGACGTCAAGCGGCTGCTGGCCTACTCCTCGATCGCGCACGCCGGCTTCATCCTGGCCGGTGTCATCGCGACCTCGGCGCAGGGCGTCCAGTCCGTCCTCTTCTACCTGGGCGCGTACTCCTTCGTGACGATCGGCGCCTTCGCGGTGGTCACGCTGGTGCGGGACGCGGGCGGCGAGGCCACGCACCTGTCCAAGTGGGCCGGTCTCGGCCGGCGTTCACCGCTGACGGCGGCCGTCTTCGCGGTGTTCCTGCTCGCCTTCGCGGGTATCCCGCTCACCTCCGGCTTCACCGGCAAGTTCGCCGTGTTCAGGGCGGCGGCGGAGAGCGGCGCCGGGGTGCTGGTCGTGATCGGTGTCCTCTCGTCCGCGATCGCCGCGTTCTTCTACATCCGGGTGATCGTCCTGATGTTCTTCAGCGAGCCGAAGGCCGACGGCCCGACGGTGGCGGTTCCCTCACCGCTGACGATGACCACCATCGCGGTGGGCGTCGCCGTCACCCTGATCCTGGGCCTCGCTCCGCAGTACTTCCTGGAGCTGGCGGGGCAGGCGAGCACCTTCGTCCGCTGACCGGTTCCTGACACGACCGAGGGCCCGACTCCCCAGGGGAGTCGGGCCCTCGGTCGTGTCGTGCGCCCCGTGGGTGCGCGCTAGTGCCCGTGCCCGTGCGACGCGGGGGCGGGCTTGCCCGGGGTGGGGGCCTTCTTCGGGCAGGTCAGCGCCGGGTTCCAGTTGTGGAAGCGGCCGGCCGGGTTCTTCTTGTACGCCCACATGTGCAGGTCGTAGTGCTTGGGCATGCCCGCCCAATGGCCCGGCATAGGGCCGTCGAAGGGCAGCCCGAACATGCTCGGCCGGTCGTCCGCGGTCTTCAGGTCCTGGTCCCGGTCGGTGGCCATCCACTCCACGGTCTCCAGCCTGCGGCGGCCGTTGCGGTCCTTGTCCTTGCTGTAGAGGAGTGCGGTCGGCCTGGCCGGGTCCATCGAGCCCCAGTTGGCCTGCTTGACGTAGTGGTAGTTCATGGCGCCCACCCCGAACGGGTTGGTCATGCACTCCTCTCCCTTCGGGACGTACCCGTCCTTGATGGCCTCCCGCTCGTCCGCGTACTTGGCCGTCACCGCGATCGCCGTCGCCATGTCCCGCATGGCCCGCTGGTCCCGCGGGTCGGGAGCCGGACCCTCCACCCCGTGCGCCGGGACCACGGCGGCCAGGCCCAGCGACACGGCGGCCGCACAGGTCAGGACGGTCTTCAAGCTGCGTAGGGACATGGCGGCGGCTCCTCGCGGTGGGGGTACGGGGTACGGGTTCCCGCTTCCATTCGTCCGTCCACCATCCCGGCCCCGCCCGCCGGGCGCACGCGGCGCGCCTCCGAACGGGGGGCCGGCGCGGCCGGCATGCGCGGAACCGGGTGCGACGCGACGCTGGGCTTCCCGTCCGGCCCGCCCCACCATGGCCACCCGACGGGCGGCAGCCCGACCGGGCGACGGACCGTCAGGAGCACGCATGAGCAATCTGCCCACCACCCCCCTCGGCACCACCGGCATGGACATCAGCCGCCTCGGCTTCGGCGCCTGGGCCGTCGCCGGCGCCGCCTGGCGCTACGGCTGGGGCGCCACCGACGACGCCGACTCCGTCGCCGCCGTCCGCCACGCCGTCCGGAGCGGGGTGAACTGGATCGACACCGCCGCCGTCTACGGACTCGGCCACTCCGAGGAGCTCGTCGCCCGCGCGATCGCCGGACTCCCCGACGGGGAGCGGCCGTACGTCTTCACTCTGGTCGGGCTGGTCTGGGACCCGGCCGACCCCACCGCCGCGCCCGTCCGCACGATGAGACCGGCGAGCGTACGGCGCGAGATCGAGGACTCGCTGCGCCGCCTCGGCGTCGAGCGGATCGACCTGTACCAGGTGCACTGGCCCGACACCGGTGAATCCCTGGAGCACCGCGGCGCCGACACCGCGGCGGGCGCGACCCCGCTGGAGGAGTACTGGCAGCTGATGGCCGACCTGAAGAAGGAAGGCAAGGTCCGCGCGATCGGCCTGTCGAACCACTCGGTCGGCGAGCTGGAGCGGGCCGAGCGGATCGCCCACGTGGACGCGATCCAGCCGCCGTTCTCGGCGCTCAAGCGGGAGGCGGCGGACGAGATCGCCTGGGCCGCGGCCCACGGCACCGGCGTCATCGCCTACTCACCGATGCAGTCCGGACTGCTGACCGGCACCTTCGACGCTGAGCGGGTCGCCGCGCTGCCGGCCGACGACTGGCGCCGCCGCCACCCGGACTTCACCACCCGGCTCGCCGCGAACCTCACCGTCGTCGAGGTGCTGCGCCCCGTCGCGCGGCGGCACGGCGTGTCGGTCGCCGAGGTCGCCCTCGCCTGGGTGCTGGCCTGGCCGGGGCTGACCGGCGCGATCGTCGGCGCCCGCACCGCCCGCCAGGTGGACGGCTGGATCGGCGCGGGCTCGCCGACCTTGACCCCCGCCGACCTGGCCGAGATCGCCAGGGGGATCGAGGCCACCGGAGCGGGCCGGGGCCCGGTCCGGCCGTGACCCGCCGCTCAGCCGCGGGCGGCGTACGCGCGGACGTCCGCGTCCGGATCCGAGACCGCCGTGGCGAGGGCCGCCCGGGCCTCCGCGCCGGCCCGGTGGGGCAGCAGGGCCAGGACCGCGGCCTTGCGGACGTCGGCGTTGGCATCGGCCAAGGCCTTGGCCAGGGCCGGTACGGCCGCCTCCGCCGCGGCCGCCGACAGCCCGGTCGCCGCCCCCGCCCGGACCTGCCAGGCGGCGTCGGCCAGGGCCGCCACCGCGGTACGGGCGTACCCGTCCGGGCAGCCCGTCCGGGCCAGGGCCGCCAGCGCCGCCCCTCGTACCAACGGGTCCGGGTCGGCCAACAGCGGGTCCAGCGGGGCCGGCACCGGGGCGTGCACCGAGGCCAGGCCCTTGGCCACCGCCACCCGGACCTCGCGGGCCGCGTCGGCGGCGGCCGCGGCCAGCTCCGGGACGGCGTCCACCGAGACCAGTGCCCGCACCGCGTGGATGCGGACCTCCGGGTCGGCGTCGGCCAGCGAGAGGGCGTACAGCTCCGCGTCGCCGAGCCGTAGCGCCCGCAGCGCTTCGAGCGCGGCGGAGCGCACCGCCGCGTCCGGCACGGCGAGGGCGGTGCGCAGGCCCGCGCCCAGCTCCGGCCCGCCCGGCAGGACCTCCACGAGCTCGCGCAGCGCGGCCGCGGCGGCCGCCCGTACGCCGGGGTCCGCGTCCGCGAGCCGCGCGGCCAGCGCGGGCCCCGCGCCGGCCGGTACGGTCTCGCCGAGCGCCGCCACGGCCGCGGCCCGCACCGCCGGATCGGGATCGGTCAGATACGGCGTGAGGGCGGCCAGGTCGGGGGACTCCTCGGCCAGGGAGAGCAGTTCGAGGATCCGCGGCGAGGCGCCCGGGGCGCCGCCGGGCACGGGCGCCGCCTGGGGGACCGGTGCGGCCTGCGCACGGGCCGCCGGGGCCGCCTCGCGGGGGCCCGCCGTGGCCACCGGGACCAGGTCGACCTCACCCAGGTGCCGTGAGGGGCCGCCGACCGGGGCGAAACCGTCGACCGGCACCAGGTACGGCTCCACCGGCCGGGCGGTGAACTCCATCGCCCCCGAGGCCGACTTGCGCAGGTCCAGGTGGTGCAGCCAACCCGTGTCGTCGCGCTCGGGGTGGTCGAGCCGCTCGTGGTAGAGGCCCCAGCGGGACTCGGTACGGGCCAGCGAGGAGCGGGCCGCCATCTCCGCGCAGTCCCGGATGAAGGACACCTCCGCGCAGCGCATCAGCTCGTGCGCGGTCCTGGCGCCCATCTCCGCGATCTCCTCGGTCATCCGGTCGAAGGCGGCCACGGCGAGCGAGAGCTTCGCGCCCGTCTTCGGCGGGGCCACGTAGTCGTTCACGAACCGCCGCAGTTTGTACTCCACCTGCGGCTGCGGCGGCCCGTCCGGGTGGCGCAGCGGCCGGTAGATCAGCTCATGGGCCGCCGCCAGCTGGTCGGCCGGCAGTGCGCCCTCGTGGGCCGTGTACCGGGCCGCGTCCTCGCCCGCCAGATCGCCGAAGACGAACGCCCCGATCATGTAGTTGTGCGGTACGGATGCCAGGTCCCCGGCCGCGTACAGCCGAGGCACCGTGGTCCGGGCGTGGTCGTCGACCCGGACGCCGGACGCCGAGTGGCCGCCGCACAGACCGATCTCCGAGATGTGCATCTCGATGTCGTGCGTGCGGTAGTCGTGGCCGCGGCCCGCGTGGAAGGTGCCGCGCGTGGGCCGCTCGGTGGTGTGCAGGATGGACTCCAGGGAGGCCACCGACTCCTCCGGGAGGTGGCTGAGCTTGAGGTACACCGGGCCCCGGTCGGAGGCGAGTTCGGCGGCGAACTCGGCCATCATCTGCCCCGACCAGTAGTCGGAGTCGACGAAGCGCTCGCCGTGCCGGTTGACCTGGTAGCCGCCGAAGGGGTTCGCGACGTACGCGCACGCCGGCCCGTTGTAATCCTTGATCAGCGGGTTGATCTGGAAGCATTCGATCCCGGTCAGGGCGGCGCCCGCGTGATACGCCATGGCGTAGCCGTCGCCCGCGTTGGTCGGGTTCTCGTACGTGCCGTACAGGTAGCCGGAGGCGGGCAGTCCGAGCCGGCCGCACGGGCCGGTCGCCAGGACCACCGCCCCCGCGCGCACGGTCACGAAGGCCCCGGTGCGGGTGTTGAAGGCGGCCGCGCCGATCGCCCGGCCGTCCTCGGGCGAGGTCAGCACCCGTACCGGCATCACCCGGTTCTCGATCCGGATCCGCTCGCGCATCTCGCGGCGCCGCAGCTGCCGGTAGAGGACCTTCTTGACGTCCTTGCCCTCGGGCATGGGCAGCACGTAGGAGCCCGAGCGGTGGACCTGGCGCACCGCGTACTCCCCGTGCTCGTCCTTCTCGAACTTCACCCCGTACGACTCCAGGCGCTGCACCATCGCGAACCCGCGGGTGGCCGTCTGCCGCACCGTGGACTGGTCGACGACGCCGTCGTTGGCACGGGTGATCTCGGCGACGTAATCGTCGGGCTCGGCGCGACCGGGGACGACGGCGTTGTTGACCCCGTCCATGCCCATGGCGAGCGCCCCGGAGTGGCGTACGTGCGCCTTCTCCAAGAGCAGGACCCGCGCGCCGCGCTCGGCGGCGGTCAGCGCCGCCATCGTGCCGGCGGTGCCGCCGCCGATGACCAGGACGTCGCAGGAGAGTTCCTCGGCGTCGCCGATGGCGGGGATGTCCATGGTGCGGCCCTTCAGAGTGAGTTGATGATCTGCTGCCGGAGCTCGGCGTACGAGGCCCCGCGGTCGCGCGGCCGCGGTACCGGGACCACCCGCGCGGTGGCGAGCAGGGCGACGCGGTCGCCGAGGAACAGCGCCTCGTCCACGTCGTGGGTGACGAAGACGACGGTCGCGCCGGTGCCCGCGAGGACGTCCACGAGGAGGTTCTGCATCTCGGCGCGGGTCTGGGCGTCGAGCGCCCCGAAGGGTTCGTCCATCAGGACGGCGCGCGGGCGCGCGGCAAGGGCGCGGGCCAGCTGCACGCGCTGGCGCTGCCCGCCCGAGAGCTGGTGCGGGTACTTGTGCGCGTGCCCGTCCAGGCCGACCCGCTCCAGCCACTCCCCGGCGATCCGCCGCCGTTCGGCCCGGGGCGGCCGGGAGCGCCCGATGGCGAGCGGGAGTTCGACGTTGGCCCGGACCGTGCGCCAGGGCAGCAGGGCGTCGTCCTGGAAGACCAGCGCCCGGTCGGCGTCCGGGCCTCGGACCGGGGCGCCGTCCTGTTCCACCACGCCGTCGAGCGGCGGCAGCAGCCCCGCGAGGGTGCGCAGGAGCGTGGACTTGCCGCAGCCGGACGGGCCCACGACGGCGAGCACCTCCCCGGGCTCGACCGTCAGATCGACCCCGTCCAGCACCACGTTCCCGCGGTGCCCGAGCCGGACGCCGCGCAGCGCGAGCCGCGCCCCGTGCGTCGCGGGGTGGTGCGCCGCGGCGCCGGGACCGGTCCGGGCATCTGCCTGGGTCAGGCTCATGGGGTCACCTCTCGGGTCTGCTCGGGGAAGGGTCCCGAGCCGGAACGCGGGCCGGTCGCGCCGGCCCGGGCCGTGGCCGGGTGGGGGGTCCGGGGTGATCGGCCGGGGACCCGCCACGTACGGGTGCGGGCGGCGGAGGCCGGCACGGGGCCGGAGGAGTCGCGGGCCGGGAGCCACCGCGTCAGGCGGCGGCCCGCCCGCTCCACCGCGGTGGAGGTCAGCCAGCCCAGCGCGCCGATGGTGACCATGCCGACGAAGACGCCGGGGTAGTCGATCACCGTGTAGTCCTGCCAGGTCCGGTAGCCGACCCCGTATTCGCCGGAGATCATCTCGGCCGAGATCACACAGATCCAGGCCACCCCGATCCCGACCGACAGGCCCCCGAAGATGCCCGGCAGGGCCCCCGGCAGCACCACGGAGAAGAGGATCCGGGCCCGCCCGCCGCCCATGGTCAGGACCGCCTCCTCCCACACCGGGGTCAGCGCCCCCACCGCGTGCCGCGTCGAGACCAGCACCGGGAAGAAGGCGGCCGTGCAGGTGATGAACACGATCCCCTGCTCGTTGGAGGGGAACAGCAGGATCGCCACCGGGACCAGCGCGATCGCCGGTACCGGACGCAGCACCTCCAGCAGCGGGCCCAGCACGTCGGCCGCGATCCGCGACCGGGCGATCGCCGTCCCCACCGCGACGCCCAGGACCGCGGCGAGCGCGAAGCCCGTCACGATCCGGCGCAGGCTGGAGGCCAGGTCCTGCCAGAAGGGTCCGGTCCCGGCCCGCTCGGTGAACGCCCCGGCGACCTCGCCCACCATCGGGAACTGCTCGAAGCGCAGCCACAGGTTCACGTCCAGCGAGGTCAGCCCCTGCCAGAGGAGCAGGGCCGCGCCGAGCGAGGCCGCCCGCAGCAACCAGCGGCCGCCCGTCATGAGGCCAGGGCTCCGGCCTCGGCGAAGCTCACGATCCGCGCCCCGGATCCCTGGTGCGCGGCCACGTACGCCTTCGCGCCCGCGGGCGTGACGAAGGCCCGCAGCTCCGGCCCCTCGGCGACCCACACCGCCTTGTCCGCGAACCAGAGCGTGCCGGTCACCGCGTCCGGCACGTACGCCGCCCGGACGTCCGCGCCGCGCGCCGCCTTCAGCAGCTCGCGCGGCGAGTCGAAGGACTGCGTGCGGGCCTGGCCCTTCAGCCACAGCTCGGGGCGGGCGGCCACGGCCGCCGGGTACTGCTGAGCACCCTGCGACGCCCGCGCGAGGGGCTCCGGGTCCACGAAGGCGTCCACGTCCACGTCGCCGACCAGCTTGGCGTCCTTCAGCACCGGCACGTCCTGCTTCAGCGCGTCGATGAGCTCCGGGCGCAGGGCCGGGTCGAAGGTGGCGATGCCGTTCGCCCCGTTGTAGAGGTAGACCACCTCCGCGGGCAGTCCCGTCTCCTTCGCCACCGACTCGGCGGCCGCGACCGGCTCCGCGCGCAGGTGGTCGGTGGCCCGGCGCTGGGCCCGCAGGAAGTCGTCCAGCACGCCGGCCCGCTCCTTCGCGAACTTCTCCCGCACGGTGACCCCGTGGAAGGTCGGCAGGTTCAACTCGGCGCCGTCGTACAAGGCCTTGGCCCGGCCCTCGTACGCCAGCTGCCCGGGCCACGCCACGAACTGCGAGAGCGCGTCGACGCTGCCCGCCTGGAGGGCCGATGCGCCCACGCTGGGCTGCTGGTTGAGCTTCTCGATACCGCCCGTCGGGTCGATCCCGGCGCGCCGCAGAGCCCGTACCAGCGTTCCGTCGGCCGCCGATCCGACGCTCGTCGACACCTTCTTGCCGCGCAGGTCGGCCAGGGACTCCAGCTTCGACTCCGGTGCGGTGACCACGGTGTTGAGGCCGCCCCGCAGGTTGTAGCCGGTCACGGAGACGAGGTGGGTGGGCTGCTTCAGCTCCTTGCCGCGTACCGCGTTGATGAGGAGCGGGAAGTCGCCCATCGAACCGATGTCGATCTTCCCGGCGGTCATCTGCGCGGTGATGGGGGCGCCGGTGGCGTAGTCCTGCCAGTCCACCTTGTAGGTGACGCCGTCCTTCTTGCCGCGCGCGGCGAGCTCCTCCTCGAAGTAGCCGAGGGAGCGCAGCAGGGTGCCGGCGGTGACGGTGTTGATGGTCTTGGACTGGTAGCCGACGGTCACGGTGACCGTCCTGGAGTCGGCGGCCCCGGCCGAGCCCGAGCAGGCGGTGGCCACGGGGGCGAGCAGCAGGGCGAGCGCGGCGGGCGCGAGTGCCTTCGTACGCGTCTTGCGCATGGGAAAGGTGCCTTTCACCGGAGCAGGTAGGGCATGTTGACGGTGACCGCGCCGGTGGGACAGCGGGCGGCGCACGGGCCGCAGTACCAGCACTCGTCGACGTGCATGTAGGCCTTGCCGTTGTCCTCGCGGATCGCGAGCGAGTCGAGCGGACACATGTCGACGCAGAGCGTGCAGCCGTCGATGCACAGGGACTCGTCGATGGTCACGGGCACGTCGCCGCGCTGGGGGACCACAGGCATGGCTGTCTCCAGGAAGGTGGGTACGCAGAAGGTCGGAGGTCGGAGGGAGCGGTGGGCCGGAGGGGAGCGGTGGGCGGGAGGCGGTCACAGACAGCGGCGCAGCAGGCCGCTCATGGTGATCCGGTCGCCGCGGAAGCGGATGAACTCCAGGTCCACGGGGCGGCCGTCGCCCAGGTGGGTGAGGCGCTCCAGCATCAGGACGGCGGCCCCGCGCGGGGCCTGGAGGACGGCGGCGGAGTGCGCGTCGGCGTTGACGGCCTCAAGGGTGATCTCGGCGTGGCCGAGGGGCTGCCCGGTCAGCTGCTCCAGGAGCCGGAAGACGTCGGTGTTCTCCAGGTCGCAGCCGAGCAGGCCGGCGCCGATGTCCATCGGGACGTAGGTGAGGTCGAGGGAGAGCGGTAGCCCGTTCAGGCGCCGCAGCCGTTCGATGTAGAGCACGTCCGCGTGCTCGGGCAGGCCGAGGCGCCCGGCGACCGGGGCGGGGGCGCGGACGGGGCCGACCGTACGGACCTCGTTGGTCACCCGGCCGTGCTCGTTCAGGGTCTCGGCCAGGCCTTGCAGGCGGTCCAGGCCGTGCGGGTACTTCTCGCAGACCACGACGGTGCCCACGCCGGGTCGGCGCTCCACGAGCCCCTCGCCGCGCAGCAGGTCGAGGGCCTGGCGGACGGTGTTGCGGCCGGCGCCGTAGGAGTCGGCGAGTTCGCCCTCCAGGGGGAGGACCCCGCCGGGGTGGCCGCCTGCCAGGATCTGGTGGCGCAGCAGGTCGGCGAGCTGCCGCGCCTGGTCCGCGCGCAGTCGCCGCCGGCGCGCGGCGGCGACCGGGACGGTGTGCGTGGCGGTTCGTTCGGCTGGCATGGCAAGGAAGGTACCGGCGGCCCGGCGCCGGTGGTGTTGCCAGAGTGTTGCGCCACTTGACGGCGCTCACGCAAGGCTCTGAGCTGCGGTTTCGGCGGGGTGGCGGAAAGATCCGCCACCCCGCCGACCGTGTGTGCCGCCGGCGTCGGACTAGCGCGATCCCACGATGCGGCCGGTGACCTCGCCGAGGCCGACGCGCGTGCCGTCCGGGCCGGGGGCCCAGGCGGTGAGGGTGACGGTGTCCCCGTCCTCCAGGAAGGTGCGCTTGCCGTCGGTGAGCTCGATGGCGTCGCGGCCGTTCCAGGTGAGCTCCAGCAGCGAACCGCGCTGGCCGACCTCGGGGCCGCTGACGGTGCCGGAGCCGAAGACGTCACCGGTGCGCAGGGAGGCGCCGTTGACGGTCATGTGGGCGAGTTGCTGGGCGGCCGTCCAGTACATGGTGGCGAACGGCGGCTGCGCCACCTCCTGCCCGTTGATGGAGACGGTGATGCGCAGGTCGAAGCCGCCGGGGCGGTCGAGGTCGGCGTCGTCCAGGTAGGGCAGGAGCGGGAAGTCGCGGGCGGGCGGTGCGACCCGGGCGGCGTCCAGGGCCTCCAGCGGGGTGACCCACGCCGAGACGGAGGTGGCGAAGGACTTGCCGAGGAACGGGCCGAGCGGCACGTACTCCCAGGCCTGGATGTCCCGCGCCGACCAGTCGTTGAGCAGGAAGAGCCCGAAGACGTGGTCCTCGAACGCGCCCAGCGGCACCGGGGTGCCCAGCTCGGAGGGGGCGCCGACGACGAAGCCGACCTCGGCCTCGATGTCGAGCTTGACGGAGGGGCCGAAGACGGGCGCCGGGTCGGTGGGCGCCTTGCGCTGACCGGAGGGGCGCGCGACATCGGTGCCGGAGACCACGATCGTGCCGGAGCGGCCGTGGTAACCGATCGGCAGGTGCTTCCAGTTGGGGGTCAGCGCGTCGCCGTCCGGGCGGAACATCCTGCCGACGTTGGTGGCGTGGTGTTCGCTCGCGTAGAAGTCGACGTAGTCGGCGACCTCGTACGGCAGGTGCAGGGTGACCTCGTCGAGCGGCAGCAGGTGCGGCTCGACGGTGGGGCGGTGGCCGGGGTCGGTCACCCAGGCGGTCAGCGCGCGGCGGACGTCGCGCCAGGCGGTGCGCCCGGCGGCCAGCAGCGGGTTGAGGGAGGCCTGCCCGAGCAGCCCGGCGTACGGGGAACCGAGCGCGGCCGCGGCCGCCCCCGCGTCGAGCACGTGTCCGCCGATGCGCACGCCGATCCGGCGGCGGCCTTCCGCGGCGGTCGAGAAGACGCCGTAGGGGAGGTTGTGCGGCCCGAACGGGTCGCCCTCGGGGACATCGAGGGGGCTCTGCTGGGGCATGGGGTACTGCCTCGCTTTCGACGCGGTCCGGGGGTGTCCCGGTAGACACGGTGCGGGACACGCTACTCAGGATCCCGCAGGAAAGCGCGGGTACCCGGTCGGAGATGAAACACACCCCAGGACGACGCCCATGGTCAGGTATCCACAGTTCCGGTCATATCTGATCTTTTGGTGCGTGCTGTCGATCGAGGGCCTTACGGTCGGGGTTGTGCACTTCCCTGCCCCGCCCCTGCCCCGCTCGACGCTGGAGCGCGACAAGTGACGGATGGGGCGTACGGGAGGCCGGATTCAGGCTCAATTTGTAGGACTTGTCCAAAGGGGTCCGTATCCTAGGCGCCGTGACTTCCGCCCCACCTCCGGCCCTTCCCTATGCCTTGATCGCCACCGATCTGGACGGGACTCTGCTCCAAGCCGGGGACACCGTCTCCGCCCGCTCGTACGAGGCGCTCGCGAGGGCGCGCGCGGCCGGCGCCCAGCACATCATCGTCACCGGACGCCCCGTCCCCCAGGTCCGACACGTCCTGGACCGGCTCGGCTACACGGGGCTCGCGGTGTGCGGGCAGGGCGCGCAGGTGTACGACGCGGCGCGCGGCCGCCTGCTGCACTCCGTATCCATGGACCGGGAGCTGGCCGACGTGGCCCTCGGGAAGATCGAGGCGGAGGTCGGCGAGGTCTACGCGGCGGTCAACCAGGAGGGCCTGGACGCCGAGATGCTGATAGGGCCGGGCTACCGGATGTGGCACCCCCACCTGCCGACGGTCCGCGTCCCGCAGCGCTGCGACCTGTGGTCGGCGCCGATCAACAAGGTGCTGCTCCAACACCCGGAACTGGACGACGACGAACTGACCCGGGTGGCGCGGTCGGTGGTCGGCCACCTGGTCAACGTCACGATGGCGGGCGAGCACACCGTGGAACTCCAGCCGCCGGGCATCGACAAGGCCAGCGGGCTCGCGCGGGCGGCGGACCTCCTCGGCGTCTCCCCGGCCGGGACGATCGCCTTCGGAGACATGCCGAACGACATCCCCATGTTCGCGTGGGCGGCCCACGGGGTGGCGATGGCCAACTCCCACCACGAGCTGGTGGCGGTCGCCGACGAGCTGACGCTGTCCAACGAGGACGACGGCATCGCGGTGGTCCTGGAGCGACTGTTCGGCTGACCGCCGGTTGGAGGGCTCCGCCCCGCAGCCCCGCGCCTCAAACGCCGGCGGGGCTGGAGTTGGCTGACTTCGTCCTGCTGGCGCGGCTGGGTTGCCCGCAGGGCAATCTCAGCCCCGCCGGCGTTTGAGGCGCGGGGTCCGGGGCGGAGCCCCGGGGCCGCCCGTCAGGGCGGGTCGACCCGCTCAGCCCGCCGCCCGCGGCAACCGTCGCTCCCACGTCCGGTGGAAGACCACCTCGTCCCCCTCCCGGCACACCACCTCGTTCGACGTCAGGAAACCGCCCTCGTCGCAGCGGATCTCCGACCGCGTCTCCACCCGCGCGTCCCAGCCCAGTTCCGGTCGGTGCAGCCGGATCCGCCACCGCGAGAACGTGCGCGCCGACAGCGCGTCCGCGTCCTGGATCTCGTACACCTCCTCCGCGTCCTCGGAGTACTCCAGCCCGTCGGGGAACACCCGCGTGCCCCCGTACCGCGGGTCCACCTCCAGCCGCCACGTCCCGCGCGCCACGTCCCGTACGACCAGCCGCTCCGGGCGCGGTTCGTCCAGCGTCGCCGGGAAGACCACCCCCAGCGGCTCCGCCTGCTCCGGGGCCTCGAAGACGATCCCGCCGTCCGTCGCGGAGCCGGCCCGCACCGGCAGGGTCAGCGCGCTGCCCGCCGGATCCAGGGTCCACCCGGCCTCGGAACCGGCCCGCGGCCAGATCCACGGCCAGTACGCGGAGGACACGGCGAGCCGGATCCGGTGCCCCGGCGCGAAGGCGTGGCCGATGCCGTTCAGCTCGAAGGTGACGTCCTCGTACGAGCCCACCGGCCAGGGCACCGCCCGGTCCCGGCCCCGGCGCGCGGAGAGGTTCAGGGCGCCCCGCGTGACCAGCGTCGAGGAGCCGTCCGGGGCGACGTCGCAGAGCCGGGCGATCACCTGCCCGTACGGCACGTCGAGCCGCAGCCGCAGGGTCACCGACGGCCGCCCCAGGATCTCCACGGGCTCCTCGCGCCCCACCGGGAACTCGAAGCAGGCCGACTTCGCGTCCTCCTCCCGCTGGTCCGGCGGCAGGTCGGCGTCGTTGCCGAAGGGGAAGAACCGGCCCGCGTCCAGTCCGGTGTGCTGCGGCGAGGCGACGTCCACGGGCGCGCCCTGGAACACGTACGGGACGGGGATGACGGACGCCGAGGGCCAGGCCTTCTCGCCGACCCAGCGGCCCGGGAGCTCCTCGTACACCGTCGCCGGCGGGTGCGAGTCGCTGATCCAGGTGCGCAGCAGCGGCTCGTCCATCACCCCGTTGTCCACGCCCTTCAGCCAGTGGTCCCACCAGCGCAGGGTCTCCTGCAGGAAGCCGATGGCCGGTCCCGGCGGCAGGCCGCGGTCCGGGTACTGGTGCGACCAGGGCCCGATCAGGCCCCGTACGCGGGTCGGCGGCAGGTGTTCGACCAGCCGCAGCACGGTGTCCCGGTACGGGTCGTGCCAGCCGCCGACCGCCAGTACGGCCGCGTGGACGGCCGGGTAGTCCTCGCAGACGCTGCCGTGGCGCCAGTAGGCGTCGCGCGTCTGGTGGGAGAGCCAGGTGTGGACGAGGGGTTCCACCGCCTCCAGCCGCTCCAGCCACCGCCGGCGCCAGTCGTCGCCGACGAAGCGCGGGTCCGGCGGCCGTGAGGCGAAGGCCAGCATCGTCGCCGCCCACGCGTGCATGTCCACGGCGAGCACCGAGCCGCCCATGTAGTGCACGTCGTTGTCGTACCGGTCGTCCGTCGAGCAGACGGTCACGATCGCCTTCAGCGGCTCGGGGGCCAGCGCCGCGATCTGGAGGGAGTTGAATCCGCCCCAGGAGATCCCGAACATCCCCACCGCCCCCGTGCACCACGGCTGCGCCGCCAGCCACTCCACCACCGCGACCCCGTCCGCCAGCTCCCGGGCGTCGTACTCGTCGCCGGGCCGGCCGCCGCTGCAGCCGTGCCCGCGCACGTCCACCCGTACGGAGGCGTAGCCGTGGCCCGCGTACCAGGGGTGGCGCTGCTGGTCGCGCGGCGCGGTCCAGTCGGTGAGCCGGTAGGGGAGGTACTCCAGCAGGGCCGGGACCGGCTCGTCCGTCACCGGGCGCCAGATCCGGGCGTACAGCTCGACGCCGTCGGGCAGCGGGATCCGGACATCCTCGTGAGTGGTCCCGTAGGGGAAGTCGGTACGGATGATCATCTGGTCTCGGCCGCCAATCGCCTCGGACGTTCTCCACGGACCCTCGCCCCCGGCCGCATCAGTGGACGGGGTACATCGTGCGCCGCAGCCACGGCGCCATCGCCATCACGACCACGCCCGCCGCCACCGCGACGGCGCCGTTGAGGCCGAAGTACAGGGGGTTCGACACCTGGCCGTAGACCTTGACCACCTGCGCCTGGATGCCGTTGGCCAGCGCGAGGGAGAGGAACCACAGCGCCATCGTCTGGCTGCCGAAGGCCCGCGGCGCGAGCTTGCTGGTGGCCGACATGCCCGAGGTCTCCAGCAGGACGTCGCCCAGGCCGAGCAGCAGGTACGAGCCGACGATCCACCAGGCGGCCATCCGGTACGCGTCCCCGCCGTGCCCCGAGGTCGGGATCACCATCAGCAGGAAGGACAGGCCGCCCAGGATCACCCCGATGGCGATCTTGTTGGAGGCGTGCGGCTGGCGGTGGCCCATCCGGGACCACAGCGCGGCGACGACCGGGGCCAGGGCCACCTCGAAGGCGCCGAGCGCGGAGGCGTACCAGCTCGACGGGAAGTCGAAGCCGAGGATCGTGCTCTCGGCGTTGGTGGAGGCCAGCAGCATCATCGTCGAGTAGGCCTGGAAGAGGATGAAGTTGAAGGCGACCGAGGCCAGGAAGAGGACCACGTACGGGCGCAGTCGCCCGCGTTCCTCGCGCGTCACCCGCGGACTGCGGAACATCACCACGAAGTAGGCGATCGGGGCGATCACCGAGACGAGGGTGAGCAGGTCGACGAAGCGGCCCATGGTCAGCCACCCGACGAGGGCCAGGAGGGTGGCGAGCGCGGTGAAGGCGAGCAGGCCGCCGACGATCCACCACACGGCGCGGCGCATCGCGTCGGGGGCGAGGGCGTACTCGGCGGAGTGCTTGCGTCCGGCCAGATGGCGGCGGCCCAGGACGTACTGGATCAGACCCGCGGTCATTCCGACGGCGGCGGCGGAGAAGCCCCAGTGCCAGCCCTGGTGCTCCCCGAGCCAGCCGGTGACCAGCGGTCCGGCGAAGGCGCCGATGTTGATGGCCATGTAGTAGAGGGCGAAACCGGCGTCGCGCCGGTCGTCATCCGTCCGGTAGAGCTTGCCGACCATGGTGGCCACGTTCGGCTTGAGCAGGCCGGTACCCGCGCTGATCAGGCCGAGGCCGATCCAGGTCATGGTGGCGGTGGGCACGGCCATCGCGTAGTGGCCGCAGGCGATCAGGATGCCGCCCCAGAGCACGGCCCGGTACGAACCGAGGATGCGGTCGGCGAGCCATCCGCCGGCGACGGAGACGAGGTAGACCATGGTCCCGTAGGCCGCCGAGACGGAGGCGGCGGTGCCCGGGTCCATCCCCAGGCCGCCGTTCGCCACCGTGTCCGCGAAGTAGAGGACGAGGATGGCCTGCATGCCCAGGAACGAGAAGCGCTCCCAGACCTCCAGTCCGGAGAGCGTGGCGAGGCCCCGGGGGTGGCCGAGGAAGGCATGGTCGTCCCGGGGCGGTGGCCGGTCGGCCTCCGGATCCGCGGGTTCGTCCATATCGGTCGCAGTTCTGGGCAAAACGTGTTCTCCGGTTGTTTCGGCTTCTCCCGAACATACCGGTGTGTATCGGACAGTGCGCGGGTGGTGGCCGGGAAGGCGCTCTCGGTGATCGAAAACAGACCCGATACGCTGGCTTGAGTGATGGCAGCGACACATCGACAATCCATGTGATCGTCAGCGTGATCGTCAGCAGACAGGAGTACCCCTCGTGACCGTCGTCGGGCCGTTCGGACTGAGCGTGCGGGACCAGGCTCTTGAAACCGATGTCCAGGCCGGACTGGCCGCCGTCGAGGCGGGTCTGCTGGAAGCCACCAAGAGCGAAGTCCCCTTCATCACCGAGGCCGCACAACACCTGGTCCGGGCCGGAGGCAAGCGGTTCCGGCCGCTGCTGGTGATGCTCGCGTCCCGGTTCGGTGATCCCTACGCGCCCGGCATCGTGCCGTCCGCCGTCGTGGTCGAGCTCACGCACCTCGCGACGCTCTACCACGACGACGTGATGGACGAGGCGGACGTCCGCCGCGGGGTGGAGAGCGCCAACGCCCGCTGGGGCAACTCGGTGGCCGTCCTCACGGGTGACTTCCTGTTCGCCCGCGCCTCGCACATCCTGGCCGACCTCGGGCCGGAGGCCGTACGCATCCAGGCCGAGGCCTTCGAGCGGCTGGTGACCGGCCAGATCCTGGAGACGGCCGGCCCGCGCGACGGCCGCGACCCCGTGTCCCACTACCTCGACGTCATCGCCGGCAAGACCGGCTCGCTGATCGCGGTCTCCGGCCGCTTCGGCGCGCTCATGTCCGGCGCCGACGAGTCGGTCGTCGACATCCTGACCCAGTACGGCGAGCGGCTCGGCACCGCCTTCCAGCTCGCCGACGACGTCCTCGACATCGCCTCCGACGCGCACGAGTCCGGCAAGACCCCGGGCACCGACCTGCGCGAAGGCATCCCGACGCTGCCCGTGCTGCGGCTGCGCGAGATGGCGGCCCAGGGCGGCGACCCCGCGGATCTGGAGCTCGTGGAACTCCTGGACGGCGACCTGACGGACGACGCCCGCCACGCCGAGGTGCTCACCCGACTGCGGGCGCACCCGGCCCTGGAGCGGGCCCGCCGCGACACCATCCAGTACGCCGAGGACGCGCGGGCCATGCTGGCCCCGCTGCCGGAGTGCTTCGCCAAGTCGGCGCTCGAAGAGCTCTGCGACGCGGTGGTGCACCGCGCCGGGTAGCGGCCACGACCGCGGAACGGGCCCTTCCGCCCCGGCGACCCCTACGGGTCGGGGGAGAAGGGCCCTTTCCATGTCATCCCACGGGCGTACGCCGAGTTGCGTCCGGGGACTGACGCCCCAGGGCCGCCGATTTGGTCAGATGGAGTCATCAAACCCCACCAGATCGGGTGAGCGCGGCGACACGGTGGTCACCGCAGTCGACACAGAGGGCAGGGCACTGACATGGCACCGAACACCAAGACTTCCCGCAAGGCCGCCCGGTACGCCGTACCGGTAGCGGTGGCGGGCGTGGCCGCGGCGACCGTTGCGATGGTTCCGGCCTTCGCCAACGCCGGCGGGCCCGACCTGCCGAAGGTGACGGCGCAGCAGCTCATCGAGAAGGTCGCGGCCTCGGAGGTGCAGCAGCTGTCCGGCACCGCCCGGATCACCACCGACCTGGGGCTGCCGAAGATCGCGAGCGGGCTGCTCGGCGGCGGGGGCATCGCGGGCGGCTCCGCCAACCCGGAGGACAAGGTCGCCCAGCTGGCGAACGGCAGCCACACCCTGCGCGTCGCGGCCGACGGCCCGGACCGCCAGCGGCTGACCTTCCTCGACGGCAAGGACGAGTACAGCCTCATCCACAACGGCGACGACGTATGGGGCTACGACTCCAAGTCGAACGAGGTCTTCCACGAGAAGAACGCCGAGGCCGGCAAGGGCAAGGACGGCGGCAAGGAGCACAAGACCGCCGACCGACTGGCCGCCTCGCCGCAGAAGCTGGCCGAGGAGATCCTGAAGGCCGCCGGCCCCACCACGGACGTCAGCGTCGGCGACACCGCGCAGGTGGCCGGGCGCGATGCCTACCAGCTGGTGCTGAAGCCCAAGCAGAGCGGCTCCACGGTCGGCTCGGTCCAGATCGCGGTCGACGCCAAGAACGGCGTGCCGCTGCGCGTCCAGCTGCTGTCCGCCCAGGGCGGCAAGCCGATCGTCGACGCCGGCTTCACCAAGGTGGACTTCGCCAAGCCGGCCGGCGACACCTTCGCCTTCACCGCGCCCAAGGGCGCCAAGGTGACCGAGGGCGTGGACGAGGCGGGCAAGGGCGGAGCGGGCGAGCACTGGAAGGCGCTGGAGTCCTTCCCGGGCCTCGGCGGCCTGACCGGTGGCGCGGGCGAGAAGGGCGACGTGAAGGTGCTCGGCGAGGGCTGGTCGACCGTCGCCCGCATCGACTCGGGCGTCGACCGCAGCCTGAAGGACCTGGAGAACGACAAGAACACCCCGAAGGAGGCCAAGCAGTTCCTCGACTCCCTCGGGGACAAGGTCACCGGGAAGTTCGGTGAGGGTCGTGTCCTGTCGACCCGCCTGGTCAACGCCCTGATCACGGACGACGGCAAGGTCTACGTCGGCGCGGTCACCAAGGACGCGCTGGTGAAGGCGGCCGACGCCAACAAGTAGTCGCAGGCCGGACGAAGCGCCGCGAGGGTGGGCCGGGGACTGTGTCCCTGCCCACCCTTGCGGCATTCCTGCTGCCCGTACAGCACACCCGCTGTACGGTGTTGGACATGTCGAGACACGTCACCATCCGCCTGGACGAAGAGTTCCACGAACGCCTGAAGGCACGTGCGGCGGCACTGGGGACGACGGTCACCGCGCTGATCACCGAGGTCACGGAGCGCGAACTCGACGAGGATCGCAAGAACTTCCTCTCCGGCATAGAGGAGTTCGCCGATCACTGGAGCTACTTCCAGCAGCGGTTCGGCAATTGAAGATCACCATGGAGTGGGCCTGGACGGCTCTGGCCCACCACCTCCCGTCCGATCCCGCTGTGTGGGATCCCTCCGGGGTGGCCGCCGCGGTCGCCCGGCACCAGAACGACCTCGTCCTCGTGCCCGAACAGCCCGCCCCGGACACCGCGTGGCGGGCCGCCGCGTTTTTGCACACCCTCGCGGTGTGCCCGGCGCTGGAGTCCCCGATGAACGAGTTCTACGCGGCCGCCGCGACCCGCTCGTACCTGCGGGTGGCCGGGGCGAAGCAGCTGCCCTCGCCCGAGGAGCTCGGCGACCTGGTGGAGGCGGCGAAACTGGGCCGCGCGGACATCGCGGCGGTGGCCGAGGAGCTGCGTGCCCGCATCCAGGGGCCGCTCCAGGCGTCCTCGCAGGCGGGCGCCGAGGACGCCTGACGTCTGACGCCCAGCTCCGGCACGATCGGATCGGAGGCGATCGGATCGTGCCGGAGCGGTGGAGCCGTGGAACGGTCGGCGGAAGACTAGAAGGTGATCTTCCAGCTGTTGATGTAGCCGACGTCCTGCGCCGCCGTGTCCTTGACCCGGAGGTTCCAGACCCCGTTGGCGACCTCGCTGGAGGCGTTCACCGTGTACGTCTGGACCAGGTTGTCGGCGCTGCCGCCGCTGCGGTTGTGCAGGTTGTAGACGGTGCCGTCGGGGGCGACCAGGTCGACCACCAGGTCACCGCGGTAGGTGTGGACGATGTTCACGTCGACCTTGGTGGTGGCGGGCGCGTTGCCCGTCACGCCGGAAACCGTGATCGGCGAGGACACCGCCGCCGCGGGGGAGTCCGGGATGTTCACGTCCGCCGTGTTCTCGAAGGACTGGCCGGGCGGGACCGGAGTGCCCGCACCGAGGGTCCAGATCGCGTAGGCGACGGCGTCGGAGTTGCGGTCCAGGGCGGTGTCGTTGATGTTCGTCAGACTGTCGCAGGAGGAGTGGTAGCACCGGTCGAAGGCCTGACCGGAGGTGCCGCCCCACTTCTGCGCCTGCGCCGCCGTCTTCGTGTAGTCGGCGCCGGAGAACAGGCCGCCGACGGGTATGCCCGCGTTCTTGAAGGGGGCGTGGTCGGAGCGGCCGTCGCCCTCGGTCTCGATCTCGGTCGGGACGCCGAGGCCGGCGTAGTAGTTCTTGAAGGTCTGCTCGATGGTCGGGTCGTCGTCGTAGACGAAGTAGCCCGGGTTCGGCGAGCCGATCATGTCGAAGTTCAGGTAGCCGGAGATCTTCGCCTTCTCGGCCGCCGGCAGGTTGTTGACGTAGTACTTCGAGCCGATCAGGCCCAGCTCCTCCGCGCCCCACCAGCCGAAACGCAGGTGCTTGGTGGGCTGCAGACCGGCCCGGGAGACGGCGAGGGCGGTCTCCAGGACGGCCGCGCTGCCGGAGCCGTTGTCGTTGATGCCGGCACCCGAGGTCACCGAGTCCAGGTGCGACCCGGCCATCAGGACCGAGTTCGGGTCGCCGCCCGGCCAGTCCGCGATCAGGTTGTAGCCGGTGGCGCCGCTGGAGGTGAAGGTCTGCAGGGTGGTCGTGAAGCCGGCCGCGTCGAGCTTGCCCTTCACGTAGTCGATCGAGGCCTTGTAGCCGGCCCGGCCGTGGGCACGGTTGCCGCCGTTGTTGGCGGCGATGGTCGAGAGCTGCGACAGGTGGGCCTTGACGTTGGCCAGCGGAATGTCGGGCGGTGTCGGTGCCGCGGTGACCGCCGAGGGGGCGGCGAGCGCGGCGGGGACGGCGGAGGCGAACAGGCCGGCGACCGCGAACGCGGTCACGGCGGCGAGGCGCCGAGAGACGGACAGGCTCATGTGGGGGCTCCGGGATTCCGCGGGGATATGACGGAACGGGTGGGGATAGAGCAGGTGAGCGTTAGTGCGTCAGTGCGAGCCTGATGTTCAGCGAGAGTGTGACTGTCCGTCAAGACCACAATTCGGTCAGGGCAGTTCGGAAAACGGACGATCCCCGGTACGGGTGGTCCGTACCGGGGATCGAGGGTGTGGAGTGTTTGCCGGCGCGAGCCCCGCGGGGGGCTGCGCCACGCGCCTTCCGGGGCGCGTTACGCGGGCTCGCGGGCCGGTGTCGCCAGGACCGTCGGCGCCGCCGCCTCCAACCTGGCCCGGGACCGCCGCGCCGTACGCAGCGCGTCCCAGGTGAGGATCACCAGCGCGGCCCACACCAGGGAGAAGCCCGCCCAGCGCTCGGGCGGCATCGCCTCGTGGAAGTACAGGACGCCGAGCCCGAACTGGAAGACCGGGGCCATGTACTGGAGCAGCCCCAGGGTGGACAGCGGAACCCGGATCGCGGCCATCCCGAAGAACACCAGCGGGATCGCCGTGACCAGGCCGGTCGCGGCCAACAGCAGCGCGTGGCCGACACCGTGCGCGGCGAAGGTGGACTGCCCCTGCGCGCCGAGCCACAGCACGTAGCCGAGGGCGGGCAGGAACAGCACGGCCGTCTCGGCGGCCAGCGACTCCAGGCCGCCCATGTTGAGCTTCTTCTTGATCAGCCCGTACGTGGCGAAGGAGAAGGCGAGGACCAGCGAGATCCACGGCGGTCGCCCGTAGCCGATGGCGAGCACCAGCACGGCGACGAAGCTGAGGCCGACCGCCACCCACTGGGCGCGGCGCAGTCGCTCGCCGAGCACCAGTACGCCGATGGCGATGCTGACCAGGGGATTGATGAAGTAGCCGAGGCTGGCCTCGACGACGTGCTCGTTGTTGACCGACCAGATGTACAGGCCCCAGTTCACGCTGATCACCGAGGCGGCCAGCGCGGTCAGGCCGAGCTTGCGCGGTTGGCGGAGCAGCTCCCGTATCCAGCCCCAGCGGCGCAGCGCGAGAAGTGCCAGACCGACCACGGCCAGGGACCACACCATGCGGTGGGCGAGGATCTCGACCGCCCCGGAGGGTTTGAGGAGAGGCCAGAAGAGGGGCACCAGCCCCCACATCCCGTACGCGCCGAATCCGTAGAGCAAACCCGTGCGCTGCTCGTTCTCCGCCTTCACGGGGCCTCCTGTGCGACTTCCAGCCAACTTCACGACGGTATCGCCGTACGGCCCGGATGTCATGCCCGTAATCGCGAGATACTCATGACATCTTTCGGGGCCGGTGGGCCCGTACGGATGTGGAGGTCGCTCGGGAGCCGCCGGGAGCCCGCCCAGGTCAGGCCAGCGCGGCGCCGATCGCCTCGGTGACCGGGGTCGTCGGCCGCCCGATCAGCCGGGCCAGGTCCCCGCCGGTGTCCGCCAGTCGGCCGCGCGCGATCGCCGCGTCCACGTCGACGATGATCGCCGCGAAGCCCTCGGGCACCCCCGCGCCCGTCAGGATCCGCAGGTGCTCGTCCGCCGGAACCTCGGCGTACGCGATCTCCTTGCCGCTGAGCGCCGACACCTCGGCCGCGTACTCCCCGAGGCTCCACGCGGTGTCGCCGGAGAGCTCGTAGATCCGGTTCAGGTGCCCCTCGCCGGTGAGGACCACGGCCGCGGCGGCCGCGTAGTCGGCGCGTGCCGCCGAGGCGACCCGGCCCTCGCCCGCGCTGCCCACGACCGCTCCGTGCCCGAGGACCGTCGGCAGCTCGCGGGTGTAGTTCTCGTGGTACCAGCCGTTGCGCAGGAAGGTGTACGGGAGCCCGGAGGCGAGCACGGCCTGCTCGGTGGTGGTGTGCTCGGAGGCCAGCTCGAAGTCGGCCTCGGGGCCGCCGAGGATGCCGGTGTAGGCCAGCTGCGCGACGCCCGCCGCCTTCGCGGCGTCGATCACGGCGGTGTGCTGGGCGACGCGCCGCCCGATCTCGTTGCCGGAGATCAGCAGCACCCGGTCGCCGGGCTCGAAGGCGCGGGCCAGGGCCGTCGGGTCGTCGTAGTCGGCGACGCGCACCTCGATCCCGCGCGCGGCCAGGTCGGCGGCCTTCTCCTCGTCGCGGACGACGACGGCGACCCGGTCGGCGGGGACCCGTTCCAGCAGCTCCTCGACGACGAGACGGCCGAGGGCTCCGGTGGCGGCGGTGACGACGATGCTCATGACTGCTCTCCTCGTTGGATGACAGCGCCAGCCTACGGGAAGCGCTAACTTTTGGAAAGCGCTGCATGGGGGGAAGTGGCGGGGCGTCGGGCCACGCATGCCGAAGCCCGGACCCCCAGGGAGGTCCGGGCTTCCGGCGGCCGTGTCGCGCGGGCGGGTCAGCCCACGACGGTCCAGGTGTCGTTGCCGGTCAGCAGCGCCCCGAGGTCACCCTTGCCGCTGCGGTCGATGGCCGCGTCGAGCTGGTCGGCCATGAGGGTGTCGTAGACGGGCCGCTCCGCGTTGCGGAACACCCCGATCGGGGTGTGGTGCAGCGTGTCGGGGTCGGCGAGGCGGGAGAGCGCGAAAGCGGTGGTGGGGCTCGCGTTCCGCGCGTCGTGCACCAGGATCCGCCCCTCGTTGGCCGGGGTGACCTCGACGACCTCGAGGTCCCCGGTGGCCGGATCGCGTACGACACCCTTCGCGTTGTCCGTGCCGAAGCGGATCGGCTGCCCGTCCTCCAGCCGGATCACGGCCTCCTGGGCCTGGTCCTTGTCCTTGAGGACCTCGAAGGCGCCGTCGTTGAAGATGTTGCAGTTCTGGTAGATCTCCACGAGCGCCGTGCCCTGGTGGTCGGCCGCCTGACGCAGCACCTCGGTCAGGTGCTTGCGGTCGGAGTCGACGGTCCGGGCGACGAAGGAGGCCTCGGCCCCGATCGCCAGCGACACCGGGTTGAAGGGCGCGTCGAGCGAGCCCATCGGCGTCGACTTGGTGATCTTGCCGACCTCGGACGTGGGGGAGTACTGGCCCTTGGTCAACCCGTAGATCCGGTTGTTGAACAGCAGGATCTTCAGGTTGACGTTGCGGCGCAGGGCGTGGATGAGGTGGTTCCCGCCGATGGACAGCGCGTCGCCGTCGCCCGTGACCACCCAGACGGACAGGTCGCGGCGGGAGGTGGCCAGGCCCGTGGCGATCGCCGGGGCGCGGCCGTGGATGGAGTGCATCCCGTACGTGTTCATGTAGTACGGGAAACGCGAGGAGCAACCGATGCCCGAGACGAAGACGATGTTCTCCTTCGCGATGCCCAGTTCGGGCATGAAGCCCTGCACCGCGGCCAGCACGGCGTAGTCACCGCAACCGGGGCACCAGCGGACCTCCTGGTCCGACTTGAAGTCCTTCATCGACTGCGTGCTCTCGGCCTTCGGTACCAGCGAGAGCAGGGTCCGCTCCCCTTCGGTCACCTCAGTCATCGATGGCCTCCTTGAGAACCGTGGCGAGCTGCTCCGCCTTGAACGGCATTCCGTTGACCTGGTTGTACGACTGGGCGTCGACCAGGTATTTCGCCCGGATCAGGGTGGCGAGCTGCCCGAGGTTCATCTCCGGCACCACTACCTTCTCGTAACGCTCCAGGACCTCACCGAGATTCCTGGGGAAGGGGTTGAGGTGGCGCAGGTGGGCCTGGGCGATGGGGAGTCCGGCGCTGCGCAACCGGCGGACGGCCGCGGTGATGGGGCCGTAGGTGGATCCCCAACCCAGGACCAGGGTGGTGGCGCCGTCCGGGTCGTCGACGTCGACGTCGGGGACCTGGATGCCGTCGACCTTGGCCTGCCGGGTGCGGACCATGAGGTCGTGGTTGGCCGGATCGTAGGAGATGTTGCCGGTGCCGTCCTGCTTCTCGATGCCGCCGATGCGGTGTTCGAGGCCGGGGGTGCCGGGGATGGCCCAGGGCCGGGCGAGGGTCTCCGGATCCCGCTTGTACGGCCAGAACACCTCGGTGCCGTCGGCGAGGGTGTGGTTCGCGGCGGTGGCGAACTTGACCTTCAGGTCGGGCAGGTCGGCGACCTCCGGGATCCGCCAGGGCTCGGATCCGTTGGCGAGGTAGCCGTCGGAGAGCAGGAAGACCGGGGTCCGGTAGGTGAGCGCGATACGGGCCGCGTCGAGGGCGGCGTCGAAGCAGTCCGCGGGGGTCCGCGGCGCCACGATCGGGACGGGGGCCTCGCCGTTGCGGCCGAACATGGCCTGCAGGAGGTCCGCCTGCTCCGTCTTGGTCGGCAGACCGGTCGAGGGGCCGCCGCGCTGGATGTCCACGATCAGGAGCGGCAGCTCCAGCGACACCGCGAGGCCGATCGCCTCCGACTTGAGCGCCACACCCGGCCCGGAGGTGGTGGTCACCCCGAGCGCGCCGCCGAAGGCCGCGCCGAGTGCCGCGCCGATGCCGGCGATCTCGTCCTCGGCCTGGAAGGTCCGCACACCGAAGTTCTTGTGCTTCGACAGCTCGTGCAGGATGTCCGAGGCCGGGGTGATCGGGTAGGAGCCCAGGTAGAGCGGCAGGTCGGCCTGTTGGCTCGCGGCGACGAGACCGTAGGAGAGCGCCAGGTTCCCGGAGATGTTGCGGTAGGTGCCGGTGGGGAAGGCGCGGGTGGCGGGGGCGACCTCGTAAGAGACCGCGAAGTCCTCGGTGGTCTCCCCGAAGTTCCAGCCGGCCCGGAAGGCGACGACGTTCGCCTCGGCGATCTCGGGCTTCTTCGCGAACTTCTGCCGCAGGAAGTTCTCGGTGCCCTCGGTGGGCCGGTGGTACATCCACGACAGCAGGCCGAGCGCGAACATGTTCTTGCTGCGCTCGGCCTCCTTGCGGGAGAGGCCGAAGTCCTTCAGGGCCTCGACCGTCAGGGTGGTCAGCGGCACCGGATGCAGGCTGTAGGCGTCGAGAGAGCCGTCCTCCAGCGGCGAGGTGGCGTAGCCGACCTTGGCCATGGGGCGCTTGGTGAATTCATCCGTGTTGATGATGATCTCCGCGCCGCGCGGCAGGTCCGCGATGTTCGCCTTCAGGGCCGCCGGGTTCATTGCAACCAGCACGTTCGGGGCGTCGCCCGGGGTGAGGATGTCGTGGTCGGCGAAGTGCAGCTGGAAGGAGGAGACGCCCGGAAGGGTTCCGGCGGGCGCGCGGATCTCGGCGGGGAAGTTCGGCAGCGTCGACAGGTCGTTCCCGAAGGACGCCGTTTCCGAGGTGAAGCGGTCACCGGTGAGCTGCATACCGTCACCGGAGTCACCCGCGAATCGGATGATCACACGATCGAGGCGGCGCACTTCCTTGCCGCCCGGACTCTCCGGGGCGCGCTGTCCACCGACAATCGCACCCCCGGCCCCGTCGGCCTGCTCGGCTGGGCTGCTGACCTGGCTGGTCACTGAACTGGACCTCCTTCGAGGCGTGACCCCCCGGGACCCACCCTACGACGGTAGGGATCAAGGCCCCCAGGAGCGGTCACATTCTGGACCGTAGGACCACCCGTCGAGACGGCCCTGCCGGTATGCCATATCTGACAGAGTGTCAGTCGATCAAGATTTCAGGTAGGTGAGAACGGCCAGTACTCGCCGGTGATCCCCGTCACTCGGCGAAAGGCCCAACTTCATGAAGATGTTGCTGACGTGCTTCTCCACCGCTCCGTCGCTCACGACCAACTGCTTCGCCACGGCGGAATTCGTCCGGCCCTCGGCCATCAGCCCGAGCACCTCGCGCTCGCGCGGGGTCAGGCCCGCCAGGACGTCCTGCTTCCGGCTGCGACCGAGCAGCTGGGCGACGACCTCGGGGTCCAGGGCCGTACCGCCCCGGGCCACCCGCACGACCGCGTCCAGGAACTCGCGCACGTCGGCCACCCGGTCCTTGAGCAGATACCCCACCCCGGTGGTCGAACCGGCCAGCAGTTCGGTGGCGTACTGCTCCTCCACGTACTGGGACAGCACGAGCACACCTATCCCGGGGTGATCACGGCGTAGCCGCACCGCCGCCCGTACCCCCTCGTCGGTGTGGGTCGGCGGCATCCGTACGTCCGCCACCACCACATCCGGCAGCGCACCCTCCGCCGCCAGATCCGCCACCGTCTTGATCAGGGCCTCCGCGTCCCCGACGCCTGCCACGACGTCATGCCCCCGGTCGGTCAGCAACCGGGTCAGGCCCTCACGCAGCAGCACTGAATCCTCGGCGATGACCACCCGCACCCTGTCGTCCACGACTCAGCTTCCCCCGCGTCCACTCGCTCACGAACTACCTGACTCAGCCAAGCATCCCAGTCTTGGGTCCCGCTGAAGGCAGAGCCGGGACAACATGTCGGCGCACGGGGGGAGTTTTCGCGTACTGGAACGTCACATGCCGCAAACGGGGGCCATGCCCGCCGGGAGTTGCGAAGGGCCGGGCCACCCGGCCCGGCCCTTCGTTCGACGGCTTTTCCACCCGCTAGGGGCGCCAGGGCAGCTCGGCCGTGACCGTCGTCCCGCCCCCGACGGGGGAGTCGACGACCAGCACCCCGTCCACGGCGTCCAGCCGCTCGGTCAGCCCCGCCAGCCCCGTCCCCTCCCGCGTCCCGGCCCCGCCCCGACCGTCGTCGGCGACCTGGATCAGCAGCCGCTCCCCGGACTTCCACACGTCCACCGAGGCCGACCGGGCCAGCGCGTGCTTGCTGACGTTCTGCAGCAGCTCCGAGACCGTGAAGTACGCGATCCCCTCGATCGCCGCCGCGGGCCGGGCCGGCAGATCCACGGCCACCCGTACCGGCACCGCGCACCGCGAGGCCACCGAGGACAGCGCCGCGTCCAGCCCCCGGTCGGTCAGCACGGCCGGGTGGATCCCACGAGCCAGGTCACGCAGCTCCTGGAGGGCGATCTTCACCTCACCGTGCGCCTCGTCCACCATCCGGGCGGCGGCCTGCGGATCCTCGGTCAGCTTCTCCTTCGCCAGCCCCAGATCCATCGCCAGCGCCACCAGCCGGGCCTGCGCCCCGTCGTGCAGATCCCGCTCGATGCGCCGCAGGTCGGCGGCGGCGGTGTCCACGACCACCCCGCGGTCGGACTCCAGCTCGCTGACCCGGGTGGCCAGGCTCGACGCCCCGAGCAGCCCGCCGACCATCACGCGATCGACGGTGGTCAGGGCCCGGATCACCCAGGGGGTGGCGAGGGTGAGGGCCAGCCCGATCAGGCTGGTCAGGGCGATCGTGCCGGGCGAGTCGAGGTAGAAGGTGTAGTCGTCGTTCTGGAAGAGCTGCAGACCGGGCTGGTCGGTGAAGGCCGGGAACACCCAGAACCACAGCGGGTACAGCAGGTACGCCCACCCGCACGCCCACAGCACCAGGGACAGGCAGAACGAGAACACCGCCCACGGGAAGTGGACGACCGAGTACAGCACGTGCCGCCAGGCGCTCCCGCTCTTGAGCAGCGCACCCATGGCGGCGAGCGGACCGGCCTTCTTCGCCCGGATCGGCGCGGGGGCGGGGATGTCCGCCCCGAGCAGCCCACGCACCCGGGCCCGCTCCACGTGCCCGAAGCCCCGGCACATGGCGAGCACACCGGCGAGAACCGGAACCCCGAGGAAGGTGACGAGCAGTCCGGCGCCCAGGCTCACGCCGGCGATGGCGAGCGAGAAGTACACCGTGCTCAGTGGCAGCCCGATCAGCAGGTACCCGAGCTCCCGCCAGGTCCGCCCCTCGACCGGAGCCCGCAGCACCGCGCCGATCCCGCCGCCCGCGCCTCTGCCGTTGTCCATGATCCCGACCCGCCCTTCCGGTCCTCCGATACCCCCTCACCCTGCCGCCCCCGCTCCCCCCACAACCATCCGGCGGGTCGGCATCTCCACCGGGGGGTTAACCCCACCCCGCGGCCGTGCCCATCCCATGCCCCTTCGGCGTTCGAGGCGACGGCCCACCCATTCCAGCCCCGCCGGGGTTCGAGACGACCCACCCACCCCTTCCGGCGTTCGAGGCGACGGTCCACCCACTCCAGCCCCGCCGGGGTTCGAGGCGGCCCACCCACCCCTTCCGGCGTTCGAGGCGGCGGCTCACCCATTCCAGCCTCGCCCGGGTTCGAGGCGGCGGCCCACCCATTCCAGCCTCGCCGGCGTTTGAGGCGCGGGGTCCGGGGCGGAGCCCTGGGAAGCGGCGCGGCGCCGGACCCACGACCGAGACCCCCACCCACCCCGCGGGCAGCAGACGGCGCCGGACACACGAACGGGACCCCCGCCCACCCCGGACGGGAGTCCCGCTCACCAGCACCAACACACGAGGCCCGAGGCCTACCCCCGGTCCCGGTCCCGCCACGGCAGCTCGGCCGTGACCACGGTCCCCGCCCCCGCGGGCGAGTCCACCACCAGCACCCCGTCCACCGCGCCCAACCGCTCCGCGAGCCCCGCCAACCCACTCCCCCCGGAGGGACTCGCTCCGCCCCGCCCGTCGTCCGACACCCGGATCATCAGCCGTGCCCCCGCCCGCCACACCTCGACCGTCGCGCCCCGCGCCCCCGGCCCCGCGTGCTTGCTCACGTTCTGCAGCAGCTCGGACACCACGAAGTACGCGATCCCCTCGATCGCCTCCGCCGGCCGTCCCCGCGCCGCATCACCGGCCACGTCACCCACCGCACCACCCGCCGGATCCCCCGGCAGATCCACCACCACCTTCACCGGCACCACACACCGCGCCGCCACCGACGACAGCGCCGCGTCCAGCCCCCGGTCCGTCAGCACCGCCGGGTGGATCCCCCGCGCGAGGTCCCGCAATTCCTGCAGCGCCAGCTTCACCTCACCGTGCGCCTCGTCGACCATCGCCGCCGCGCCCTCCGGGTCCTCCAGCAGCTTCTCCTTCGCCAGGCCCAGCCCCATCGCCAGCGCCACCAGCCGGGCCTGCGCCCCGTCGTGCAGGTCCCGCTCGATGCGCCGCAGATCGGCCGCCGCCGTGTCGACCACGACGCCCCGGTCGGATTCCAGCTCCGCGATCCGCCGCTCCAGGTCGTCGGAGGGCGACAGCAGCCCCCGTACCATCGCCCGGTCCACGTTCGCCATCAGCCGCACCAGGTACGGCAGCACCGGCCACAGCACGAACAGGCCGGTCAGCGCTACCGTGAAGGTGAGTACTCCCCACGGCAACCGGATCAGCTGGTACAGCACCGTCCGCCAGCCGACCGGGTCCTTGATGCTCGTCCACAGCCAGGGGAAGAATCCGCCGGACCGCTTCGGCCCGGGGATCGGGGTCGGCTCGTCCACCCGTACGCCCAGCAACCCGCGGGCGCGTGCCCGGTCCAGCCGTCCCAATTGCCGAGACAGATACAGACCGCACGCGAGCAGAGGAATTCCGACCGCTGTCACGGAAAGACCGCCGGCGGTGGAAACCATGACAACCGCGTAAACGAATCCGACGATCGCCAGCGGCAGGTTGCTCACGAGATAGGCGATCTCCTTCCACGTCACGGCGCTGAAGACGGCCCGTACGGGGGGAGGTCGATCGTTGTCGGGTACGGCATGGCTCATGGTCATGCGCCACACCCTGTCAAGTACGACCCGCTGATGCCATGGGGTGGCCGGGGTGCTGTGAACGGGGGATAACCCCACCCCGTGTGAGGCAGGCCCTAGACTCCCGTCCGTACCAGATCGTCGACAGTGACCGAGGAGCGAGGAACGGACGTGCCTGAACCAACGGTATCGACCGTAACCGTGCTCGCGGCGGACTACTTCCGGAGTTATTCGGTCGTAGGTCTACTGGCCGCCCTCGGTGTGCTTTTCGTGGCCGTCGCCTTCGGCGCGGGCCGCCTGCTGCGGCCCGTCGTCCCGACCCCCGAGAAGCTGCTGACCTACGAATGCGGTGTGGACCCGGTCGGCGAGGGCTGGGCGCACACCCAGGTCCGCTACTACGTCTACGCGTTCCTCTACGTCATCTTCGCCGTCGACTCGATCTTCCTGTTCCCGTGGGCGACGGTGTTCGCCGCCGCCGGTTACGGCGCCACGACCCTGGTGGAGATGTTCATCTTCCTGGGCTTCCTGGCCGTCGGCCTGCTCTATGCGTACAAGAAGGGCGTCCTCGAATGGACGTGACACCGGCTGTGACGCCGACCGAGGGCGTGCTGCTCCCGGAGCCCAAGCGCCTCGGAGTCCTCTCCCGCCTGGCCCCGGAACCGATGAAGGTGGTCCTGAACTGGGGCCGCCGGTACAGCCTGTGGGTCTTCAACTTCGGCCTGGCCTGCTGCGCGATCGAGTTCATCGCCGCGTCCATGGCCCGGCACGACTTCATCCGGCTGGGTGTGATCCCCTTCGCGCCGGGGCCGCGTCAGGCCGACCTGATGATCGTCTCGGGCACCGTCACCGACAAGATGGCCCCGGCCGTGAAGCGGCTCTACGAGCAGATGCCGGAGCCGAAGTACGTCATCTCCTTCGGCGCCTGCTCCAACTGCGGCGGCCCGTACTGGGACTCGTACTCCGTGACCAAGGGCGTCGACCAGATCATCCCGGTCGACGTCTACGTGCCCGGCTGCCCGCCGCGTCCCGAAGCCCTTCTCCAGGGCATCCTCAAGCTCCAGGAGAAGATCGCCCGCGAGTCGCTGGCCGAGCGCTACGCCGTCGGGCCGTCCGTGGCCCAGCTGACCAGCGGCCTGGTCACGCCCCCGCCGGCACCCGCGCAGGGGGCGGGCGCGTGAACCTCTACGACTCCCTCCCCGACGCGGCGCCGACGGTCTTCGGAGCCGAGGCCGTCGCCGAGTTCTCGTACGACGTCCTCACGGTGGACGTGCCCGTCGGCAGCTGGATCTCCGCCCTCGAAATCGCCCGGGACAAGCTGGGCTGCACCTACTTCGACTGGCTGAGCGCGGTGGACGAGCCCGGCACCGGCTTCCGGATCTGCGCGCACGTCGCGTCGTTGGAGAACCACCGGGTCCGCCGACTGCTGCTGCGCACGACCGTCCCGCACAGCGCCGCCTCCCTCCCGTCCGCGGTCGCCGTCTACGCCGGCGCGGAATGGCACGAGCGCGAGACCTTCGAGATGTTCGGCGTGACCTTCACCGACCACCCGCACCTCGTCCCGCTCCTCCTCCCCGAGAACTTCGAGGGACACCCGCTGCGCAAGGACTTCGTCCTGGCCGCGCGCGTCGCCAAGGCCTGGCCCGGTGCCAAGGAGCCCGGCGAGGCCCACGACCCGGACGCGCCCAAGCGCCGCCAGATGCTCCCGCCGGGCGTACCGGACCCCAACGACTGGGGCCCGATGAAGGGCCAGCTCCCGCCGGCCCCGGCCCGTCCGGCCCGCACCGCGCGTGCGGCCGGCGCGGCGGGCGCCGCCGCGCGTACCCCGCGCGAGGGTGCTCCGGTCCGCCGTACCCGCTCGGTCACCGAGGGCTCGGCCACCCAGCCCCCGGCCGACGCGGCCACCGGGGCGGCGGAGGAGGCTCCGCCTCGCCCGCCGCGCCGTACCCGCTCGGTGTCGGAGGGCTCGGCGAGCCAGTCGACCCCGGCCGTGGCGGCTCCGGAGGAATCGGCGGAAGCCGCGCCTCGCCCGCCGCGCCGTACCCGTTCGGTCGCCGACGGCTCGGCGAGCCAGACCCCGGCCCCGGCCGCCCCGGACTCCGGGGAGAGCGAGGCGCCGCCGCGCCGCCCCGCCCCGCGCAGCTCGGACGCCCCCTGGCACGATCCGAAGCCTGCCTTCGAGGAGCCGAAGGCTCCGGCGAAGCCGCGACCGGAGACACCTCCGGAGACCTCACCGGAGTCGGACGCGACCTCGGGGTCCGACCCCAGGACCACCCCGACCACCGACCCCACCCCCGACCCCGACAACGGAGGCGACGCGTGAACGACGTCCTCGACGTCGCCCTGCGGCTGATCGTCGTCTTCGCCGTCTTCCTCGTGCTCCCGCTCGTCGTCGGGCAGACCGAGCACAAGGTGATGGCCCACATGCAGGGCCGCCTCGGCCCCATGTACGCCGGCGGCTTCCACGGCTGGGCCCAGCTCGTCGCCGACGGCGTGAAGTTCGCGCAGAAGGAAGACATCGTTCCGGCGGGCGCCGACCGGCGCATCTTCCAGCTCGCCCCCGCCGTCGCCCTGCTGCCCTACCTCCTCGTCCTGTTGGTCATCCCGATCGGCCCCGGCGAGGGTGCCGTCGGCCAGGTCATCGACGCGGGCCTGTTCTTCGCGCTCGCCGTCATGGGCGTCGGAGTCCTCGGCTCCCTGATGGCCGGCTGGGCCTCCGCGAACAAGTTCTCCCTGCTCGGCGGCCTGCGCACCGCGGCCCAGCTGCTCGCCTACGAGCTCCCGATGCTGCTCGCCGCGGCTTCCGTCGCCATGGCCGCCGGTACGGTCTCCCTCCCCGGCATCGTCGACGCCTTCGAGTGGTGGTGGCTGCCCTGGCAGATCGTCGGCGCGCTCGTCTTCTTCGTCGCCGGTCTCGCCGAACTGCAGCGGCCCCCCTTCGACATGCCCGTCGCCGACTCCGAGATCATCTTCGGCGCGTACACCGAGTACACCGGCCTGCGCTTCGCCCTGTTCCTCCTCGCCGAGTACGCCGGCATCGTCGTCCTCTGCGCCCTCACCACCGTCCTGTTCCTCGGCGGCTGGCACGGCCCCTTCGGCGACGACCTCGGCTGGGTCTGGACCCTGCTCAAGATCGCGATCCTCGCCTTCGTCGTGATCTGGCTCCGCGTGAGCTACCCGCGCCTGCGCGAGGACCAGCTCCAGAAGCTCGCCTGGACCACACTCATCCCGCTCGCGCTCGCCCAGATCGCGCTCACCGGCATCGTGAAGGTGGCGATCCAGTAATGCCCATCCCCGGATCCGGCCTGGCCAAGGGCCTGGCCGTGACGCTGCGCACGATGACGAAGCGCTCGCACACGGCCCAGTACCCCGACGTCCAGCCCGAACTGCCGCCCCGCTCCCGCGGAGTCATCGGTCTGTTCGAGGAGAACTGCACCGTCTGCATGCTCTGCGCCCGTGAGTGCCCCGACTGGTGCATCTACATCGACTCCCACAAGGAGACGGTCCCGGCGGCCACCCCCGGCGGCCGAGAGCGCAGCCGCAACGTCCTCGACCGCTTCGCCATCGACTTCTCCCTCTGCATGTACTGCGGCATCTGCATCGAGGTGTGCCCCTTCGACGCCCTCTTCTGGTCGCCGGAGTTCGAGTACGCGGAGACCGACATCCACGAGCTGACCCACGAGCGGGACAAGCTCCGCGAGTGGATGTGGACCGTCCCGGCGCCGCCCGCGCTGGACCCGGCCGCCGAGGAGCCCAAGGAGATCGCCGCCGCCCGCAAGGCCGTGGAGAAGGCCGAAGCCGCGGCCGCGGCGGCCGCTGCGGCAGCCGCCGCCGAAGCCGCCGAAGCCGCCGCCCAGGCGGCCGAGACCGAAGAGCCGACCGACCCGACCCCGGAGGGAGACGCGTGAGCCCCGCCGCCACCCTGGCCGCAGCCGCCACCACCACCGGGCCCGGATTCCTCTCCCCGACCGGCGTCGAGATCGCCTTCGTCCTCGTCGGACTCGCCACCCTCGGCGCGGCCCTCGTCACGGTCACCACCAAGCAGCTCGTGCACGCCGCCCTGTGGCTGGTCGTCGCGCTCGGCGGCATCGCCGTCGAGTACCTGCTGCTGACCGCCGAGTTCATCGCCTGGGTCCAGGTCCTCATCTACCTCGGTTCCGTGATCGTCCTCCTCCTCTTCGGGCTGATGCTCACCAAGGCCCCCATCGGCCGCTCCCCGGACGCGGACTCCGGCAACCGCCCGCTCGCGCTCGGCGTCGCCGTCGTCGCCGCCGTGTCACTGGTCTGGGTGGTCGTCGACGCATTCCGCACCACCTGGATCGACCTCGACGGACCGGTCCAGGGCTCCACCAAGGTCTCCGGCGAGATCCTCTTCCAGCACTGGGTGCTGCCGTTCGAGGCGCTCTCCGTCCTCCTCCTCGCAGCCCTGATCGGGGCCATCGTGCTGTCCCGCAAGAACGACCCCGCCGACCCCGCCACCCCGGCCGGCCCCGGCGAGAAGAAGGGCCGGCGCTGATGCACCTCGCCTACCCCGCCGTACTCGCGGCGCTTCTCTTCTGCACGGGCCTGTACGGAGTACTCGCCCGCCGCAACGCCATCCTGGTCCTGATGTCCGTCGAGCTGATGCTCAACGCCGTCAACCTCAACCTGGTGGCCTTCGACGTCTGGCTGCGCGACGCCCTGCACGCCGGCCAGGCCCTCACCCTCTTCACCATCGCGATCGCCGCCGCCGAGATCGGCATCGGCCTCGCGATCGTGCTGATGGTCTACCGCAACCGGGGCACCTCCGACGTCGACCGGCTGCGCGACACCGCCGAGGGCCACGAGCCCGCTGCGAACAACCAGAGCGAGGTCACCGCGTGAGCACCACGACCCTCGCCGTCCTCGTCCCGCTGCTCCCCTTCCTCGGCGCGGTCGCCGGCCTCCTGCTCGGCCGCAACGCCCCCGGGTTCGTCCGGCCGCTCGCGATCCTGCCGACGCTCGGCGCCGCCGTACTGGCCGTACTCGTCGCCGTCCGCCAAGGCGGCGGCGAGACGATCAGCGCCGCGACCGAGCTGACCCCGACCGGCTCGGTGCCGATCGAACTCTCCCTGTACCTGGACGGCTTCGCCGCGCTGGTCGCCGTCCTGGTCGGGGTCGTCGCCACCTGCGTACAGCTCTACTCGACGGCGTACCTGCGTGAGGACCCGCGCTACCCGTCCTATGCCGCTCTCGTCTCACTGTTCACCTCCGCCATGCTGCTCGTCGTCTACTCCGGCGACCTGATGGTGCTGCTGGTCGGCTGGGAAGTCATGGGCATCTGCTCGTACTTCCTGGTCGGCCACTACTGGGAGACCGAAGCGGCCCGCTCCGCCTCCCTGAAGGCCTTCCTCGTCACCAAGCTCGGCGACGTCCCCTTCCTGATCGGCCTGTTCGCGCTCGCCACCGACGCCGGCTCCTTCGAGATCCCGAAGATCCTGGACACCGTCGCCGACGGCGGACTCGACCACCCGACGCTGATCGCGCTGCTCCTGCTCGCCGGAGTCGCTGGCAAGTCCGCGCAGTTCCCCCTGCACACCTGGCTCCCCGACGCCATGGCGGGCCCCACCCCGGTCTCGGCACTGATCCACGCCGCGACGATGGTCGCCGCCGGTGTCTACTTCATCGCCCGCCTCCTGCCCGTCTTCGCGGCATCCCAGGCCGCGCTGGTGGTCATGGCCGTGATGGCGGCCGTCACGATGATCGGCTCCGGCCTGGCCGCCATCGCCCAGGACGACATCAAGCGGGTACTCGCCTACTCCACGATCGGCCAGCTCGGCTACATGATCGGCGCCCTGGCCGTCGGCGACCGCGGCGCCGCCGTCTTCCACCTCCTGTCCCACGGCGCGTTCAAGGCGCTCCTCTTCCTCGGCGCCGGCGTGATCATCCACGCCGCCGGTACCAACTCCCTCGGCGTCATGTCCCGGATGGACGGCCTCGTCAAGCGCATCCCCGACGCCTTCTGGACGATGACGATCGCGCTCCTCGCGCTCGCCGCGGTCCCGCCCTTCGCCGGCTTCTTCTCCAAGGAAGCCGTCCTCGTCGCCGCCGAGCACACCGCCACCGGCCACTCGGACTTCGCACCCAGCGCCGCCGGCTGGCTGGTGCTCGTCGCCGGTCTGCTGACCGCCCTGCTCACCGCCGCCTACGCCACCCGGCTGTGGCTGATGGCCTTCCGCGGCCGCGGCGCCGCCGCCCCCGACCACGGCAAGGAGCCCCTCGCCATGACCGGCGTGCTGTGGCTGCTGGCGATCCCGTCCGTCGGCTTCGGCCTCGCGGCCGGACCCATCTCCGACTGGTTCGACAGCGGGGAACTCACCCCGACCCTGGTCACCTCGGTCCTCGGCACGGGCGCCGCCGCCATCGGCGCGATGCTCACCTACGCCCTCTGGCAGCGCGCCTCCGCGAAGGCCGCCCTCGCGAGCGCCGCCGGCACCCGAGCCGCGGCCGCCGCCGAGACGCCCGCCGCGGTCGCCGCCGCCGAATCCGCCGCGGAAGCCCCCGAGGTGGCCGAGGTGACCCACGATCACCCCACCGTCCCGGCCGGCCCCGCCGCCGACCCCGGCACGGCGCTCCTCGGCCCCCTGCACCGCCACGCCGCCGACGGCTTCCACCTCGACGCCGTCTACGACCGGCTGTTCGTCCGGCCCGTCCAGGCCGCGGCGCGCCTCGTCCGCTTCCTCGACCGCGAGGTCGTGGACACGTACGTCCGCGGCGCGGGCACCGGCACCCAGCTGCTCGGCAGCCTCGTGCGCCGAGCCCAGACCGGCAACGTGCAGAGCTACCTGAGCGCCCTGCTCGCAGGCGCCGTGGTCCTGGCGATCGCCACCGCCGTCCTCGCCAACGTCAACGCCGGATCGTGAGCCGTGAGTCAGCCGTGATTGATATCAGCCCGTCCGTGATGCAGTTCCTTCTGGCGTTCATCGTGGCCGCACCGCTCCTCGGCTCCGCCGCGGCGCTCCTGCCGGCCCCGCCCGGCCTCAAGGGCAAGAGCCCCGAACAGGCCGTGCTCCGCCACGGCGTGACCGTGACCGGCGTGATCCTCGCCGCGGCCGTCGCCCTCACCCTGGGCTTCGACCACGACGCCCCGTCCCGCATCCAGGCGACGACGGACATCAGTTGGATCCAGGCGCTGAACGTCCGGATCCACCTCGGCGTCGACGGCATCTCGCTCCCCCTCCTCCTGATGACCGCGCTGCTGTTCTTCCTCTGCGCGCTCTACAGCTACTTCAAGCTCCCCGCAGGCCCGTCCCCGAAGGCCTTCGTCGCGCTGCTCCTCGTCCTCGAGTCCGGCACCCTCGCGACCTTCGCCGTCCTCGACCTGCTGCTCTTCTTCCTCGCCTTCGAGATGGTCCTCATCCCGATGTACTTCCTCATCGCCCGCTGGGGCGGTGCTCAGCGGCAGGCCGCCGCCTGGAAGTTCATCCTCTACACCCTCCTCGGCTCCGTCGTCATGCTGCTCGGCCTGCTCCTCATCGGTGTGACGGCGGGCACATTCGACATGGTGGCACTCGCCTCTGACAACGGCCGCGAACTGTCCCACACCACCCAGATCCTGGCCGTGCTCGCCATCGGGATCGGCCTCGCGGTGAAGACCCCGATGTGGCCCCTGCACAGCTGGCTCCCGGACGCCCACACCGCCGCGCCCACCGTCGGATCCGTCCTGCTGGCGGGCGTTCTGCTCAAGATGGGCACGTACGGGTTCGTCCGCATCCTGCTGCCCGTCACCCCCGACGGCATGGCCACCTTCGCCCCCTATCTGGGCGCCTTCGCCGCCGTCGGCATCGTCTACGGATCGCTCGCCTGCCTCGCGCTGGCCCGCAAGGGCAACAAGGGCGACCTCAAGCGCCTCATCGCCTACTCCTCCGTCGGCCACATGGGCTTCGTCCTCCTCGGCATCGCGAGCATGACCCCCACCGGCGTCAACGGCGCGCTCTTCGCCAACATCGCCCACGGCCTGATCACCGGCCTCCTCTTCTTCCTGGTCGGCGCCCTCAAGGACCGCTACGGCACCGCCGACCTCGACACCCTCGCCGGGGCCACCGGCGCCGCCCTCTACGGCCGTGCACCCCGCATGGGCGCCTTCCTCGCCTTCGCCGCCGTCGCCTCCCTCGGCCTGCCGGGCCTCGCCGGTTTCTGGGGCGAGATGCTCGCCCTCTTCGGGGCCTTCGACCCCGCCGAGGGCCTCTCCCGCCCCGCGTTCCTCACCTACACGGCCGTCGGCGCGTTCGGCACCCTGCTCACCGCCGCCTATCTGCTGATCGTCGTACGGCGCGTCTGCATGGGAGACCCGAAAGCCGGTCCCGAGCTCGCCGTCGCGGACATCCAGCGCTACGAGTTCGCCGCCTGGACCCCGCTCGTCGCCCTCACCGTCCTCGCCGGCCTGTGGCCCGCGGTCCTCCTCGGCCTCACCGACCCGGCCGTCCAGAAGCTCCTCGCAGGAGGCAATTCATGACGGCCACGACGGACCTGACGGTCCTCTCCGCCGAGGCCCCGAGCCTGGTCCAGTCCGTCGACTGGCTCGCCATCGCACCCGTGGTGATCACCGCCGCCGTCGGCCTGGTCGTCCTCGTCGCCGACCTGTTCCTCGCCGAGCGCCACAAGCCCGCCCTCGGCTGGATCTCGGTCGCCGGCCTGGCCGCCGCGACCGCGACCCTGCTGCCCCTGCGCGCCGGTGACCGGGCCACCTTCTGCCTCACCGGCGACCCGGAGGCCTGCAGCTACGTCGCCGACCACTTCACGCTCGTCATCCAGTTCCTGGTGCTGGCCGGCGCCCTGGTCACCGCCCTGCTGTCGGTCACCGCCGTCCGTGACACCCGCATGCCGGCCGGCGAGTACTGGTTCCTGCTGCTGTCCTCCGCCGCCGGCGCGGCCCTGCTGCCCGCCTCCCGCGACCTCGCCACCCTGATCGTCGCGCTCGAGGTCGCCTCGCTGCCCGCCTTCGCCCTCGTCGGCATGCGCCGCGGCGACCGGCTCTCCTCCGAGGCCGCCCTGAAGTTCTTCCTGTCCTCCGTCACCGCCACCGCCGTGTCGCTGATGGGCGTCAGCTTCGTCTACGCCGCCACCGGCTCCCTGCACCTCACCCAGGTCGCCGACCGTCTCGAAGACGTCCCCGGGCAGCTCGACACCCTCGCCATGGCCGGTGTCGCGCTCACCCTCGTCGGCTTCGCCTTCAAGACGGCGGCCGTCCCCTTCCACTTCTGGGTCCCCGACACCTACGTCGGCGCCCCCCTGCCCATCGCCGGCTACCTCTCGGTGATCGGCAAGGCCGTCGGCTTCACCGGCCTCATCCTCGTCACGGTGATCGCCTTCCCGGCGTACTCCGACATCTGGGGCCCCGCCCTGGCCGTCCTCGCCGCGCTCACCATGACCCTGGGCAACGCCGCCGCCCTGCGGCAGTCCCCGGACCGCCCGAACAGTGCCGTACGGCTGCTCGCCTGGTCCTCGGTCGGCCAGGCCGGCTACCTGCTGGTTCCGATCGCCGCGGCCGCGTACTCCGGCCGCGACCAGATCGGCTCCACCGTCGCCTACGCCCTCATGTACGCGGCCGTGAACCTCGGCGCCTTCGCCGTGGCCGCCCTCGTCGCCCGCACCAAGCCGCTCCACCGGATCAGCGACTACCGCGGGCTGTACGCCGAGCGCCCGCTGGCCGCCCTCTCGCTGGGCTTCTTCCTGCTCTGCCTGGCGGGCCTGCCGCCGGGCATCATCGGCCTCTTCGCCAAGGTCACCGTCTTCCGGTCCGCGGTCGACGCGGGCCTGGGCTGGCTGGCCGTGGTCATGGCGATCAACGTCGTCATCGCCCTGTACTACTACCTGCGCTGGACGGCCCTGCTCTTCCGCACCCCCGAGGGCGCGCAGACCCGTACCCGCGCCCCCTGGCCGGTGGCGGCGGCCATCGTCGTCACCGCGATCACGGCGGTCGTCCTCTCGGGCGCCCCGGAACTCATCCTGCGCGTCACCTCGGGCAGCCTCTTCGCCCAGTGAGCCGGCGCGTGTAACCCGTACGGAGCAGTCCCCGCCGCGACCTCGGCCTTCCCCGGGAAGGGGCCGTGGCGGGCGACCGCCCCGCCATGCCCTGGGAACCAGACGCCCTCACCTCGCGTTGACCAGGAAGGGAGGGTCCACTGGACCGTAGACCCTCACATCCATGACGGGCTCCCCTGCCGCACCACTTGGAGGGCGTACCGTGCACCGCCGGCACAACGGGCTGAAGACCGCCGTACTCCTCGGCGGGCTGTCCGCACTCATCATCCTCATCGGAAGCTTCTTCGGACGAGGCGGCTTGATCATCGCCGTCCTCGTCGCCCTCGGGACGAACGCCTACGCGTACTGGAACAGCGACAAGCTGGCTCTACGCGCGATGCGCGCCCGCCCCGTGAGCGAGTTCGAGGCTCCCCAGCTCTACCGCATGGTGCGCGAGCTCTCCACGTCCGCGCGCCAGCCCATGCCACGCCTGTACATCTCACCCACCGAGGCCCCCAACGCCTTCGCCACCGGCCGCAACCCGCGCAACGCCGCGGTCTGCTGCACCGAGGGGATTCTGCGGATCCTCGACGAGCGCGAGCTGCGCGGGGTCATCGGCCACGAGCTCAGCCACGTCTACAACCGCGACATCCTGATCTCCTCGGTCGCCGGCGCCCTCGCCTCGGTGATCATGTTCCTGGTGAACTTCGCCTGGCTGATCCCGATCGGTCGGTCGAACGACGACGAGGGCCCCGGCCTCCTCGGCATGCTGCTGATCATGATCCTGGGCCCGCTGGCCGCCTCCGTGATCCAGCTGGCCATCAGCCGCTCGCGCGAGTACGAGGCCGACGCCTCCGGCGCCCAGCTCACCGGCGACCCACTCGCCCTGGCCAGCGCCCTGCGCAAGCTCGACGCCGGTACCAAGCAGCTCCCACTGCCCCCCGAGCCCCGGTTGGAGGCGGCGAGCCACATGATGATCGCCAACCCGTTCCGCCCAGGTCAGGGCCTTTCTAAGATGTTCTCCACACACCCTCCGATGGCCGAGCGCATCGCCCGGCTCGAACAGATGGCAGGCCGCCGCCAGTGAAGACAATCCTCAACATCATTTGGCTCATCCTCAGCGGCATCTGGCTGTTCCTGGGATACATCCTCGCGGGCGTGCTGCTCTGCATCACGATCATCGGTATCCCGTTCGGCATCGCCGCCTTCCGCATCGCCGTCTACGCCCTCTGGCCCTTCGGCTACACCACGGTCGAACGCCACGACGCCGGCGCCCCGTCCTGCATCGGCAACGTCCTGTGGCTGGTCCTGGCCGGCTGGTGGCTGGCCCTCGGCCACATCGTCACGGGCATCGCCCTCTGCGTCACGATCATCGGCATCCCCTTCGGCATCGCCAACTTCAAGATGGTCCCGCTCTCCCTGCTCCCGCTGGGCCGCGAGATCGTCCCGACGGACGCGCCGTTCGCCTCGCGCTGACACGGCCGCCGGCGTCGTGGACGCCACCACACACCCCGCCCGCATGCCGACCGGATCGGCCTGCGGGCGGAGTTGTCCACAGGCCTGGGCGGCTGTCGGTGGGGTGCGTCACCATGAACGCATGAACGAGACCGAGCAGTTGCTGGAGCAAGTCGCCGCGCGTGCGCACAACTCCGCGCAGGGGAACGGAAAGCCCCTGCCCGCCGCCCTGGGCACGGCCGAGATCGCCCGGGCCGAGGGCATACTCGGCTTCGCCCTGCCGCCCCTGCTCGCCGCGCTCTACACCCGTGTCGGCGACGGCGGATTCGGCCCGGAGTGCGGACTGCTGTCACTGCACGACGCCGTCAGTGCCTACGGGGCGGGCCGCTCCTCGGCCTGGCGCTGGCCCGAGGGCGTGCTGCCGATAGCCGACTTCGGGTGCTCCCTGTCCGTCTGCGTCGACTGCCGCTCCGACACCGCCCAGGTCCTGCTCTTCGATCCCGGACTCGGGGAGCCGGAGCTCGCCTGGTCCATCGACACCCCCAGCCTCGCGGCCTGGCTGCACGGCTGGCTCGACGGCACCGCCTGGTACTGCGACGCGTCCGGGGCGGGTGAGGAGTTCGACCTGGAGCTGACGCTCTGGGACGGATTCAGATCCCGGATCTGAGCCGCCGTACCCCGTACACAACTACGCCCACCGCCAGCACCGTCGCCCCCCAGGCCACGGACGCGAGGGGCAGCGCGCATGCCAGCACGACACAGCCGGACAGCCCGACCACTGCCACGGCCCGACCCTTGACAGCTGAATCGAGAGTCCACGCGGAGGCGTTCGCGATCGCGTAGTAGGCGAGCACCCCGAAGGAGGAGGAACCGATCGCGCCCCGCAGATCGGCGGTGGCCGCCAGCACCGCCACGACCGCTCCCACCGCCAGCTCCGCGTGGTGCGGCACCTGATGCCGGGGATGCACGGCCGCCAGCCCGCGCGGCAGATGACCGTCCCGGGCCATCGCCAGGACGGTCCGCGACACCCCGAGCACGAGCGCCAGCAGCGAGCCCAAGGCGGCCAGGGCCGCGCCCACCTGGACCACCGGGGCCAGTCCGGGCCGCCCGGCCGCCCGCACCGCGTCGGCGAGCGGCGCCGACGACCCCGCCAGCCCCTCCGCGCCGAGCACCGACAGCGCCGCCACCGCCACCGCTGCGTACACCAGCAGCGCGATCCCCAGCGCGATCGGCACCGCCCGCGGGATCGTCCGTTCCGGGTCGCGCACCTCCTCGCCCAGGGTGGTGATCCGGGCATAGCCCGCGAAGGCGAAGAACAGCAGACCCGCGCCCTGCAACAAGCCGAAGATCCCCTGAGGGGATCCGCTCAGCCGCCCCGGGTCGGCCGCCCCGGAGGACAGGCACACCACGACCACCCCGGCCAGCACCGCCAGGACGACCGCCACGATCAGCCGGGCGATCCGGGCCGACTTCTGCACACCCCCGTAGCTCGCGGCGGTCAGCGCCACCACCGCCGCGACGGCCACGGCGTGCTGCTGCCCGGGCCGGAGATAGGCCCCGACCGTGAGGGCCATCGCCGCACAGGACGCGGTCTTGCCGATCACGAATCCCCAGCCGGCCAGATACCCCCAGAAGGGCCCGAGCCGCTCGCGCCCGTACACGTAGGTGCCACCGGAGGCCGGATACCGGGCGGCCAGTCGCGCCGAGGAGTGCGCGTTGCAGTAGGCCACGACACCCGCCACAGCCAGAGCGGCGAGCAGACCCCCACCCGCCGCCCCCGCCGCCGGAGCCAGGGCGGCGAAGATACCGGCGCCCACCATCGCGCCGAGCCCGACGACGACGGCGTCGGACACTCCCAGAGTGCGCTTCAACTCGTGTTCCACCGGCGGAGGGTAACCGCCCTAGATGACGCCCTCCCGGCCGGGCAGTGGCGACCGCGCGCGCTCCCAGCCCTCCAGGGCCGTCAGACAGGCATGGTCCAGATGGCGCAGCCCGCTCAGATCCAGCCGCACCGGCTGCCCGTGCGGCAGCGCGTCCAAGGCGTCGAGCAGCTTGGGCAGCCGCAGGAAACTGGCGTTGCCCAGGACCTGCACGCACAGCGCCTCGTCCTCCCACACCTCCTCGATGTGCACGTGAGAGGTCTCCCAGGCCGCCTTGGCGACGGCGAGCCCCAGCCCGATCAGCACGCCCTCGAAAAGATTGGTGACCACGATCGCCGAGGCCGTGACCACCAGTACCACCGCCTCGCCCCGGTGCGTCCGCCACAACGCGGCCACCGCCTTGGCCGGTAGCAGCTTCCAGCCCGCGTGCAGCAGCACCCCGGCCAGCGCGGCCAGCGGCACGATCTCCAGAAGCTGCGGAAACGCCACGGCGAAGAGCAGCAGCCAGCCACCGTGCAGCACCCGGGACGCCCGGGTCCGCGCCCCGGCCTCCACATTGGCGGCGCTCCGCACGATGACCGCGGTCATCGGCAGCGCGCCGAGCAGCCCGCACACGCTGTTGCCCACGCCCTGGGCCATGAGTTCCTTGTCGTACTCGGTCCTCGGCCCGTCGTGCATGCGGTCCACGGCCGCGGCGCTGAACAGCGTCTCCGCGGAGGCGATCAGCGCCAGCGCGATCACGGTGCCGGCCGCGCCGACCGAGGCCAGCACCTCGAAGTCGCCCCAGCCGGGAGGGGACACGGCCGCCAGTACGCCCGTCACCCGCACCTTCTCGACGGGCAGCCGCAGCATCACGGCCGCGGCGGTGGCGGCGGCCACCCCGACGAGCGCCCCCGGCACGATCCGCAGCCGGGCGGGCACCCGGCGCCAGGCGACCATGACGGCGATCGTCCCGACCCCGAGCAGTACGGCGGCCAAGTCGGCCTGCGACCCGAGCTCGTGCACCCCGCGCAGCTTCGCCAGGGTGTGCCCCGGAGCCTCCACACCGCCCAGGGCGTAGAGCTGCCCGGAGATCAGCACCAGCCCGATCCCGGCCAGCATCCCGTGCACGACGGCGACGGAGATCGCCCGGAACCACCGCCCGAGCCGCAGCATCCCCATGCCCAGCTGCACCACCCCGGCGGCCAGCACCATCACCCCGAGCGCGGGTAGACCGTACGCCTGCACCGCCTCGTAGACGAGGACGGTGAGTCCGGCCGCGGGGCCGCTCACCTGGAGGGAACTCCCGCGGAACCATCCGGTGACCAGACCGCCGACCACCCCGGTGACGATTCCCAGCTCGGCCGGTACCCCGGAGGCGACCGCCACCCCGACGCACAGAGGTAGAGCGACCAGCGCGACGACCACGGACGCCCCGAAGTCATCGCGAAACGTGCCGTCCCCAGGCATGCGAGATCCCCCTGCCACGCGGTGATGTGATGCCACCCAGCGTGGTGGGCGCACTCATCGCGCCCCAAGTGATCACAGGAGGCCGCGGTGGCGCGTGCGCCGCACACGCCCCGCACACACCCCCTTCGCAACCGCCACGGCCCGGCGGTCGGTGAAGACCGCCGGGCCGGCGTGGGGAAGGTCGCGCAACAGGGTCAGCGGTAGTTCACGAACTGGATCGCGAAGTCCAGGTCCTTGCCCTTGAGCAGCGCCTGGACCTCCTGGAGGTCGTCACGGCTCTTGGAGCTGACACGCAGCTCCTCGCCCTGGACCTGGGCCTTGACGCCCTTGGGACCCTCGTCCCGGATGATCTTCGCGACCTTCTTGGCATTCTCCTGGGAGATGCCCTCCTCGATCGTGGCGAAGATCTTGTACTCCTTGCCGGACAGCTGCGGCTCCCCGGCGTCCAGCGCCTTCAGCGAGATCCCGCGCTTGACCAGCTTGGTCTCGAAGACGTCGAGGACGGCCTTCACGCGCTCCTCGGAGTTCGCCTCCATCAGGATCTTCTCGCCGGACCAGGCGATCGTGGCGCCGGTGCCCTTGAAGTCGTAACGCTGCGAGAGCTCCTTGGCGGCCTGGTTGAGGGCGTTGTCGACCTCCTGCCGCTCGACCTTCGAGACGATGTCGAAACTGGAGTCGGCCATGTGCTGTGGCTCCTTGAAGTTGGTTGCGATCACCCCGGAGGGCGCGGCCGGACATGCCCGGACCGCTCGGCAAAGCCTAGCCACCGCGCCCACCCCTGGCGCTGATCAATCCGGTGGTGAAGCACCCCCGGTCATCAGGTATCGTTTACGTCGTTGCCAGGGAGCGCCGCCGCAAGGCGGAAAAAATGGCAGCAAATCTTGGCGGTGTGCCCGAGTGGCCAAAGGGAGCAGACTGTAAATCTGCCGGCTCAGCCTACCCAGGTTCGAACCCTGGCGCCGCCACGCGAGTGGAACCCCCGTTCATCTGTGGAATCACAGTGGGCGGGGGTTCTTTCGTATCGGCGATTGCTCCGGTCAGATGAACTTCTCACCTGACTGGGCCACAGGCCCGGCCCTGCCGGCGCCACAGTTGGGCCGCGGCCCGGTCGGATGGGCGGCGCGTGACGCACGCACCCCTCCCATCGCATCCCGCGGCAGCCCTCGGCGCCGGCGGGTAAGGAAGCCATGAACCTGAACCATCAGCTGGCGACGATTCAACGGCCCCGGGGGCGCTCCCGGGTTCTGCTCGCCTCCATCGCCGCTGCTGCGGCCCTCACCGGCCAGTTGATCGCGCTGGCGCCGGCCGCATCCGCGGACGGGCCCAAGCCGACGGGCCACCACGACGTGAAGCCCGTCGAGGGCAAGAAGCACGCGCTGTCGGAGCACGACAAGCACAAGAAGCACGGGCCCCTGGCCGTTCACGGCCTGCGGCAGTTCACCTCGGACAACACCTTCACCCCGCCGCCGGGCGTCACCTCCGTGTTCGTCCAGGCATGGGGCGCCGGTGGTGGCGGCGGTGGTGGCGGCGGGTCCGCGCGCAACAACGGTGGCGGCAATCCGAACAACCCGAACAGCTCGACCGACGGAGCCACCGAGGCGGACGCCGCCGCGGCCGCGCGGAACACCGGTGGCCACGGTGGTGGCGGCGGTGGCGGCGGCTTCACCTGGTGCGTCATCCCGGTCACCCCGCTGGCGGACTACGGCGTGGACGTCGGCACCGGAGGTGCCAACGGCCTCGGCGGCGCAGCGGGCGCCAACGGCACCGCCGGCGCCGCAGGCACCACCACGTCGCTGACCGTGGCGTCGTCCAACACCGTGCTGCTCACGGCCACCGGCGGCGGTGGCGGCGGTGGCGGCGGCGCGGCCGACCGCGGGCCCGGCGAGCCGGGCACGCCCGGCCTCGGCGGCACCGGAACGTGCTCTTCGGGCGGCGTCAACCACAACGGTGACCCGGGCAACGCCGACGGCACCGGCGGCGGCACCGCGGACGGCATCGTCCAGCTCCCGGACGGCACGGCCGTGGGCGGCGACGGCGGCCGCGGCGGCGGCACCAACCGAGCCATCGGCAACTCCGGCTCCCGCGGCAAGGACGGCGGCGACGGCTACGTAGTCATCTACTGGTAGCCGTAGCTCCGCACCACAGCACCGACCGGAAGCCCGTCCCGTCCGCCACCGCGGACGGGCGGGCTTCCCGCCGTCGCTCGCCGAAGCGCCGACCACGGCCGCAACGTCGGCGGCTCCGGTTCGTTCACCGGGGGTGAAATGGACATCTGACACGCGCGGGAAGGTCGGCGGCGGGGTTCTCATGGCCCTGCTCGGCGCAGGGATTCCGGCTCTGGTGGGAGCGGCCCTCCACACGGACGTCGGGCAGCCCTACCAGGAGACCCGGCTGTACTTCGGCACCCAACGGGCCGACGGCCGCAACCCGGTCGAGGAACGCGAGTTCATGAGGTTCCTGGACCTGGAGATCACCCCCGCCTTCCCCGAGGGGCTGACCCTCCACGACGGGTACGGCCAGTGGCGCGGCCAGGACGGCAAGACCGTCCGCGAGACCTCGTACGAGGTGGTCCTGCTCTACCCGGAGAAGGAGGCCGACGAGCGCAGCACGCGCATCGAACGGATCCGGCAGGCGTACGAGGACCGGTACCAGCAGGATTCCGTCGGCCGGTCCGACGACAAGATCAGCGCCGGCTTCTGAGCCACCGGACCGGCGGACTACCGCGGCCCCGGCCTCAGTTGCCCGCCACGTCCTTCACGGCCACCTGCACCGGCGTCGAACCGGAGAGCAGCTCCAGGGTCAGGCCCGCCGTCGCCGGGGTCTCGACCAGCTCGGCCAGCACCGCCGCCACGTCGTCGCGCGGGACGGCCCCACGGCCCGTCCGCGCCTCCAGACGGACCAGGCCCGTCCCCGCGTCGTCGATCAGCGAACCGGGGCGCAGGACCGTCCACTCCAGGCCCAGCCGGGTCCGTACGTGGTCATCGGCCTCGCCCTTGGCCCGCAGGTACGCGTCGAAGACCTCGTCGCCCCCGTGATGCGCGTCCGCGCCCATCGAAGAGACCATCAGGAAGCGCCGCACGCGGGCGCGTTCGGCGGCGTCGGCGAACAGCACCGCCGCGCCCCGGTCCACGGTGTCCTTCCGCCCGATCCCGCTGCCTGGGCCCGCACCGGCCGCGAACACCGCCACGTCCGCGCCCTGCAGAATCCCCGCCACATGCTCCACCGAGGCCGATTCCAGATCGCAGAGCACCGGCTCGGCGCCCGCCTGCCTCAGGTCGTCGCCCTGTGCCGGATCGCGGACGATACCCGCGACCTCGTACCCGCGCGCGGCGAGCAGGCGCTCCAGCCGCAGCGCGATCTGACCGTGTCCACCCGCGATGACGATGCGCATGACCCGACCGTACGACGAGCCGGGCGCCGACGCCCGCGAGCGGACGGCGAACCTCAGGTACCCGACTCCGTACGGCCCTGCCGGGGCAGGTCCAACGCCACCGCGACAGCGGAGTCGCAGTACTCCCGTACGGCACTCGTACGGGCTACGACCCGCCCGCGGTGGATCACGATCCGGCTGTAGGCGAGGGACAGCACGCCCGCGATCCGGTCCCCGCGCACGGCCAGCAGCTCCGCCGGGAAACCGGCTTCCACCCGGACCTCGGGCAGGCCCATGGCCTCGCGGGCGCAGCCGCTGACGGACTCGTAGGCCGCGGCCGCCCGGAGCCCGCCCTGGGAGGCCAGCAGATACGCGGCCTCCAACGGGTCCCCGCGGCCTACGGGGTTCCCGGCGTCCCGCAGTGCCCCGCTGCCGGCCGCGACGCGCACACCGGCGGCCCGTAGCAGCCGGACGGGGGCGGTGCGCAGGCCACGACGTTCCAGGGCCGCGCAGTCACCCTGGGGCAGGCAGGTGACCCGTACGCCGGCCGCGGCCAGTTGGTCGGCGGCGCGGGCGGCCGCGTCCAGCGGGAGCCGGGCCAGACCACCGCAGGGGCCGATGGTCACGCCGGGGCGCAACCCGCCGGCCATCGCCGCGAGCCGGGCGAGGCGGCCCGGGTCGTCACCGTCCGTGTGCAGGTCCACGGGGCAGCCGTGCTCGGCGGCGAGTTCCAGGACGGCTTCGAGGAAGCCCGTCGGGTCCGGGTCCAGGTCCGGGCAGCCGCCGATCACGGAGGCGCCCATCTTGACCGCGTCCCGCAGCATGGCCAGCCCGTCCGCGCCCGCCACCCCGGTCAGCAGCCGGGGAACGGCCACGGCGGTGAGGTCGGCCAGCCCGCGCAGGGAGCGGCGGGCCTGGAGCACGGATTCCATGGGGCCGAGGCCGTGCACGTCGCCGATGCGGACGTGGGAGCGGACGGCGGTGGCGCCGTGGCCGAGCTGGAGCAGGGCGGCTTCGGTGGCCCGGCGCTGGACCTCGTCGGGGGTGTAGGACACGGGCCCGTCGGCGTCGGCGGTCAGCGCGGTGTCCCCGTGGGCGTGCGGCTCGGCGGGGGCGGGGAGCAACAGGTAGCCGGTCAGGTCCACCCGCGACAGCGCGGGGGAGGGGAGACTGCCCGTGGTGCCGACGGCCTGGATCCGGCCGCCGCCGAGGCGGACGTCCACGGTGCGGCCGTCGGTGAGACGCGCTCCGGTGAGCAGCAGGGTGGTGGCCTCGGCTGCGGCCGCGTTGCCGTTGCCGTTTCCGCTGCGAGGCGATTGGAACGGCTGCTGCGGCTGGCTGTCGGACATCGCGCTCCTGCGGTGGCTCGGGCGGTTCCTGGAGCCGTGGCCCGCGGCCCAAGATCACGCAGCGTGCTCCGAGCCTAGGGCGCGGGGCTGCCCGCTTCGCGGAAGAGCGCAATAGTCGTACCGGTGTGGTGCCACGCGCCGGAGCGCCCGCACGCGCGCCCCGAAGGGCTCCAAGGCTCCGATCGGCGACCGCCGGAGTGTGAGCCCCACCACAATCTGCCCGAAAAGTGGGTCGGAAGTGATCCACGGGTTGATCGGGAGCGGCTCGCCAACCCCCTCGGAGCCCTGTCCCCGCAAAGGATTTGGGCGATCGGCAGGCAACCGTGTAATGTCTTCATCGCTCGCCCCAATAGCTCAGTCGGTAGAGCGTCTCCATGGTAAGGAGAAGGTCTGCGGTTCGATTCCGCATTGGGGCTCTGGTGAGAGAGGTTCCCCACCCTCGGGTGGGGAGCTGATCACATCAAAGCGGCGTAGCTCAGTCGGTAGAGCAAGCGGCTCATAATCGCTGTGTCACCGGTTCAAGTCCGGTCGCCGCTACACACAGTAGCCGATTGCGGGGTCGGTCTCCCGGTCGGCTACTCTTGTATGCGTTCATCCGTCCCAATTTCCGTCAAGGAGCACTCACGTGGCTGCCACCGACGTCCGCCCGAAGATCACGCTGGCCTGCGTGGAGTGCAAGGAGCGGAACTACATCACCAAGAAGAACCGGCGTAACAACCCGGACCGTCTTGAGATGAAGAAGCACTGCCCGCGCTGCAACTCGCACACCGCGCACCGCGAGACCCGCTGACCCCAGCGAAGTCTCGAATAACAGGCACAGTCATGAGGTCGTCCCCTTCATTGGGGGCGGCCTTGTGTCGTTTCCGTGCTCGTTCCTGTCTTTGTTCTTGCGTCATTCGTGTCCCTTCAACAGGAGGTAGTGAGTCATGGCTCTCGACCAGTCCTTCGTGGGGCGGAGCTACCCGCCCACCGATCCGTACGAGGTCGGCCGGGAGAAGATCCGCGAATTCGCGGCTGCGGTGGGTGACACCAATCCCGTCTTCAGCGATCCCGAAGCTGCGAAGTCGTACGGCTACCCCGATGTGATCGCTCCGCCGACTTTTGTGTTCGCGATCACTTTCAAGGCGGCCGGCCAGGTCGTCCAGGACCCGCAGTTGGGGCTGGACTACAGCCGCGTCGTGCACGGTGACCAGAAGTTCGCGTACTCCCGCCCGGTGCGCGCCGGTGACCGCCTGTCGGTGACCTCCACCATCGAGTCCGTGAAGTCGCTCGCGGGCAACGACGTCATCGACATCCGCGGCGAGGTCCACGACGAGACCGGCGAGCACGTGGTGACGGCGTGGACGAAGCTCGTCTCCCGCGCCCCCGAGGAGGCCTGACATGGCAGCGCAGATCCAGTACGCCGACGTCGAGGTCGGCACCGAGCTGCCGGCGGCGTCCTTCCCCGTGACGCGCGCCACGCTCGTCCAGTACGCGGGCGCCTCGGGCGACTTCAACCCGATCCACTGGAACGAGAAGTTCGCCAAGGAGGTCGGACTGCCGGACGTGATCGCGCACGGCATGTTCACCATGGCCGAGGCGATCCGCGTGGTCACCGACTGGGTCGGCGACCCGGGCGCGGTGGTCGAGTACGGCGTGCGCTTCACCAGGCCGGTCGTGGTCCCGAACGACGACCAGGGCGGGCTGATCGAGGTCACGGCGAAGGTCGCCGCGAAGCTGGACGACAACCGCGTCCGGGTCGACCTGACGGCGATGAGCGCGGGCCAGAAGGTCCTGGGCATGTCCCGCGCGGTCGTCGAACTGGCCTGAGCCGACGGCACGAACGAGCAGGGCGGGGGCGCCGAACCGGCGCCCCCGCCCTTTTCGTGGGACGGGGACGGGGCTGGAGCGGGCCGGGGGCTTCGGGGGCGGGGTCGGTCGGCCGGGGTCGGGACGGCGCGGCGGTGGAGGCGGCGGTGGCCGCTCGCCCGCCGCCCTCGCCCCGCCCCGCTCCCCGACCCCGACCGGTCGGCTGCCGAGCCCCTGGCACCGACCCCGCCTCACCCCGCCGCTTGACTGGTTAGTGATTGAGCAATAACTTTGTCTCATGGTCAGGATGAGCGCGGACGAGCGGCGTGAGAGTGTCATTCGGGCGGCGATGCATGAGTTCGCCCGGGGTGGCTACTACGGGACGTCCACCGAGGCGATCGCCAAGCGGGTGGGGGTCTCGCAGCCCTATCTGTTCAGGCTCTTCCCCAACAAGCAGGCGATCTTCCTGGCCGCCTCCGAGCGCTGCCTGCGGGACACCCGCGAGGTCTTCGCCGCCGCGGTCGAAGGCTTGCGCGGCGAAGAGGCGCAGCAGGCCATGGCCAACGCGTACACCCAGCTGATCGTCGAGGATCCCGACAAGCTCCAGATGCAGCTTCAGATGTACGTCACCGTGGCCGCCGCCGAGGCGGCCGGGGATCACGAGCTCGGCGAGCTGGTCCGCAAGGGCTGGATGGAGCTTTGGGACACCGTGCACGTGCCGCTCGGCGCGGACGTGGGGGAGACCACGACCTTCATGGCGTACGGGATGCTCATCAACACCCTGGCCGCCATGGGGTTCCCGCCCGAGCACCGGGTCTGGCAGGGCTTCTACCCCGACGCCGAGGTCAAGGGCCGCCTGGAGAAGTGAGCGAAGCCCGTGCCGGCGGTCCGGTGCGGTTTCGCATGATCGATGAAGTTAGTCATCAATAACTAACGAAGTAGGGGGAATCGTGAACACACCCGACACCGACACCAAGCTCCGCGGGCCCGCCGTCTGGGCCCTGATCCTCACCGGCGTGGCCAGCTTCATGGCCGCACTCGACAACCTGGTCGTCACCACCGCCCTCCCCGCCATCCGGGAGGACCTCGGCGGCAAGCTGGAGGACCTGGAATGGACGGTGAACGCGTACACGCTCACCTTCGCCGTCCTCCTCATGTTCGGTGCCGCCCTCGGGGACCGCTTCGGTCGCCGCCGGCTGTTCATCGTGGGCCTCGCGATCTTCACCGGAGCCTCCGCCGCGGCCGCCCTCTCGCCCGGCATCGACGCGCTCATCGCGGCCCGCGCCGTGCAGGGCGTCGGCGCGGCGATCATGATGCCGCTCACCCTCACCCTGCTGACCGCCGCCGTTCCGGCCGCCCGCCGCGGCATGGCCCTCGGGATCTACGGCGCCGTCACCGGCCTCGCCGTCGCCAGCGGCCCCCTCATCGGCGGCAGCCTCACCGAGCACATCTCCTGGCAGTGGATCTTCTGGCTCAACGTGCCGATAGGCCTCGCCCTGATCCCGCTCGCCCGCCTGCGCCTCGCCGAGTCCACCGCCCCCGACGCGCGCCTCGACGTCCCCGGCACCCTGCTCATCAGCGGCGGCCTCTTCGGCATCGTCTACGCCCTGGTCAACGCCAACTCCGACGGCTGGACCAGCGCCACCGTCCTGACCTGCCTGATCGTCGGCGCCGCGCTCGTCGGCGGCTTCATCCACCACGGCTTCAACAGCGCCAACCCCATGCTCCCCATGCGGCTCTTCCGCGACCGCGGCTTCCTCGGGATCAACCTGGCCAGCCTGCTGATGTTCCTCGGCATGTTCGGCTCGATCTTCCTGCTCAGCCAGTTCCTCCAGGGCGTCGCCGGCTACTCGCCCACCGAGGCCGGCCTGCGCATGCTCCCCTGGACCGGAATGCCCATGCTCGTCGCCCCGCTGGCCGGGATCCTCTCCGACCGCATCGGCGGCCGCCCCGTCGTCGCCGCCGGTCTCGCCTTCCAGGCCCTCGGTCTCGGCTGGTTCGCGGCGATCCTGAGCGCGGACGTCTCGTACGCGGCCCAGCTCCCGCCGCTGATCCTCAGCGGTATCGGTATGGCCCTCTACTTCGCCCCCGCCGCCAACGTCCTGATGTCCACCGTCGCCCCGGCCGACCAGGGCAAGGCCTCCGGCACCAACAACGCCCTGCGCGAGGTCGGCGGAGCCCTCGGTGTCGCGGTCCTGGCCTCGGTCTTCTCCGCCCAGGGCGGCTACGAGTCCCCGCAGGCCTTCACCGACGGCACCATCCCCGCCCTGTGGATCGGCGCCGCCGCGGTCGCCCTCGCCGCCGGACTCGCCCTGCTGGTGCCCCGTAAGGCCAAGGCCGACCGGACCCCCGCCGACCGGACCGTCGCGGTCCCCGAGAAGGTCCCCGCCGCGGGCTGACCCGCCGGCACCACCACCCGTACGCCCCGCCCCGTAGCCAAGGAGTGCACGCCGTGCCCGACATCCCCTGGTCCACGCCCACCCAGGCCGCCCCCGACGCCGAGGTCTACGTCATGGCCTCCCGCTTCGAGACCGCCACCCTCGTCGGCGCCTTCCGGTTCTTCCTCAAGGCGCCCGGCATCATCCTCCAGATGCGCAAGGCCCCCGGTGCCCACGGCGTCGCCCTGCGCGCCCGAGTCTTCAGCCGGACCTTCCTCACCCTCTCCGCATGGGAGGACCGGGACGCCCTCTACCGCTTCGCCCGCAGCGAGCCCCACCGCTCCAGCTCCCGCGCCGCCAGTGCGTACATGAAGGAATCGGTCTTCACCTACTGGACCGTGCCGGCCCGCGAGCTCCCCCTCACCTGGGACGAGGCCGAACGCCGCCTCGCCGAGCAGAGCGCGAGCCACTGACCCGCCCGGCAGGGGGGACGAGTGAGTACGGTCCGTGGCCCCGCAGGGATGCGAGGGGCACGGACCGTACTCTTGTCCACGTGCAGGAACTCCACGATGCCCCCCTCGCCCCGCTGACCACCTTCCGTCTCGGTGGTCCCGCCGCCCGCCTGGTCACCGCGACCACCGACGCCGAGGTCGTCGCCACCGTGCGCGCCGCGGACGAGAGCGGCACCCCGCTCCTGATCATCGGCGGCGGCAGCAACCTGGTCATCGGCGACCGCGGCTTCGACGGCACCGCCCTGCGCATCGCGACCACCGGCTTCCACCTCGACGGGACGCGGTTGGAGCTCGCCGCGGGCGAGAACTGGAGCGACGCCGTCGCCCGCACCGTCGAGGCCGGCCTCGCCGGTATCGAGTGCCTCGCCGGAATCCCCGGCTCGGCCGGCGCCACCCCGATCCAGAACGTCGGCGCGTACGGCCAAGAGGTCTGCGACACCATCACCGAGGTCGTCGCCTACGACCGCACCACCGGCGAAACGGTCACTCTCGGCGCCGCCGAGTGCGCCTTCCGGTACCGCAACAGCACCTTCAAGGACCAGCCCGACCGCTACGTCGTGCTGCGCGTGCGCTTCGCCCTGGAGGACGCCGGCGGCCTGTCCGCGCCGATCAAGTACCCCGAGACCGCCCGCGCCCTCGGCGTCGAGGCCGGCGACCGGGTCCCCGCCGCCACCGCCCGCGAGACGGTGCTGCGGCTGCGCGCCGGCAAGGGCATGGTCCTCGACCCCGCCGACCACGACACATGGTCGGCCGGCTCCTTCTTCCACAACCCGATCCTGACCGACGAGGCCTACGCCGCCTTCCTCGCCCGCGCCCAGGACCGCCTCGGCCCCGACGCCACCCCGCCCGCGTACCCCGCCGGCGACGGCCGTACGAAGACCAGCGCGGCCTGGCTGATCGACAAGGCCGGCTTCACCAAGGGCTACGGCACCGGCCCGGCGCGCATCTCCACCAAGCACACCCTGGCCCTCACCAACCGAGGCGAGGCCACCACCGAGGACCTCCTCACCTTGGCCCGCGAGGTCGTCGCGGGCGTCCACGCGGCCTTCGGCGTCACCCTGGTCAACGAACCGGTGACGGTCGGCGTCAGCATCTGAGGAGCCCCGGCCGCCCATGCTCTGTCCCCTCCACGGGGCCGGTACGGACCCCACCCGTCTCGTGGGGCGCACACTCAGCCGAGTCGTGGCGTCCTGGCACATCAGCGACGGCGAACGTTCCGAGGCGCCCCTCGACGTCTGGCTGATCGACAGCATCGGCGACACCATCCGCATCACCACCGGATCCGACCACTGCCTCATCGTCGAGTCCGCCACCCCGCACGCGGCGTACGACATGGGGGAGTGGGGCCGCATCGAGGTCGGTGAGGACCTCGGTGACCACCCCTTCCTACGGCACCTCGGCGAGACCGTCGCCTCGGTCGCCGAATTCGCCCTGCCCGAGCAGGGCCGCACCCACCTGGAGATCGGCTTCCTGGACGGCGGGCGGGTACGCGCCGACTGCTACGAGGGAGACCTGCGGCTCACCCGGTGACCCAGTGGTCGATCCCCGCCAGCAGCTTGGCCTGTACGTCGTCGGGCGCCGCGCTGCCGCGCACCGACTGGCGGGCCAGCTCGGCGAGCTCCGTGTCCGTGAAGGCGTGGTGGCGGCGCGCGATCTCGTACTGGGCCGCGAGCCGGGACCCGAAGAGCAGCGGGTCGTCGGCGCCCAGCGCCATGGGGACCCCGGCCTCGAACAGGGTGCGCAGCGGGACGTCCTCGGGCCGCTCGTAGACCCCGAGGGCCACGTTGGAGGCCGGGCAGACCTCGCACGTGATCTGCCGGTCGGCGAGCCGCTTGAGCAGCCGGGGATCCTCCGCGGCCCGCACCCCGTGCCCGATGCGGGAGGCGTGCAGGTCGTCGAGGCAGTCGCGGACGGAGGACGGGCCGGTGAGCTCGCCGCCGTGCGGGGCGGCGAGGAGGCCGCCCTCGCGGGCGATGGCGAAGGCCCGGTCGAAGTCACGGGCCATGCCGCGGCGCTCGTCGTTGGAGAGGCCGAAGCCGACGATGCCGCGGTCGGCGTAGCGGACGGCGAGGCGGGCGAGGGTGCGGGCGTCGAGGGGGTGCTTCATGCGGTTCGCGGCGATGAGGACCCGCATGCCGAGGCCGGTCTCGCGGGAGGCCGCGTCCACGGCGTCCAGGATGATCTCCACGGCCGGGATCATTCCGCCGAGCAGGGGGGCGTAGGAGGTGGGATCCACCTGGATCTCCAGCCAGCCGCTGCCGTCCCGTACGTCCTCCTCCGCGGCCTCGCGGACCAAGCGCCGGATGTCGTCGGGCTCGCGCAGACAGGAGCGGGCGGCGTCGTAGAGCCGCTGGAAGCGGAACCAGCCGCGCTCGTCGGTGGCGCGGAGCTTGGGCGGCTCCCCGGCCGTCAGGGCGTCGGGAAGGCGCACGCCGTACTTGTCGGCGAGCTCCAGCAGGGTCGATGGCCGCATCGACCCGGTGAAGTGCAGGTGGAGGTGGGCCTTGGGCAGAAGCGTGAGATCGCGTGCGTGCTCCATCTGGTGATCCTGCCGTACCGCTGCGCTCGGCGGGAGGGGGTTTTACCGATCGGGGGCTTGCGCGAACGCGTGAACGGGTGCGGATCCGCTGCGCGGGGGCCTTCCGGGCGCCGCCCGGACCCGCGCCTCAAACGCCGGCGGGGCTGAGTGTGCCCGGCGGGGCCGGAAACGCCTGGGCGGCGGCACCCTCGGGGGTACCGCCGCCCAGATCGTGCTGCGGGCCGCGTCAGGCCTTGGCCTCCGCCAGGAGCTTCTGGATGCGGGACACGCCCTCCACCAGGTCCTCGTCGCCCAGGGCGTAGGACAGGCGCAGGTAGCCGGGGGTGCCGAAGGCCTCGCCCGGGACGACCGCGACCTCGACCTCGTCCAGGATCAGGGCGGCGAGCTCGACGGAGCTCTGCGGGCGCTTGCCGCGGATCTCCTTGCCGAGGAGCTCCTTGACCGACGGGTACGCGTAGAACGCGCCCTCGGGGGTCGGGCAGAAGACGCCGTCGATCTCGTTGAGCATCTTCACCATCGTCTGGCGACGGCGGTCGAAGGCCTTGCGCATCTCCGCGACCGCGTCGAGGTTGCCCGAGACGGCGGCCAGCGCGGCGACCTGGGCCACGTTGGAGACGTTCGAGGTGGCGTGCGACTGCAGGTTGGTCGCCGCCTTGATGACGTCCTGCGGGGCGATGACCCAGCCCACGCGCCAGCCGGTCATGGCGTACGTCTTCGCGACGCCGTTGACGATGATGCACTTGTCGCGCAGGGCGGGGACCAGGACCGGCAGCGAGGTGAACTTCGCCTCGCCGTAGACCAGGTGCTCGTAGATCTCGTCCGTCAGCACCCACAGGCCGTGCTCGGCGGCCCACTCGCCGATCGCCTTCGCGTCGGCCTCGCTGTAGACCGAGCCGGTCGGGTTGGACGGGGAGACGAACAGGACGACCTTGGTGCGCTCGGTGCGCGCGGCCTCCAGCTGCTCGACGGAGACGCGGTAGCCGGTGGTCTCGTCGGCGACGACATCGACCGGGACACCGCCGGCGAGACGGATGGACTCCGGGTAGGTGGTCCAGTACGGAGCCGGGACGATGACCTCGTCACCCGGGTCCAGGATGGCCGCGAAGGCCTCGTAGATCGCCTGCTTGCCACCGTTGGTCACCAGGACCTGCGAGGCCTCGACCTCGTAGCCGGAGTCGCGCAGGGTCTTGGCGGCGATCGCGGCCTTGAGCTCGGGCAGACCGCCGGCCGGCGTGTAGCGGTGGTACTTGGGGTTGCGGCAGGCCTCGACCGCCGCCTCGACGATGTAGTCCGGGGTCGGGAAGTCGGGCTCGCCGGCACCGAAGCCGATCACCGGGCGCCCGGCGGCCTTGAGGGCCTTGGCCTTGGCGTCCACGGCGAGGGTGGCGGACTCGGAAATGGCGCCGATACGGGCGGACACCCGGCGCTCGGAGGAAGGCGTTGCAGAGGTCATGCGAGCAATCGTCCCAGACGGCAAAGAAGCGCCGCACACCGTTTCAGTCAACGGACCGACGCATGTCAGCTCGGGTGCTGTTCGACGTCACGGCCCGGTTCACGTACACTCACCTGTCGTTGGACCTCACCAGTCGCTGCAGAGCGCGAGCACTCCGTGCACTCGCTCGGATGCGGTAGGTTGGGGGACGCAAAGGGTCGTAGCTCAATTGGTAGAGCACTGGTCTCCAAAACCAGCGGTTGGGGGTTCGAGTCCCTCCGGCCCTGCTCCACACTCCATCTCGGACGTGTGTGCGCAGGTACGTACTTAGATGCAACGCCGTGCGGCGCAACCGGGCGCGGTACGGCCACGACCCGGATTCAGGTGAGAGACGTGACGGACGCCCTGGGCTCCATCGACATGCCTGACGCCGAGGACGAGACGCGCGAGAAGAAGGCCCGCAAGGGCGGCAAGCGCGGCAAGAAGGGCCCTCTGGGCCGTCTCGCGCTTTTCTACCGCCAGATCGTCGCGGAACTCCGCAAGGTTGTCTGGCCTACTCGTAACCAGCTCACGACGTACACCACCGTGGTGATTGTCTTCGTGGTCATCATGATCGGTCTGGTTACCGTGATTGACTTTGGGTTCGAAAAAGCCATCAAGTTCGTCTTCGGCTGATCCCCGCGGAGGGCGGCGCCTTGATGGTGTCGCCCGTTTTCGCATGTTCCACCACCTTTTGTATCCAGGAAGAAGCAGCCACCGTGTCTGACCCGAACCTGAACGCGAGCCACGACTCCGTCGAGTCCGTCGAGGACGAGCTCGACATCGTCGAGGCGGCAGACGCTGTGGACCCCGACGAGGCCGAGCTCGCCGACGCCGAGGCGGGTGCCCCCGCCGAGGAAGCCGCGCTGCACGTCGAGTCCGACGAGGACGAGGACGAGGCTGACGTCGAGGTCGACGCTGCGGTCGAAGAGGCTGCTGACGACGCCGAGGTCGCCGAGGAAGAGGCCGAAGAGGCCGCTCCGGTCGAGCCCGCCGAGCCCGTCGACCCCATCCAGGCCCTGCGCGAGGAGCTGCGTCTGCTCCCCGGCGAGTGGTACGTGATCCACACCTACGCCGGCTACGAGAAGCGCGTGAAGGCCAACCTGGAGCAGCGCGCCGTCTCGCTGAACGTCGAGGAGTTCATCTACCAGGCCGAGGTGCCCGAGGAAGAGATCGTCCAGATCAAGAACGGCGAGCGCAAGAACGTCCGGCAGAACAAGCTGCCCGGCTACGTTCTCGTCCGCATGGATCTGACGAACGAGTCCTGGGGCGTCGTGCGTAACACGCCTGGTGTCACCGGCTTCGTCGGCAACGCGTACGACCCGTACCCGCTGACCCTGGACGAGATCGTCAAGATGCTCGCCCCGGAGGCGCAGGAGAAGGCCGCCAAGGCCGCCGCGGAAGAGGCCGGTCTGCCCGCGCCCGCCGTCAAGCGCACCATCGAGGTCCTGGACTTCGAGGTCGGCGACTCGGTCACCGTCACCGACGGCCCATTCGCGACGCTGCAGGCGACCATCAACGAGATCAACCCCGACTCGAAGAAGGTCAAGGGCCTCGTCGAGATCTTCGGCCGTGAGACCCCGGTCGAGCTCAGCTTCGACCAGATCCAGAAGAACTGATCTTCTGAGCGACAGCTTCCGGACAGGTCAGATCGCCCCGTGAAGGGCGGTCTGACCTGCTCGGTTTTTAGCCCCGCACCGATACCCGTTATCGTGGTGCGGTATGCCTCCATCCGGATGACCGGATGGGCGGCTGAAAACTCTCACTAGGACCCGGAGAGAGCAATGCCTCCCAAGAAGAAGAAGGTCACGGGGCTTATCAAGCTCCAGATCAAGGCCGGTGCGGCCAACCCGGCTCCGCCGGTCGGCCCCGCGCTCGGTCAGCACGGCGTCAACATCATGGAGTTCTGCAAGGCCTACAACGCCGCGACCGAGTCGCAGCGTGGCATGGTCGTGCCGGTGGAGATCACGGTCTACGACGACCGCTCCTTCACCTTCATCACCAAGACTCCGCCGGCCGCGCGCCTCATCCTGAAGCACGCGGGCATCGAGAAGGGCTCCGGCGAGCCCCACAAGACCAAGGTCGCCAAGCTCACGGCTGCCCAGGTCAAGGAGATCGCCGAGCTGAAGATGCCCGACCTGAACGCCAACGACATCGACGCCGCCGTCAAGATCATTGCCGGCACCGCGCGTTCGATGGGCGTCACCGTCGAAGGCTGATCCAGCCACCCCCAGCACCATCAGTGGTAGGACCAAGCGCTGGTCCGCACCACGACTCCATGCCTGAAGCCAAAACACAGGAGCAGAAGTGAAGCGCAGCAAGACTCTCCGCGCTGCGGACGCCAAGGTCGACCGGGAGAAGCTGTACGCCCCGCTCGAGGCCGTCCGTCTCGCCAAGGAGACCTCCACGACCAAGTTCGACGGCACCGTCGAGGTCGCCTTCCGCCTGGGTGTCGACCCGCGCAAGGCCGACCAGATGGTCCGCGGCACCGTGAACCTTCCGCACGGCACCGGCAAGACCGCCCGGGTCCTGGTCTTCGCGACCGGTGACCGTGCTGCGGCCGCGGAAGCCGCCGGCGCCGACATTGTCGGCGACGACGAGCTGATCAACGAGATCGCCAAGGGCAACCGCCTGAACGAGTTCGACGCCGTTGTGGCCACCCCGGACCTCATGGGCAAGGTCGGCCGCCTCGGCCGCGTGCTCGGTCCCCGTGGCCTGATGCCGAACCCGAAGACCGGCACCGTCACGATGGACGTCGCGAAGGCTGTCACCGAGATCAAGGGTGGCAAGATCGAGTTCCGCGTCGACAAGCACTCGAACCTGCACTTCATCATCGGCAAGGTCTCCTTCACCGATGAGCAGCTGGTCGAGAACTACGGCGCGGCCCTGGACGAGATCCTTCGTCTGAAGCCGTCCGCCGCGAAGGGCCGCTACATCAAGAAGGCCGCCCTCAGCACCACGATGGGCCCCGGTATCCACCTGGACTCGAACCGCACCCGGAACCTCCTCGTCGAGGAAGACCCGGCTGCTGTCTGAGCCTGACGGCTCACCGAGTGGCTCAGCGGGCCCCTCGCCCCCTTCACAGGGTGGCGGGGGGCCCGCTTCCGTGTTCCGGGCCGCCGTCCCCGCGTGCCGCGGACCGTACGCGTTCCTCGCCGCTCGTGGGCGTCCTCACGGCCCTGCGGCGGCGACAAGGCCGAGGGGGCGACGCCGAGCACCACAGGGCAGCCTCACGGCCGCGGACCAGGCCCCGCAGGCGGAGCAGGTGATGCCGGCACGGCGCTCCGGGACGCCGGACCGGGCGGCCCGGGCCTCGGCTCCTGAGGCGATTTGCCTCGGCTGCACCCCTTCACGTAGTCTTCCCCAGAAGCCAAAGACCGCTGGTCGTTGCCGTGCCCGCAAGGGTTCGGTGGCCGAAGGATCCGTTGAATGCGGACGACCCGCGTAGGTGACTGTGGAAGGTTCCCGGAATTCGTTCCGGTCGAGCCACGCCCTGGCGCCTGCGCCGGGGCGTTTTTTGTTCAGCCCCTTCTGAGCGGTCCTCATCACCCGGAAGGAGGCGAACGCACCATGCCGACGCCCAACAAGGCTGCATCGGTAGCCGAGCTCAAGGACGCGTTCCAGAGCTCGAACGCCGCCGTGCTGACCGAGTACCGGGGTCTCACCGTCGCGCAGCTCAAGACGCTGCGTCGCTCCCTTGGTGAGAACGCCCAGTACGCCGTGGTGAAGAACACGCTGACCAAGATTGCGGCCAACCAGGCCGGGATCACCGCGCTGGACGAGCACTTCGCTGGTCCGACCGCGGTCGCCTTCATCACCGGTGACCCGGTGGAGTCGGCGAAGAGCCTGCGTGACTTCGCCAAGGACAACCCGAACCTCATCATCAAGGCGGGTGTCCTTGATGGTAAGGCGCTCACCGCCGATGAGATCAAGAAGCTTGCGGACCTCGAGTCCCGCGAGGTTCTGCTCAGCAAGCTGGCCGGCGCGTTCAAGGGCAAGCAGTCTCAGGCTGCCTCGCTCTTCCAGGCGCTGCCGTCGAAGTTCGTCCGCACCGCGGAAGCGCTTCGCGTCAAGCTCGCCGAGCAGGGCGGTGCCGAGTAATTCGGCTCGCGCACTGATCCACGCCGCCTAGTGCGTGGGTCGTAGCGGGCCGTTACGCCCGCCTCTATATACATCCGGCACCTGCCGATTTAGTGGAAGGATCGCCCATCATGGCGAAGCTCTCTCAGGACGACCTCCTCGCCCAGTTCGAGGAGATGACCCTCATCGAGCTCTCCGAGTTCGTGAAGGCCTTCGAGGAGAAGTTCGACGTCACCGCCGCCGCGGCCGTCGCTGTTGCCGGCCCCGCCGGTGTCGGTGCTGCCCCCGAGGCCGCCGAGGAGCAGGACGAGTTCGACGTCATCCTCACCGGTGCCGGCGACAAGAAGATCCAGGTCATCAAGGTCGTGCGTGAGCTGACCTCCCTGGGTCTGAAGGAGGCCAAGGACCTCGTGGACGGCGCTCCGAAGCCGGTCCTCGAGAAGGTCGCCAAGGAGGCCGCTGACAAGGCCGCCGAGTCCCTCAAGGCTGCCGGCGCGGCTGTCGAGGTCAAGTAACACCTCTGAGGCCCTCCAGGGCCTCATCCAAGGGCGATCACCCGTAAGGGTGGTCGCCCTTTGGCGTACCCGTAGTGCCTGACTTGCCCTGGTCTCGTTGGGGAGTAGGGTGATCATCGTTGCTCCGGAGCAGGGTCCGAAGATGATCCGCTCGGAGCAGGGGGCCTTGACGAACGGGACGCGGCGCGCAATTCTCAGTCCCGTCGAGAGGTCGACCGCCTGGATCCGAGATCCGAGGCATGGATCGACTACGAAGAGGGCAGTACTGATACGCGCTCTGTGCACGAGTACGGGCGCCGCAGCGTTGGACACAGTGTTGGTTGAACGACATGGGGAAGGCCTGTTGCCGGTTTCCGGAAACCTGGTCTGGACATCAGTGAGCCGAGTGGCTACACTGACCCTTTGCGCTGCCTGTTAGCTGTCCCCTGCCCGTCGCCAGGGACATGCCCACGCTTGAGCACACTTGATTGATCCACCCTGACCTGGCCTTTTCGGTTGGATTCGGGGGGCTTGTCTTCTGTGTCTGCTGGGACCGGTACGCGCGTAGTGAGTCCGAGCCCTCGGAAGGACCCCCTCTTGGCCGCCTCGCGCAACGCCTCGACCAATACGAACAACGGTGCCAGCACCGCCCCGCTGCGCATCTCCTTTGCAAAGATCAAGGAGCCCCTCGAGGTTCCGAACCTCCTGGCGCTGCAGACCGAGAGCTTTGACTGGCTTCTCGGCAATGCCGCCTGGAAGTCTCGCGTCGAGTCGGCGCTTGAGAGTGGACAGGACGTCCCCACCAAGTCCGGTCTGGAAGAGATCTTCGAGGAGATCTCGCCGATCGAGGACTTCTCCGGGTCGATGTCGCTGACCTTCCGCGACCACCGTTTCGAGCCGGCGAAGAACTCTGTCGACGAGTGCAAGGAGCGCGACTTCACGTACGCGGCTCCGCTGTTCGTCACTGCCGAGTTCACGAACAACGAGACCGGAGAGATCAAGTCTCAGACGGTCTTCATGGGCGACTTCCCGCTCATGACCAACAAGGGCACCTTCGTCATCAACGGCACCGAGCGTGTCGTCGTGTCGCAGCTTGTCCGCTCCCCTGGTGTCTACTTCGACTCCTCCATCGACAAGACGTCCGACAAGGACATCTTCTCCGCCAAGATCATCCCTTCCCGGGGTGCCTGGCTGGAGATGGAGATCGACAAGCGCGACATGGTCGGTGTCCGCATCGACCGCAAGCGCAAGCAGTCCGTCACCGTCCTCCTGAAGGCTCTCGGCTGGACCACCGAGCAGATCCTCGAGGAGTTCGGCGAGTACGAGTCCATGCGCGCAACCCTGGAGAAGGACCACACCCAGGGCCAGGACGACGCGCTGCTCGACATCTACCGCAAGCTGCGCCCGGGCGAGCCGCCGACCCGCGAGGCCGCTCAGACGCTGCTCGAGAACCTCTACTTCAACCCGAAGCGCTACGACCTCGCCAAGGTCGGCCGCTACAAGGTGAACAAGAAGCTCGGCGCCGACGAGCCGCTCGACGCCGGTGTGCTCACCACCGACGACGTCATCGCGACCATCAAGTACCTGGTCAAGCTGCACGCCGGCGAGACCGAGACCACCGGTGAGTCCGGCCGTTCGATCGTCGTCGAGACCGACGACATCGACCACTTCGGCAACCGTCGTCTGCGCAACGTCGGCGAGCTCATCCAGAACCAGGTCCGCACGGGTCTGGCTCGTATGGAGCGCGTCGTCCGCGAGCGCATGACGACCCAGGACGTCGAGGCCATCACGCCGCAGACCCTGATCAACATCCGGCCGGTCGTCGCCTCCATCAAGGAGTTCTTCGGCACCAGCCAGCTGTCGCAGTTCATGGACCAGAACAACCCGCTCTCGGGCCTGACCCACAAGCGCCGCCTGTCGGCGCTGGGCCCCGGCGGTCTGTCCCGTGAGCGGGCCGGCTTCGAGGTCCGTGACGTTCACCCGTCGCACTACGGCCGCATGTGCCCGATCGAGACCCCTGAAGGCCCGAACATCGGTCTGATCGGCTCGCTCGCCTCCTACGGTCGCGTCAACGCGTTCGGTTTCGTCGAGACCCCGTACCGCAAGGTCATCGACGGTGTCGTCACCGACGAGGTCGACTACCTCACGGCCGACGAGGAAGACCGCTTCGTCATCGCCCAGGCCAACGCCGGCCTGTCCGAGGACATGCGCTTCACCGAGAACCGCGTGCTGGTGCGTCGTCGTGGCGGCGAGATCGACTACATCGCCGGTGACGACGTCGACTACATGGACGTCTCCCCGCGCCAGATGGTGTCCGTCGCGACCGCGATGATCCCCTTCCTGGAGCACGACGACGCCAACCGTGCCCTCATGGGCGCGAACATGATGCGCCAGGCCGTTCCGCTCATCAAGGCGGAGGCCCCGCTCGTCGGCACCGGCATGGAGTACCGCTGTGCGGTCGACGCCGGTGACTCGATCCGTGCGGAGAAGGACGGTGTCGTCCAGGAGGTCTCGGCCGACTACATCACCGTCGCCAACGACGACGGCACGTACACCACGTACCGCGTCGCCAAGTTCTCCCGCTCGAACCAGGGCACCTCGGTCAACCAGAAGGTCATCGTCAACGAGGGTGACCGGATCATCGAGTCCCAGGTCCTCGCCGACGGTCCCGCGACCGAAGAGGGCGAAATGGCCCTCGGCAAGAACCTGCTCGTCGCGTTCATGCCCTGGGAAGGTCACAACTACGAGGACGCGATCATCCTGTCGCAGCGCCTCGTGCAGGACGACGTCCTCTCCTCGATCCACATCGAGGAGCACGAGGTCGACGCCCGTGACACCAAGCTGGGCCCCGAGGAGATCACCCGGGACATCCCGAACGTCTCCGAGGAGGTCCTCGCCGACCTCGACGAGCGCGGCATCATCCGCATCGGTGCGGACGTCGTCGCCGGCGACATCCTGGTCGGCAAGGTCACGCCCAAGGGTGAGACCGAGCTGACCCCGGAGGAGCGCCTGCTCCGCGCGATCTTCGGTGAGAAGGCCCGCGAGGTGCGTGACACCTCGCTCAAGGTGCCTCACGGTGAGATCGGCAAGGTCATCGGTGTCCGCGTCTTCGACCGCGAGGAGGGCGACGAGCTTCCTCCGGGCGTGAACCAGCTGGTCCGCGTCTACGTCGCCCAGAAGCGCAAGATCACCGACGGCGACAAGCTCGCCGGCCGCCACGGCAACAAGGGTGTCATCTCCAAGATCCTTCCGATCGAGGACATGCCCTTCCTGGAAGACGGCACGCCGGTCGACATCATCCTCAACCCGCTGGGTGTCCCGTCCCGAATGAACCCGGGACAGGTCCTGGAGATCCACCTCGGCTGGCTCGCCAGCCGCGGCTGGGACGTCTCCGGCCTGGCCGAGGACTGGGCCGAGCGTCTGAAGGTCATCGGGGCCGACCGTGTCGAGCCCGGTACCAACGTCGCCACCCCCGTGTTCGACGGTGCCCGCGAGGATGAGCTCGCCGGCCTCTTCGAGCACACCATCCCGAACCGCGACGGTGACCGCCTGGTCCTCCCGTCCGGTAAGGCGCGCCTGTTCGACGGCCGCTCCGGCGAGCCGTTCCCGGACCCGATCTCGATCGGGTACATGTACATCCTCAAGCTCCACCACCTGGTCGACGACAAGCTCCACGCTCGGTCGACCGGTCCGTACTCGATGATCACGCAGCAGCCGCTGGGTGGTAAGGCGCAGTTCGGTGGCCAGCGCTTCGGTGAGATGGAGGTGTGGGCGCTCGAGGCTTATGGCGCCGCTTACGCCCTCCAGGAGCTGCTGACCATCAAGTCCGACGACGTGACCGGCCGCGTGAAGGTCTACGAGGCCATCGTCAAGGGCGAGAACATCCCCGAGCCGGGCATTCCCGAGTCCTTCAAGGTGCTCATCAAGGAAATGCAGTCGCTCTGCCTCAACGTGGAGGTGCTGTCCTCGGACGGCATGTCCATCGAGATGCGCGACACCGACGAGGACGTCTTCCGCGCGGCGGAGGAGCTCGGTATCGACCTGTCCCGGCGCGAGCCGAGCAGCGTCGAAGAGGTCTGACGGGCCTGACGGGGGGCTCGCTCAAGAGCCCCCCGTCATCCCCGGGACCGTTCAGACCATGATTGAGACTCGACCCCGAAAGAGGGATTGACGCACAGTGCTCGACGTCAACTTCTTCGACGAGCTGCGGATCGGCCTTGCCACCGCGGACGACATCCGAACCTGGTCGCACGGCGAGGTCAAGAAGCCGGAGACCATCAACTACCGCACCCTCAAGCCCGAGAAGGACGGACTCTTCTGCGAGAAGATCTTCGGTCCTACCCGGGACTGGGAGTGCTACTGCGGCAAGTACAAGCGTGTCCGCTTCAAGGGCATCATCTGTGAGCGTTGTGGCGTCGAGGTCACGCGCGCCAAGGTGCGCCGTGAGCGGATGGGCCACATCGAGCTTGCCGCTCCCGTCACCCACATCTGGTACTTCAAGGGCGTCCCGTCGCGCCTCGGATACCTGCTGGACCTCGCGCCGAAGGACCTCGAGAAGGTCATCTACTTCGCCGCGTACATGATCACGTTCGTCGACGACGAGCGTCGCACCCGCGACCTCCCGTCGCTGGAGGCGCACGTCTCCGTCGAGCGCCAGCAGATCGAGAACCGCCGTGACGCGGACCTCGAAGGCCGGGCCAAGAAGCTCGAGACCGACCTGGGCGAGCTCGAGGCCGAGGGCGCGAAGGCCGACGTACGCCGCAAGGTGCGCGAAGGTGCCGAGCGTGAGATGAAGCAGCTCCGTGACCGCGCCCAGCGCGAGATCGACCGCCTCGACGAGGTGTGGGCCCGCTTCAAGAACCTCAAGGTCCAGGACCTGGAGGGCGACGAGCTCCTCTACCGCGAGCTGCGTGACCGCTTCGGCACGTACTTCGACGGTTGCATGGGCGCCGCCGCGCTGCAGAAGCGCCTGGAGTCCTTCGACCTCGAGGAGGAGGCCGAGCGCCTCCGCGAGATCATCCGTACCGGCAAGGGCCAGAAGAAGACCCGTGCGCTCAAGCGCCTCAAGGTCGTCTCCGCGTTCCTGCAGACCAGCAACAAGCCCAAGGGCATGGTTCTGGACTGCGTGCCGGTGATCCCGCCGGACCTGCGTCCGATGGTGCAGCTGGACGGTGGCCGCTTCGCGACCTCCGACCTGAACGACCTGTACCGCCGCGTGATCAACCGCAACAACCGTCTGAAGCGTCTCCTCGACCTCGGTGCCCCCGAGATCATCGTGAACAACGAGAAGCGCATGCTTCAGGAGGCCGTGGACGCCCTCTTCGACAACGGTCGTCGTGGTCGTCCGGTGACCGGTCCCGGTAACCGTCCCCTGAAGTCCCTCAGCGACATGCTGAAGGGTAAGCAGGGTCGATTCCGTCAGAACCTTCTCGGTAAGCGTGTGGACTACTCCGCGCGTTCCGTGATCGTCGTCGGTCCGCAGCTGAAGCTGCACCAGTGCGGTCTGCCCAAGGCCATGGCGCTGGAGCTCTTCAAGCCGTTCGTGATGAAGCGCCTGGTCGACCTGAACCACGCGCAGAACATCAAGAGCGCCAAGCGGATGGTCGAGCGCGGCCGCACGGTCGTCTACGACGTCCTCGAAGAGGTCATCGCCGAGCACCCGGTTCTGCTGAACCGTGCGCCCACGCTGCACCGCCTCGGCATCCAGGCCTTCGAGCCCCAGCTGGTCGAAGGCAAGGCCATCCAGATCCACCCGCTCGTCTGCACCGCGTTCAACGCGGACTTCGACGGTGACCAGATGGCCGTGCACCTGCCGCTCTCCGCGGAGGCTCAGGCCGAGGCCCGCATCCTGATGCTGTCCTCGAACAACATCCTCAAGCCGGCCGACGGCCGTCCGGTCACGATGCCGACCCAGGACATGGTCCTCGGTCTGTTCTTCCTGACCACCGACGGTGAGCTCCGTGACACCAAGGGCGAGGGCCGCGCGTTCGGCTCCACGGCCGAGGCGACCATGGCGTTCGACAACGGCGAGCTCGCGCTCCAGTCGTCCGTCGACATCCGCTTCCCGGTGGGCACCATCCCGCCGCGTGGCTGGGTGGCGCCGGTCGCCGAAGAGGGCGAGCAGGAGTTCCAGCCGGGCGACAGCTTCCGTCTGAAGACGACCCTGGGTCGCGCGCTCTTCAACGAGCTGCTGCCCGAGGACTATCCGTTCGTCGACTACTCGGTGGGCAAGAAGCAGCTCTCCGAGATCGTCAACGACCTGGCGGAGCGCTACCCCAAGGTCATCGTGGCGGCGACGCTCGACAACCTGAAGGCGGCCGGCTTCCACTGGGCGACCCGTTCGGGCGTCACCGTGGCCATCTCCGACGTCGTCGTGCCCGAGGCCAAGAAGGCCATCGTCGCGGGCTACGAGGCGATGGACGAGAAGGTCCAGAAGCAGTACGAGCGCGGTCTGATCACCAAGGACGAGCGCACGCAGGAGCTCATCGCGATCTGGACCAAGGCGACCAACGAGGTTGCCGAGGCGATGAACGCGAACTTCCCCAAGACGAACCCCATCTTCATGATGGTTGACTCGGGTGCCCGAGGAAACATGATGCAGATGCGACAGATCGCCGGTATGCGTGGTCTGGTGTCGAACGCGAAGAACGAGACCATCCCGCGTCCGATCAAGGCGTCCTTCCGTGAGGGCCTCACCGTTCTGGAGTACTTCATCTCCACGCACGGTGCCCGTAAGGGTCTGGCGGACACCGCCCTGCGTACCGCCGACTCGGGTTACCTGACCCGTCGTCTGGTGGACGTCTCGCAGGACGTGATCATCCGCGAGGAGGACTGTGGCACCGAGCGCGGTCTGAAGCTGAAGATCGCCGTTCGCGGCGAGGACGGCGTGCTGCGCAAGGCCGACGACGTCGAGACCTCGATCTACGCCCGCATGCTGGCCGAGGACGTCGTCATCGACGGCAAGGTCATCGCGCCGGCCAACGTCGACCTCGGTGACGTGCTCATCGACGCCCTGGTCGCCAACGGCGTCGAGGAGGTCAAGACCCGCTCGGTCCTGACCTGTGAGTCCGCGGTCGGCACCTGTGCCTTCTGCTACGGACGCTCGCTCGCCACCGGCAAGCTGGTCGACATCGGTGAGGCGGTCGGCATCATCGCCGCCCAGTCCATCGGTGAGCCCGGTACCCAGCTGACGATGCGTACCTTCCACACCGGTGGTGTGGCCGGTGACGACATCACGCAGGGTCTGCCGCGTGTCGTCGAGCTCTTCGAGGCCCGTACCCCGAAGGGTGTCGCCCCGATCTCCGAGGCCGCCGGTCGCGTGCGGATCGAGGAGACCGAGAAGACGAAGAAGATCGTCATCACGCCCGACGACGGCAGCGACGAGACGGCGTTCCCGATCTCGAAGCGCGCCAAGGTCATCGTGCACGAGGGCGACCACGTCGAGGTGGGCCAGAAGCTCACCATGGGTGCCACCAACCCGCACGACGTGCTGCGCATCCTCGGTCAGCGTGCCGTCCAGGTCCACCTGGTCGGCGAAGTCCAGAAGGTCTACAACTCGCAGGGCGTGTCGATCCACGACAAGCACATCGAGATCATCATCCGGCAGATGCTGCGCCGCGTGACGATCATCGAGTCCGGCGACGCGGAGCTCCTGCCGGGCGAGCTGGTCGAGCGGTCGAAGTTCGAGACCGAGAACCGTCGTGTGGTCACCGAGGGCGGTCACCCCGCCTCCGGCCGTCCGCAGCTGATGGGTATCACCAAGGCCTCGCTGGCGACGGAATCCTGGCTGTCGGCCGCCTCCTTCCAGGAGACGACCCGAGTCCTGACGGATGCGGCGATCAACGCCAAGTCCGACAGCCTCATCGGCCTCAAGGAGAACGTCATCATCGGTAAGCTCATCCCGGCCGGTACGGGCCTCGCCCGCTACCGCAACATCCGGGTCGAGCCCACCGAAGAGGCCAAGGCAGCGATGTACTCGGCCGTCGGTTACGACGACATCGACTACTCGCCCTTCGGCTCCGGCTCCGGCCAGGCTGTCCCGCTGGAGGACTACGACTACGGCCCGTACAACGGCTGAGTCGCAGAAGAGCAGTAACCGCAGGGCGGTCACCCGAGAGGGTGGCCGCCCTGCGGCGTTCCCGGAACCTCACAGGTACTTCCGCAGGTGGTGGAGCCGGGTGCGGTGGTCGGGGTGGTGGGACAGCAGCCGTGAGGCCGCAGGGAAGCGCCCGGTTCCGCGGGCCGGGTCGGGATGGCTGTCTTCCTCGGCGATGGACTGTTCCAGGAGCCTGGCCAGCACCGGTGCGAAGCCGAGGCCAGCGGCGTGAGCGTCGGCCCGCAGTTCGGCCCGCCGGCCGACCGCTGCCGTCAGGTAGGGCAGCGCTGGCAGCAGGAGCGGAAGGCCGTAGGTCGCCTTCGCGGTGATGACGGTCAGATAGGCCACGAGCACCAGCAGCAGCCCCCAAGCGGTGATCGACGCCCCGCGCGCAATCCGGACCAGCCTCGGCTTCACGAGGGCGAGCGCCCGCCACACGAGGCGCCCGGGAACCGTGTACCACCATCCGAGCAGCCCCGACCAGGAGTGACCGCTCGTGTGGTGTCCCAGCTCGTGGGCGAGTACGGCGGCCAGCTGGGAGGTGGGCAGATCCTGCAGTGCCCGCCTGGTGACGGCGACGATGTGTCCGGCGGCGGCGAGGGCGTTCAGGTCGTCGCTGTCCTCGATCCACAGCTCGTACCGGCTTCCGTCCACTCCGGCCCGGGCCGTGACCTCGCGCCATACGGGGGCCAGGGTGGTGAGTTCGGCGGGGAGTGGGCGGTGCAGGTGCAGTACGTGGCGGGCCAGCAGTGCTTCGGTAGGACGGTGGAAGGCGAGCACCCCGGAGGCCGTCCACAATGCGGTGGGGAGCCAGACGGGGACGCCCAGCCACGCGTTGAACGCCAAGGCGACTGCCAGGACCAGCGAGAGGCTGAGTAGGAACGCCGGCAGGTGCAGGGCAAGCCCGAGCCACACGGTGTGGTCGGTTCGGCGCTGTCGGGCCCGGTAGATGACCCGGGTACCGGAGACGTGCCGGTATTCGAGGTCGTCCGGCGAAACAGGAGAGTCGGGCATACGAGGCCTCCACGGGCTGGATTCGGGTCAGCCGAGAAACAGGGCGGCAGGCAGCAGTAGCGCGCCGGAGCCGTAGGCGAGCAGGCCGATGCGGATCCACTGGTGCTTGCGGACCGCGATCCGGCTGTTCGCGGCCAGCGCGGCACGCACCGCGCTTCCCGGGTCGTGACCGGTGTCGGCGAGGGCTTCGAGGAGACGGCCCTGCCGGTCGGCGGAACGGATGTCACCGAAGTAGGCGAGCGGACTTCCGGCCCGCCAGTCCGAGCGCAGTGACCGGGGCAGTACGGCGAGAAGCAGGGCCAGCAGGGCCAGCGCGAGGGCCGCCGCACCGGCCCACCAGAGCGCCGCACCTGAGCCCGAGAGTGAACCGGGGGAGCGGTGCGGCCCGGACAGTTGCGCACTCACCACACCGACGGTCATCCCGAGGGCTCCGACGAGCAGGGCCGCTTTGCTGTCGGCGCGGGCGACCTCGACGCGCAGGTCGGCGAGGAGCCTGTCCGCTGCTTCGTCCGCGGGGTTCACCGGGGCTCTTCTGGAGCGGTGGTATCCGGAGGAACGACCGGCTGCCAGGCGGGTGTGTCCACCGCCGCAGGCTGCGGGGGCAGATACGGGAGATCGGGCTCCGTGCGGGACTCGGTGGCCTGCTCGGCCACCGTCTTCCCGGAGCCCTCCTCGATGGGCACATGCCTGCCGAACACGGCGCTGAAGGCCTCGATCGCGAGCCGCCGGGGTCCTTCCAACTCGAAGGGTTCGGTTCCCGCCTTGGTCAGCATTTCCTTGATGAGGGCCATTTGAGCCTGCAGGCGTTCGCGCTGCTCCTCGCGGAGACTGCTCATGGCCTTCGCGGAGTCCTGTGGGTGCTGGGTCAGGTGCATGGCCCAGGCGTCGATCCCGCCGCGTGTCAGGTACTCGCGGTAGAAGTCGATCCGCTGAGCCTCGTAACCCTGCAGATCCAGCCGGTGCTGGTGCTGTGTCCGGGCGCGGACGGCCCTTTCCAGGTCGGCGCGGGCGCCGCCCTGCTCGGCCAGGACTTCCTCGGTGGTCGCCTGTTCGATGGCCCGCAGCCGCTGGGCGTGGGCGATGCCCTCCTCGTCACGGCGCAGCCTGATGGTCCACAGAACGCACAGGCCGGCGTCCTCGCCCAGCGGTTTGCCTTCACGAACCAAGGCCAGCACTTCTGCTTCGGCCTCCGCGCTGTCGGCGATGGGGAAGCGGCGAGTGATGGGGCGGGCGGCTTGTTCGAGCTGGCTCAGGAGGAGTCGGGGTACGTCGCGGTGCCCGCTGCGTACGAAGCGGGCCGGGTCGCTGACCTGCCAGTCGAGTTCGACACTCGCCTCGAACTCGTGGGCGTCGTCGATCCCGGGCAGCCGGATCAGGGTTCGTACGGCATGAACGCCCATGTCGACCTCGTAGACCGCGGTATAGCGCCGGGGGACACGGCGAGGTCGGTGCGGCGGAAGGAAGACCTCGAAGGAGCCCTGCCTGGTTGTGTAGACGAGGGTGTGATCGATACGGGTAGGTGAGCTGCCGGTCAGGCCGAGACGGCCCAGTTGGCGAACGGTGACGACAGGATCCCTCAGCGGGGTGTGCCGGTCGGCTTGTTGGTCCCAGTCGGTGGAGCGGTGCAGCGGGCTTCCCATCTCGGTCCTCCTGTCAGGCGTGCGCGCGGGGTCGGGTGAGTGCGGTACGCAACCGGTCCGCGACCCCAGGTCGGGGTCGACCGTCCAGCCCCTGCACGGTGTCGAGCAGGTGGCTGAGGCGTGCCCCGTCGCGAGGGTCGGCGACGATCGAGGGGAGCAGGGCCGAGAGAGTCCGCTCGGTTCCGGGGGCGGAGTCGGCGGCCCGGATCCAGTTCCGCAGTACGTTCTCGGCACGCTCGTTGGCCGTACGGTCGTTGAGCGCGACCCCGAGCAGCCGAGCGATCCGTTCCGCGGCGAGAGGGGAGCGGGCGGCCTGGCCGAGCAACGGCGGGCACGCTGCCGGATCCGGCCGTTCGCAGGCGGTGAGGAACCCGTTCAGGGCGAGCATCCGCGAGGAGACGTGGCCGTCGAGGGCCGCCAGCAGGGCGCTCAGGGCATGTTCGGCTGCCGAGGACAGCAACAGCAGAGCGACGGACTGGGGTAGTTCCGCAGCGACCTGCTGGTCGCCGACCCCGATGCGGGGCTGCTTGAGCTGCTTGTCGTGTTGGTGTCGGGCCTGGGCCCGCAGGGCGGCGAGGGCCTCCGTCGGGCGTTCGGGCCCGATCAGGCCCAAGGCACGGACCGCCACCCAGCAACGCTTCGGATCCTGCGTGGCGGTGCTCCACGTATCGACGATCCGTGGGATGTTCGGGGCCCCGATCCGGTGGGCCAGGGCGAGGGCGCTGACTGCCGTGAGCTGGCGCCGGGATTCCTTCGCTCCCGCCCAGCGCTCGACGATGAGCGCCATGGTGGACGGCAGGTCGGTGTAGGCCAGAACCGCGACCGTGGCCGCCGCCCGGGTACGTACGAAGGGGCGCCCGTCGATGGAAAGGCCGTCGAGCCATTTGATCAGTGCGGGGCGGGCTGCCGGGTGGCCGGTCCAGACCTCGCGCAGCACGACCGGCGCGACGCGCTCGTCGTGGAAGGCGGCCTTGACCTGGGTGACCGGCCCCCATTCGGTCATTTCCCTGTCGGGATAGCGCTTCGCCCGTGCGTTCTGGAGACGCTTGCCGATGTGGGTGCCGAAGACCGGTATCGGTTTCTGGTACTTCTCGTCCCCCGTGCTGCGCAAGGCGGCGTACAGGACATCGCTCAGCTCCGCAGTCAGGGCGTACGGCCCCTTGTCGAACGAGGCAAGGGCGATCAGGAAGGCCTTCTCGCGTAACTGCACCGGAGTCTCGGCCTCCTCGAACCACTCTTGTACCTGTCGTTCCAGAGCGACCAGCGAGTACTGCTTGATCCGTTCCTCGTCGGCCTGCGTGAGGACGGCGACGTAGTGCACGACCTCGCGGATCTGCCGTTCGTGCGAGAGGAACTCGGCGACGGCGGGCAGGGCCAGCAGCCTCTGTGCCCTTGCCTCATCCGTTCTCTTGGGCAGCAGGGACGCGAGGACCGCCGCCGGTTCGGGCGGTATCCAGGCGGCGAGTTCCACGGTGTCCTCGACGTACGGGCTGTGGCCCACTGTGATCACGAGGTACGCCTTCAGCTCCTGCATCCGGCCACGCAGCGCCAGCAGGTGGGCCTCCCGCAGCGGCTGCTCGCGTGAGATGTCCAGATCGCACAGCACAAGACCCACGGCCCCGTCTGTCGAGGTCAGCCGCTGGCTCAGGTCTCCCGGGGTCACCTCACGGTCAAGGGCCCGGACTGGTGTGGCACCGAGACGGTGCAGCAGCATGAGGGCCGCCGTGCGGCGGCCGGTGAATGGATCGCCCGTCAGGACGATCACACGTTCCACCCGCAGTCTGTTCAGCAGCTCGGCGAATGGCGTGCCTTCCGATACGAAGTCGCCGGCGAGCCGTTCCAGGGCCTGTTCCGGGATCTCGCCGGAGACCTGTCCGCCACCGAAGCCGCCGTAGCCGGCGAAGTTGTAGTGGTGCTCGGTCTTGCCGCCCGTGATGATGTCGCCGATGACCTGCTGGGCCGTGACTCCGTGGTTGGTTCCGCGGAAGCGCAGATCCATCGATTCCGGCGTGTGGGCGTACAGGTCCCGGCGGGCGGCCCAGGGCTCCTGAGCAGGCTGATCGGCTTCGTTGGTGGTCTCCTCCGCGGGCGGTGCGTCGGCTTCCGGGTCCGGAGCGCTCTGCGGTGCCTGCGCGCTCACGGGCGCCCGCCCCGGTCGCCGAAGGTGATCCCACCCTCGACGCGGTTGGCGACGACGCCGTTGTTGGTACCTCGGAAGTCGAGGCCGGTGGGGGACGCGGCCGGGGGCTGCGGGACGGTGGGCCGCGGTGCCGGCCGCGGGTCGGACGAGGGCGCGGCAGGCGTAGCCGTCGGGATGGGGCCGTGGAGCCAGGCGTTCAGTGGGCCGTTCTTGCTGGGGACGGTGATCCGGTGGAACTCGTCGCTCGGGATGCCGAGGTGGCCGTGGGCGACGATCCCGGTGTGCACGGACTCCGAGACGCAGAGTGCGTAGTCGTCGGGGCGTTCGCGCAGGGCGGCGCGCAGCGGGTCGCCGTCCAGGAGTCGGCAGGCGTTGTTCAGGTCCGTTCCCACCCAGCCGTCGAACTCGTCGATGTTGACGTAGCCGGTCGCCAGGATTGCGCGGAGGCGGAGCTGCGCGGAGCCCGCGGCGAGCCGGTTCACGGCGTGCAGTTCCGCCGGTGCGTCCCGCAGCAGGGCGCGCAGCAGGTCGGTGAGCGGGACTGCGGGGTCGATCAACTCCATCACCGCATCGCCGCGGTCGGCCCGCCGACGCAGGCTCTGGTCCGCGCCGGCGGACATCAGGACGCGGTCCACGATTCCGAAGAGCATGCGACGGAGGTAGGCCTGCTGGACGTCGTCGCGGTCGCTGTACCGCTCGGTGTCGATCAGGACCAGGTGACGGAAGAGGGGCTGCGGCTGTGTCATGCGAGCAGCGTCGGGCACCCGGACAGGGCTGCGTGAGGGAGGATGACGCACCCCAATGTGACCGTGTGCACTGAACCGGACGGTCCGCGCCTCACAGGGCGGGGGGCCGGCCCCGGGCGATGCGGTGCAGCACGTCCGGTCGCATGATCACCAGGCTGCGCCGGCCCGTGTGGACGACGCCCCGTTCCCGCAGGACCTTCAGTTCGCGCTGGACCATCTCGCGGGAGGCACTCACGGCGCCCGCCAGCTCCTGCTTGGTGAGCGGCACGGCGACCTCTACTCCCTCCTCCGTGTGTCGGCCGTGGATCCGTGCCAGGTCCAGGAGGAGCACCGCGAGTCGTTCGCGGACCGGCACCGACGCGAACTGGAGGTTGCGCCGATCGGCCACCCGTGTCCGGTCGGTGGCGAGGGCGAGCAACTGCAGAGAGACCGCAGGGGAGTTGCCGACGAACAGGCGGAAGCGCTCCTGTTCGATGACGACCGCGCGAACGTCTTCCAGGGCCGTCACCGTCGCGGAGCGCGGACGGCGGGTGAGGGCCGCCGACTCACCGATGATGTCGCCCGGGCCGCGCAGGGCGAGCAGGGCCTGGTAGCCGTTGGGGTGGGCCGCCGTGACCTTGGTCCAACCCTGGAGCACCAGCAGGACGTGGGCGGTGGGTTCGTCCTGGTGGAGCAGAGTGCTGCGGGGCGGATAGCGCACCTCGCGCCCCAGGGCCCGTAAGGCCGTGCTGTCCGCCTCCTCCAACCGGGCGAGGAAGGGGACCTGGTCTTCGAGTCCGCCGCCCGTCTGGTCCGCATCCCTGGTCATCTGCCGTCGCCCCCGCCCCGGTGATCAAGGCGGTCAATGTACTGAACAACGGCATACGAGCGCTCTGGAACGACGGATTACCTCGGGGCGGTCAGCGGTGGCGGCGGCGGAGGGTGGTGACCTGGACCGCGGCGAGGGTCAGGAGTGCCAGGGCGGCGCCCGCCAGGCCCGGTGTGAGGCCCTTCGGGGTGAAGGTGCAGGAGACCTTGTCCGTGCCCGCGGGGAGGTCCATGGCCAGGAGGCCGTGGAAGGGCTTGACGGGGGCCGAGCAGTGCCAGCCCGGGACGGCGGTCGTGGCGATGACGGCCGTGCCCCCCGTGTGCGCGGGGACGGTGGCCGCGATCGAGTGACCGCCGACCTCGACCGCGGTGGCGCCGGTGGTGGTGAGGTGTCGGACGGTCCTGTCGAGCGCCGCGCGGTCCAGACAGCCGAGCGGGTACGCGCCCGCGTCCGCGTCCTTCGTACGGGTCTGCACGGTGACGTCGACCTGGCCCGAGGCGGGGACGGTGCCCAGCGGGGTCACGCCGGTCATCCGGTCCTCCAGGAGCCGCTGGGGGCCGTTCCCGGCGCGGACGGTGCCGTAGAGGGCGGGGGAGTACCAGTAGGCCTCGGAGCCGGGGGTGCACCGGGCGGTGTACGTCTGCGCCGTGGCGGTGCCGCCGCGGGTGACGGGCGGGACCTCGTGGACGGTGGCGCCCAGGACGTTCTCCTGGCGGGCGTAGACGCTCTCGGCCGGATTGGGGGAGGTGTAGGGGGAGGTGTACGGGGCGGTGCGGACGGTGACCAGCGGGGGCGCGGGGAACGTCGAGGCCGTCCAGGTGCCCGGGGCGGTCCCCGGGCGGACCCGCGCGCCGATCGAGAAGATCGCGTCGAGCACCGGGTCGTCGGCGCCGAAGAAGGTCCGGCCGTCGTTCTTGAAGCCGTAGCCCAGGGGCTCCAGGGCCTGGTAGGTGGCCTCGGGGAGGTAGCTGCTGTAGTACTGCGGGCCCTCCGCGCGCAGCGCCAAGGCGTCGTTGTACGCGCTCTGCGGGGCACCCGAGTCGGTCCGGTGGGCGGGCCAGCCGGCGACGTCCCGTACGGCCTCGAAGTGGCTGCCGATCGAGCGGTTCGACGTGGCGACGGGCTTGGCCCAGCGTTCGCGGGACCGGCGGGCGTCCGCGTTGGCGGCGGCCACCGTGGACTCGGCGAACACGACGCCGATCATCAGGGCGGCGGCCACCGGGATCAGGAACCGGCGCTTCTCGCCGAGCCGCAGCAGGACCAGGGCCAGCAGGGAGATCGCACCGCCACCGAGCACGGCCGGCCAGGTCCACCCGCCGAAGTCGTCGGCGCGCCGCAGGACGAAGGTGGCCGCCACCAGGAGGCCCGCGACCAGGGCCACGTGCAGCGGGCGCGGCCGGTTGGCCAGCGCCAGCCAGGCCAGGACCACCACCATCCCGCTGAAGACGAAGGTCTCGCGGTACGGGTTGCCGTTCGGCACCGCCAGCCCGTGCCACACGTACTGCGTGGGCGGGAACTGGAAGGAGGCGAGGACCAGCGCCGTGGCCACCGCCCACACCAGGCGGGTCCGCCGCGCGACGGCGGTGTTGAGGAGGAAGGAGCCGGCCAGGATCAGGCCGAGCGAGGCGACGTAGAGCCGGGGGCGGCCGCCCCACAGGTGCGTGGCCGGGAGCATGCCGGTGAGGAAGAGCTCGATCCGTACGGGGTCGAAGGCGGCGGCCCTGGTGGGCTGCGCGGCCCCGCTGGCCAGGAACGACGGCAGGAGCAGCGGCAGGGTCAGCAGGATCCCGGTGCCGGTGGCCGTCGCGGCCCGCCACAGCGCGCGCAGCCGCTGCCGGCCCGTCATGTCACGCGTGATCATGCGGATGGCCAGCAGGAGGCAGGCGGCCATCGTGGCCATCATCGCGGTGTAGAAGTTCCCGAACCAGGCGAGCGCGACCAGCAGGGCCACGCCCGGCCAGCGGCGCTCCTCCAGGCACCACTCGACGGCGATGCCGAGCATCGGGAACGCGACCAGGCCCCAGAGCCACATGGGGATGTACGAGGCGTCGCTGAGCGCCCAGCCGCACAGGCCGTACGTCGCTCCGAGCACGCCCCGCTGCCACCACGGGCCGGGGTGCAGCTTGCCGAGGTAGACCGTCATCACGGCCGCGGCGGCGCCCAGCGTGAGGGGGGTGATCGCGAAGACGGCGAGGTCGACGTGGGCGCGGGGGACGAGGACGGCCAGCCAGGAGAAGGGGTTGCCGAGGTAGGTGTGGTAGTCGGCGAGGAACTGTTGTCCGAAGCCGCCGCGCCAGGTGAAGAGCAGGTCTCCGGCGGCCTGCCCGTGGACCAGGTCCCACAGCGCCCGGTGGAAGGGCACGTACTGGTTGGCCTGGTCGTTCAGGGCCCGACCGGTGTTCCCGAAGGGGAAGGCGCCGCGGGCCACCCAGGCCACGCAGAAGGCGGCCGAGGCGATCAGTGAGGCCAGCAGGGGGCCGCGGGTGCGGGTGATCCGGCGGATGGCGGTTCTGTGCGGGGCAGGTCTGCGGGGGGCCGGGAGGCGGGCGTCGACTGTGGTCGGTTCGGGTGCCACGGTCCCCAATGTGCTGCTCCCTGCTGATCGACGCGTAGGCGCCCCGCGCCCGGTCAAGCTGTCAGTTTAGGGCGCCGGGGTGCGGCAGAGGGCCGATCGGGCCGCTCCCCACTTGCGCGCGGCGGGTTTTCGTGCTGGGCATTTGTTTTGACCTACCTCTGTGAGGTAGGTACGCTCTGACCTTGTGCCTGGGGTGTGCCCTGGGCTCCCGCGTGTGCGTAAGACCCCGCGGAGAGCCGAGAAGACCACACCGCAATCTGCGCCCGACTCACTTCGGTGAAAGCGTGCAGTGTTCGACACACCCGACCGCGTGGGTCGGGGGAGTTCCAGGTTAGTTTCACTACACGGCACACAGAAACCGGAGAAGTAGTGCCTACGATCCAGCAGCTGGTCCGGAAGGGCCGGCAGGACAAGGTCGAGAAGACAAAGACCCCCGCGCTTGAGGCTTCGCCCCAGCGTCGCGGCGTCTGCACGCGTGTGTTCACGACCACCCCGAAGAAGCCGAACTCGGCGCTCCGTAAGGTCGCGCGTGTGCGTCTGACCTCCGGCATCGAGGTCACCGCTTACATTCCGGGTGAGGGACACAACCTGCAGGAGCACTCGATCGTGCTCGTGCGTGGTGGCCGTGTGAAGGACCTGCCGGGTGTTCGTTACAAGATCATCCGCGGTGCGCTTGACACCCAGGCTGTCAAGAACCGCAAGCAGGCCCGCAGCCGCTACGGCGCCAAGAAGGAGAAGTAAGAATGCCTCGTAAGGGCCCCGCCCCGAAGCGCCCGGTCATCATCGACCCGGTCTACGCATCTCCTCTGGTGACGTCGCTCATCAACAAGATCCTCCTGAACGGCAAGCGCTCCACCGCCGAGCGCATCGTTTACGGCGCCATGGAAGGCCTCCGCGAGAAGACCGGCAACGACCCGGTCATCACGCTGAAGCGCGCGCTGGAGAACGTCAAGCCGTCCCTCGAGGTCAAGTCCCGCCGTGTCGGTGGCGCGACCTACCAGGTCCCCGTCGAGGTCAAGCCGGGTCGCCAGTCGACCCTGGCCCTCCGCTGGCTCGTGGGTTACTCCCGCGCCCGTCGTGAGAAGACCATGACCGAGCGCCTCATGAACGAGCTGCTCGACGCCTCCAACGGTCTTGGCGCTGCCGTCAAGAAGCGCGAGGACACGCACAAGATGGCCGAGTCCAACAAGGCCTTCGCGCACTACCGCTGGTAGTCCCACCCCACATCGAGACCGAGAGAAGACCGAAGCCTTATGGCTACCACTTCGCTTGACCTGGCCAAGGTCCGCAACATCGGGATCATGGCCCACATCGACGCGGGCAAGACGACCACCACCGAGCGCATCCTGTTCTACACCGGTGTGTCGTACAAGATCGGTGAGGTCCACGACGGCGCCGCCACGATGGACTGGATGGAGCAGGAGCAGGAGCGTGGTATCACCATCACGTCTGCCGCGACGACCTGCCACTGGCCCCTCGAAGACGTTGACCACACCATCAACATCATCGACACCCCGGGTCACGTCGACTTCACCGTCGAGGTGGAGCGTTCGCTCCGCGTCCTCGACGGCGCCGTCACCGTCTTCGACGGTGTGGCCGGCGTCGAGCCGCAGTCCGAGACCGTTTGGCGTCAGGCGGACCGCTACGGCGTGCCGCGTATCTGCTTCGTCAACAAGCTCGACCGCACCGGCGCCGAGTTCCACCGCTGTGTCGACATGATCAAGGACCGCCTCGGTGCGGTTCCGATCGTCATGCAGCTCCCCATCGGTGCCGAGATGGACTTCCAGGGCGTTGTCGACCTGGTCACCATGAAGGCGTTCGTCTGGTCCGCCGAGGCGACCAAGGGCGAGATGTACGACATCGTCGACATCCCGGCCACGCACACCGAGGCTGCTGAAGAGTGGCGCGGCAAGCTGGTCGAGACCGTCGCCGAGAACGACGACGAGATCATGGAGCTGTTCCTGGAGGGCAACGAGCCCACCGTCGAGCAGCTGCACGCCGCCGTCCGTCGGATCATCCTGAACTCCGGCAAGGGCAAGGGCGAGCCCACGATCACCGCGGTGTTCTGTGGCACGGCGTTCAAGAACAAGGGCGTTCAGCCCCTGCTCGACGCCGTCGTCCGCTACCTGCCGTCGCCGCTGGACATCGAGGCCATCGAGGGCCACGACGTCCGCGACGCCGAGGTGGTCGTGAAGCGCAAGCCGTCCGACGAGGAGCCCCTCGCCGCGCTCGCGTTCAAGATCATGAGCGACCCGCACCTCGGTAAGCTCACCTTCGTCCGGGTTTACTCGGGCCGCCTGGAGGCCGGCACTGCGGTGCTGAACTCCGTCAAGGGCAAGAAGGAGCGCATCGGCAAGATCTACCGCATGCACGCCAACAAGCGTGAAGAGATCGCCGCGGTGGGCGCCGGTGACATCGTCGCCGTCATGGGCCTGAAGCAGACCACCACCGGTGAGACGCTGTGTGACGACAAGGCACCCGTGATCCTGGAGTCCATGGACTTCCCGGCTCCGGTCATCCAGGTCGCCATCGAGCCCAAGTCCAAGGGTGACCAGGAGAAGCTGGGTGTCGCCATCCAGCGTCTCGCGGAGGAGGACCCCTCCTTCCACGTTCACTCGGACGAGGAGACGGGCCAGACCATCCTCGGCGGTATGGGCGAGCTGCACCTCGAGGTGCTGGTCGACCGTATGAAGCGCGAGTTCAAGGTCGAGGCCAACGTCGGCAAGCCGCAGGTCGCGTACCGCGAGACGATCCGCAAGGCCGTCGAGCGTCACGACTACACGCACAAGAAGCAGACCGGTGGTACCGGTCAGTTCGCCAAGGTGCAGATCGCGATCGAGCCCATCACCGAGACCGACGGTCCGGCGTACGAGTTCGTGAACAAGGTCACCGGTGGACGCGTCCCGAAGGAGTACATCCCTTCGGTCGACGCCGGTGCGCAGGAAGCCATGCAGTTCGGCATCCTGGCCGGGTACGAGATGACGGGCGTTCGCGTCACGCTTCTCGACGGTGGCTACCACGAGGTCGACTCCTCGGAGCTCGCCTTCAAGATCGCCGGTTCGCAGGCCTTCAAGGAGGCCGCGCGCAAGGCTTCTCCCGTGCTCCTCGAGCCGATGATGGCCGTAGAGGTCACCACGCCCGAGGACTACATGGGCGACGTCATCGGTGACATCAACTCCCGCCGTGGCCAGATCCAGGCCATGGAGGAGCGTCACGGTGCTCGCGTCGTGAAGGGCCTCGTGCCCCTTTCGGAGATGTTCGGCTACGTCGGAGACCTCCGCAGCAAGACCTCGGGTCGCGCCAGCTACTCGATGCAGTTCGACTCCTACGCCGAGGTTCCCCGGAACGTCGCCGAGGAGATCATCGCGAAGGCCAAGGGCGAGTAACTCTTCCGAGTACACGCTTTAGGCTTGTCACCGGAGCCTCTGGGGCAACAGGAGTAATCATCCGTTGCCCCGGGGGGCCGGCTTTCCAGCAAAGATCACCTGGCGCCGATCTGTAAGGCGTACAGAACCACTCTCCAGGAGGACCCCGTGGCGAAGGCGAAGTTCGAGCGGACTAAGCCGCACGTCAACATCGGCACCATCGGTCACATTGACCACGGTAAGACGACCCTCACGGCCGCCATTACCAAGGTGCTGCACGACGCGTACCCGGACCTGAACGAGGCCTCGGCCTTCGACCAGATCGACAAGGCTCCTGAGGAGCGCCAGCGCGGTATCACCATCTCGATCGCGCACGTCGAGTACCAGACCGAGGCGCGTCACTACGCCCACGTCGACTGCCCGGGTCACGCCGACTACATCAAGAACATGATCACCGGTGCCGCGCAGATGGACGGCGCGATCCTCGTGGTCGCCGCCACCGACGGCCCGATGCCGCAGACCAAGGAGCACGTGCTCCTGGCCCGCCAGGTCGGCGTCCCCTACATCGTCGTCGCCCTGAACAAGGCCGACATGGTGGACGACGAGGAGATCCTGGAGCTCGTCGAGCTCGAGGTTCGCGAGCTCCTCTCCGAGTACGAGTTCCCGGGCGACGACCTGCCGGTCGTCCGCGTCTCCGCGCTGAAGGCGCTCGAGGGCGACAAGGAGTGGGGCGAGAAGCTTCTCGGCCTCATGTCCGCCGTCGACGAGGCCATCCCGACCCCGCCGCGTGACACCGAGAAGCCGTTCCTCATGCCCGTCGAGGACGTCTTCACGATCACCGGTCGCGGTACCGTCGTCACCGGCCGTATCGAGCGTGGTGTCCTGAAGGTCAACGAGACCGTCGACATCATCGGTATCAAGGAGACCAAGACCACCACCACGGTCACCGGTATCGAGATGTTCCGCAAGCTCCTCGACGAGGGCCAGGCGGGCGAGAACGTCGGTCTGCTCCTCCGTGGCATCAAGCGCGAGGACGTCGAGCGCGGCCAGGTCATCATCAAGCCCGGTTCGGTCACCCCGCACACCGAGTTCGAGGCCCAGGCCTACATCCTGTCGAAGGACGAGGGTGGCCGTCACACCCCGTTCTTCAACAACTACCGTCCGCAGTTCTACTTCCGTACCACGGACGTCACGGGTGTCGTCACCCTGCCGGCCGGCACGGAGATGGTCATGCCGGGCGACAACACCGAGATGACGGTCGCGCTGATCCAGCCGGTCGCCATGGAGGAGGGCCTGAAGTTCGCCATCCGTGAGGGTGGTCGTACCGTGGGCGCCGGCCAGGTCACCAAGATCACGAAGTAATTTCGTGCTCTGACCTGGTAGCCCGTTCACCGGGCACCAAGTTGCACTGAAGGGCCCCGGCCCATCGCTTCGGCGGTGGGACGGGGCCCTTCGGCATGTCCGGGTACGAAGTGAGGGCCGCACCCCGGGCGGGGTGCGGCCCTCGGCCGCGTACGGCGATGGGTCAGTTCACGCGCAGGGACTCGGTGAATTCGAGGCAGGCGGCGTGGTCGGGCAGCAGACCGGTCGCGAGTGCCTCGGCCAGCGAGGGCGCGGCCTCGTCGCGGGCGGAAAGCTGCGGGAATTCGGCCGGCCACTCGATGCCCAGGTCGGGGTCGAGCGGGTGCACCGAGTGCTCGCCGGTCGGGTTGTAGGTCTCCGAGCAGAGGTACGACAGCGTCGCGTCGTCGCTCAGCGCGCAGAAGCCGTGGCCGAGACCCTCGGGGATGTAGACCGCGCGGCGGTCCACGTCGTCGAGACGGGCACCTTCCCACCGGCCGAAGGTGGGGGAGCCGACCCGCAGGTCGACGATGACGTCGAGCACGGCGCCGCGTACGCAGGTCACGTACTTGGCCTGGCCGCGCGGTACGTCGGCGAAGTGGATGCCGCGGACCACGCCCGCGCCGGAGACCGAGAGGTTCGCCTGCGCCAGGTTCAGCGGGTGGCCGACGACCTCGGCGAGGAGGTCGAAGCGGTACCACTCGGTGAACAGGCCGCGCGGGTCGCCGTGCACTTGCGGGGTGACCTCGAAGGCGCCGGCGATGGAGAGCTCGCGGAACTTCATCGGGCGTCCTCCTCGGCGAGCAGCATCAGCAGGTAGTCGCCGTAGCCGCTCTTGGTCAGCGGTTCGGCGAGCGCGCGCAGCTGCGCGGAGTCGATGAGGCCGGCCCGCCAGGCCGCCTCCTCGACGCAGCCGATCTTGAAGCCCTGGCGCTCCTCGATCACGCGGACGAACTCGGAGGCCTGCACCATCGAGACGAAGGTGCCGGTGTCCAGCCACGCGGTACCGCGGTCGAGGACGGTCACGTTGAGCTCGCCGGCCTGGAGGTAGGTGTCGTTGACGGCGGTGATCTCCAGCTCGCCGCGGGCGCTGGGCTTCAAGCCCTTGGCTATCTCGACGACCCGGTTGTCGTAGAAGTACAGACCCGGCACCGCGTAGCGGGACTTGGGCTTCTCGGGCTTCTCCTCGATGGAGACGGCCTGGCCGTGCTCGTCGAACTCGACCACGCCGTAGGCGGTGGGGTCCGCCACCGGGTACGCGAACACGCGGCCGCCCTTGGCGTCCGCGTGCTGGGCGAGGCGGGTGCCGAGGCCACTGCCGTGGAAGATGTTGTCGCCGAGGATCAGTGCGACGGACTCGTCACCGATGAAGTCGGCGCCGAGGACGAACGCCTGGGCGATGCCTTCCGGGCGCTCCTGGACGGCGTAATCCAGCCGCAGGCCGAACTGCGAGCCGTCGCCGAGCAGTCGCTCGAACTGTTCGCGGTCGTCCGGGGTGGTGATGATCAGGATTTCACTGATACCCGCCATCACCAGGGTGGAGAGGGGGTAATAGATCATCGGCTTGTCGAAGACGGGGAGCAACTGCTTAGAGACTGCCCGGGTCAGCGGCCAGAGTCGAGATCCGGTGCCACCGGCTAAGAGGATTCCACGCATGGGGAGAACCCTACGCGTGGGTGATCGGAGCTCACCACATGTGACGTTGGGCGCCGCTAGACTCTTCGTATTATGCGCATTCTTGTGACCGGCGGCGCCGGCTTCATCGGTTCGGAATTCGTTCGCCAGCAGTTAGCCTCAGATGGCACGGCGCAGATAACTGTTTTCGACAAGCTGACGTACTCGGGCGTCGAGGCGAACCTCGCCCCGGTCGCCGACCACCCCGGATACACCTTCGTCAAGGGCGACATCTGCGACGCGGACGCCGTCGACCAGGTCATGCCCGGTCACGACGTCGTCGTGCACTTCGCGGCCGAGTCCCACGTCGACCGTTCGATCGCCGGTGCGGGCCCGTTCGTGATGACCAACGTGGTCGGCACCCAGGTGCTGCTCGACTCCGCCCGCAAGTACGGTGTCGGCCGCTTCGTCCACATTTCCACCGACGAGGTCTACGGCTCGATCGGCGAGGGCTCCTGGACGGAGGAGTGGCCGCTGGTGCCGAACTCCCCGTACTCCGCCTCGAAGGCGTCGTCCGACCTGCTGGCGCTGGCCTACGCGCGCACCCACGGCATGGACGTGGTGGTCACCCGCTGCTCCAACAACTACGGGCACTACCAGTTCCCCGAGAAGGTCATCCCGCTGTTCGTCTCGAACCTGATGGACGGCAAGAAGGTCCCGCTGTACGGCAACGGCGGCAACGTCCGCGACTGGCTGCACGTCTCCGACCACTGCCGCGGCATCGACCTGGCCATGCGGGGGGGCCGGGCCGGCGAGGTCTACAACATCGGCGGCGGCACGGAGCTCACCAACAAGGAGCTCACCGGTGTCCTGCTGGAGGCCGCGGGCCTCGGTTGGGACATGGTCGAGCACGTCGAGGACCGCAAGGGTCACGACCTGCGCTACTCCATCGACATCAGCAAGATCGGCGCCGAACTCGGTTACGCCCCGCAGGTCACCTTCGAGGACGGCATCAAGGCCACCGTCGACTGGTACCGCGAGAACCGTGCCTGGTGGGAGCCGCTCAAGGTGAAGGCGGCCCTGCAGAAGTGATCGCGAACCTGCGAGCCGGCCGCTGGCTCGTCACCGGAGCCGCCGGAATGCTCGGCCAGGACGTCCTGGCCGCACTGAAGGACGCCGGTGTCGAAGCCGAGGGCTTGCGCCGCGCCGACCTCGACATCACCGACCCGGCAGCCGTCCGGGCCGCCGTCGAGGGGGTCGCGGTCGTCGTCAACTGCGCGGCCTGGACCGACGTGGACGGCGCCGAAACCGCCGAGGAGGCCGCCACCGCCGTCAACGGCACCGGCGTACGCGACCTCGCCGCGGCCTGCGCCGAGGTCGGTGCCCGCCTGCTGCACCTCTCCACCGACTACGTGCTGCCCGGCAACGCCACGCAGCCGTACCGCGAGGACGCCGAGACCGGTCCGGTCAACGCCTACGGACGCTCGAAGCTGGTCGGCGAACAGGCAATCGCCGAGCTCCTCCCGCAGGACGGCTACATCGTGCGGACCGCGTGGCTGTACGGGGAGCACGGGCCGAACTTCGTCGCCACCATGCTGAAGCTGGCCGCCCAGCGGGACACCCTCGACGTGGTCGACGACCAGCACGGCCAGCCCACTTGGTCCTACGCGCTGGCCCGCCACCTCGTCGACCTGGGCCTCGCCGCGCTGGCGGGGAAGGCCCCGGGCGGGGTCTACCACGGCACCGCGAGCGGCCGGACGACCTGGATGGGGCTGGCACGCGAGGCCTACCGGCTGAGCGGACTCGACCCGGAGAGGATCCGGCCGACCACCTCCGACGCGTTCGTACGCCCCGCCGCGCGCCCGGCCTTCAGTGTCCTTGCCCACGACGGCTGGTCGGCCGCGGGGCTCGAACCTTTGGCCGACTGGCGGGTTCAGCTCGCCGAGGCGATCACCCGCCCGGCCTTCTCCGAACTGCTGAGACTGCCTTCCGCCAGGTGATTCGGAGAGGCTGATCGCCTGCACGCGCACGTCGTCGACGGGGCCCGGAACGCAACCTTTCGGGCCCCAGTCGCGTCATGCGAGGTGCCGTATGCCTCTCTCGTAAGGATGTTGGCCCCTTCGCGCAAACGGCGCCGTCCGCCGTGCGACTCTCCGTTCTGACCTCCATCACCGGTCTTCTGGTGCGTCGCGCCGATCCGCGCGCACCTCGTCCAGCAGGGTGGTTACCCCAGCACGTCGCCGCGCGCGGAGGAATCCGGCGCCATCGAGGCACAGGCGAAGTCGTGAACGACGGCCGTCGCGTTCTGATCATTCTTCCCGCGGAACGAGGAGGACGGACTGCCCTCCGTCCTGCGCGAGATCCAGCGGCAACTGCCTTACGTGGACACCCTCGTGGTCGACAACGGCTCGGCGGACAACACCGTCGAGGTGGCCCGGGCGGCCGGCTCGTCACCCGGACCGAGCTCACCGACACCACCTCGGGCTTCCGCGCCTGCAACCGGCCGCTCATAGAGCTCTTCGCCCGCTGGTACCCCCGTGGAGTACCTCCTGGTGATGTCCGTCGGGATCGGCCTGTTCTTCCCGATGGAGCAGGAGCTCACCCGGATCGTCGCCGCCCGCGCCGTATGCGGCGAGGGCGCCGCACCGGTGCTCCGGAAGGCGGGACTGCTGACCGCGGGGGTCCTCGCCGTGGTCCTCGGCGCGCTCGCCCTCTTCGCCGGGCCGATCGCCGACAGGCTGTTCCCGGGCGACCAGGCGCTGGTCGCCGTACTCGGCGCGGCCCTCACCGGCATGGCCCTGTGCTACCTGACCCGGGGCGTACTGGCCGGCACCGGCCGGTTCACCGCGTACGGCTCCCCGCTCGCGGTCGACGGCGGTCTGCGGACCGTTCATCGCCCTGCTGGTCACGCTGTGCCCGACCCGGGCCGCGACGCGACCCGGCGGGCCCATCACCACACGGGCTGCGCCTGCTCGGCGGCGACCGCCGCGCCGGGCTCGTACCTCCCACCTGGTGCTCGACGGCCGGGTCCGGACCCGCTTCCTGAACAAGGACGACACCCCTCCGGCCGACGCCACCGAGAGCCGGCACAACCCCCCGGCCGGCCGGCACGTCGACCGGGACGTCCGCGAGCACGAGTACGTGATCTGGCGCCGCGGCCGATCCCCGCGCCGCGGGAATCGCGGAACGGGTGGACCCCGGCCGCACCGGCCGGGGTCCACCCGTTCTCCGTCCGCCTGTTCCACGCCCACCTGACCAGGGGAGGGCCCCGGCGGCAGAAGGGCGTGGTGCAGTTTGACCACTCAGCGTGGCGGGGTATTCTCTTCCGCCCGATTGGCCAGGTACGTGCCTCGTATGGCAGACTACTCAAGTTGCTCGGCTGAGTGCCGATGCTGCGCGCCTCCCGCCGGGAGGACCGGAAGCGAGTCCCACAGTACTCGTCGTCCTTAATCTGCCTCTCGGGGCAGCAATGGGGACGGACGTACGGGAATCTTCTGGGAAGTGTCAGCACGGTGCCCACCAGGCACTCGGTGGGTGTTTCTCCCCCGAATCGCGGTCACAGGGACCGTACCCCCTTGGACGAGGGAATTTCCGTATGGGAATTTTCTGTAGAGGGAGTGCGACACGCCCGACCGCGTGGGTCGGAGGAGAGGCCGCGGGATCCGTCCCGCAGCCGACCGGGAGCCAGAGCGTTTCCACATAGAGACAGGACTACGGAGTAGCCATGGCGGGACAGAAGATCCGCATCCGGCTCAAGGCCTACGACCACGAGGTCATCGATTCCTCGGCGAAGAAGATCGTCGAGACGGTGACGCGCACTGGTGCGTCGGTCGCGGGCCCGGTGCCGCTGCCCACTGAGAAGAACGTGTACTGCGTCATCAAGTCGCCGCACAAGTACAAGGACTCGCGCGAGCACTTCGAGATGCGCACGCACAAGCGCCTGATCGACATCCTCGACCCGACCCCCAAGACCGTTGACTCGCTGATGCGCCTGGACCTTCCGGCCGGCGTTGACATCGAGATCAAGCTCTGAGAGGCGTCGAGAAGATGGCAAAGCAGATCAAGGGCGTCCTGGGCGAGAAGCTCGGCATGACCCAGGTCTGGGACGAGAACAACCGTGTCGTCCCGGTGACCGTGGTCAAGGCCGGACCCTGCGTCGTTACCCAGGTCCGTACGAACGACATCGACGGCTACGAGTCGGTCCAGATCGCCTTCGGCGAGATCGACCCGCGCAAGGTGAACAAGCCCCTCAAGGGCCACTTCGCCAAGGCCGACGTGACCCCCCGCCGCCACCTGGTGGAGCTCCGCACCTCCGACGCCAGCGAGTACACGCTCGGCCAGGAGATCACTGCTGAGGTGTTCGAGTCCGGCGTCAAGGTTGACGTCACGGGCAACAGCAAGGGCAAGGGCTTCGCCGGTGTCATGAAGCGGCACAACTTCCGGGGCCTCGGCGCCGGTCACGGTGTGCAGCGCAAGCACCGCTCCCCCGGTTCGATCGGTGGCTGCGCCACCCCTGGGCGTGTCTTCAAGGGCATGCGCATGGCCGGTCGTATGGGTAACGAGCGCGTCACCACCCAGAACCTGACCATCCACGCGGTTGACGCGGAGAAGGGTCTGCTCCTCATCAAGGGCGCAGTCCCCGGTCCGAACGGCGGCCTCGTCCTGGTCCGTACCGCGGCCAAGGGGGCTTGAGGTAATGAGCACCATTGACATCCTTTCGCCGGCAGGCGACAAGGCCGGTACCGTCGAGCTCCCCGCGGAGATCTTCGACGCGAAGACCAGCGTTCCGCTGATCCACCAGGTCGTTGTCGCTCAGCTGGCTGCTGCCCGTCAGGGCACGCACAAGACCAAGCGTCGCGGCGAAGTCCGTGGTGGTGGCCGCAAGCCGTACCGCCAGAAGGGCACCGGCCGTGCGCGCCAGGGTTCGACCCGTGCGCCGCAGTTCGTCGGCGGTGGCGTTGTCCACGGCCCGCAGCCGCGTGACTACTCCCAGCGGACCCCGAAGAAGATGAAGGCCGCCGCCCTCCGCGGTGCCCTCTCGGACCGTGCGCGTCACTCCCGCATCCACGTCATCACCGGCGTGGTCGAGGGTGCCGCCTCCACGAAGGCCGCCAAGACGCTGTTCGGCAAGATCTCGGAGCGCAAGAACCTGCTCCTGGTCGTCGACCGCGCCGACGAGGCCGCGTGGCTGTCCGCCCGCAACCTGCCCCAGGTTCACATCCTGGAGCCGGGCCAGCTGAACACGTACGACGTGATCGTCTCTGACGACGTGGTCTTCACTCAGGCCGCTTTCGAGTCCTTCGTGTCTGGCCCCAAGGCCGATGAGACCGAAGGGAGCGACGCCTGATGTCTGAGGCGACCGTTACCAGCAAGACCTTCACTGACCCGCGCGACCTGCTGATCAAGCCGGTTGTCTCGGAGAAGAGCTACGCGCTGCTGGACGAGAACAAGTACACGTTCATCGTCGCGCCCGGCTCCAACAAGACCCAGATCAAGCAGGCCGTGGAAGCGGTCTTCGGGGTCAAGGTCACCGGGGTCAACACGATCAACCGTCAGGGTAAGCGCAAGCGCACCAAGACCGGTTTCGGCAAGCGCGCTGACACCAAGCGCGCCATCGTGACCCTCGCTGAGGGCGACCGAATCGACATCTTCGGCGGCCAGGCCTCCTAACGGAGGTCTAGTCGTCCGGAATCGGACGAGGACTGAGAAATGGGTATCCGCAAGTACAAGCCGACGACCCCGGGCCGTCGTGGCTCCAGCGTCGCCGACTTTGTCGAGATCACGCGGTCCACGCCGGAGAAGTCGCTGGTTCGCCCCCTGCACAGCAAGGGCGGCCGTAACAACACCGGTCGGATCACCGTTCGCCACCAGGGTGGTGGACACAAGCGCGCCTACCGCGTGATCGACTTCCGTCGTCACGACAAGGACGGCGTGCCGGCCAAGGTCGCGCACATCGAGTACGACCCCAACCGCACCGCGCGCATCGCGCTCCTGCACTACGCGGACGGCGAGAAGCGCTACATCATCGCGCCGAAGGCTCTGAAGCAGGGCGACCGGATTGAGAACGGCCCCACGGCCGACATCAAGCCCGGTAACAACCTCGCGCTTCGCAACATCCCGGTCGGTACCACGATCCACGCGATCGAGCTCCGTCCCGGTGGTGGCGCCAAGTTCGCCCGTTCCGCGGGTGCCTCCGTGCAGCTGCTGGCGAAGGAGGGCACCATGGCCCACCTTCGTATGCCGTCCGGTGAGATCCGTCTCGTCGACGCGCGCTGCCGCGCCACGGTCGGCGAGGTCGGCAACGCCGAGCAGTCGAACATCAACTGGGGCAAGGCCGGCCGTATGCGCTGGAAGGGCGTTCGCCCGTCCGTCCGCGGTGTCGCGATGAACCCGGTTGACCACCCGCACGGTGGTGGTGAGGGCAAGACCAGTGGTGGTCGCCACCCGGTCTCCCCGTGGGGTCAGAAGGAGGGTCGTACTCGCTCGCCGAAGAAGGCTTCGAGCAAGTACATCGTCCGCCGCCGCAAGACGAACAAGAAGCGCTAGGAGCGGGTTTAGATGCCGCGCAGTCTCAAGAAGGGGCCCTTCGTCGACGACCACCTCGTAAAGAAGGTGGACGTCCAGAACGAAGCCGGCACCAAGAACGTCATCAAGACCTGGTCCCGTCGCTCGATGATCATCCCCAGCATGCTGGGTCACACCATCGCGGTGCACAACGGCAAGACCCACGTCCCGGTGTTCGTCACCGAGTCGATGGTCGGCCACAAGCTCGGCGAGTTCTCGCCGACTCGCACCTTCCGCGGCCACGTCAAGGACGACCGGAAGTCGAAGCGCCGCTAAAGGCGGGGTGGTTACGACTATGACTTACACCGAAGGGACAACCATGGAAGCCAGGGCCCAGGCGCGGTACATCCGCGTCACGCCCATGAAGGCCCGCCGAGTGGTGGACCTTATCCGTGGCATGGATGCCACGGAGGCTCAGGCGGTCCTGCGTTTCGCCCCGCAGGCCGCGAGCGTGCCGGTTGGCAAGGTGCTTGACAGCGCCATCGCCAACGCCGCACACAACTACAACCACCCGGACGCCTCCACGCTGGTCATCAGCGAGGCGTACGTGGACGAGGGCCCGACCCTGAAGCGGTTCCGTCCGCGTGCCCAGGGCCGTGCCTACCGGATCCGCAAGCGGACCAGCCACATCACCGTGGTCGTCAGCAGCAAGGAAGGTTCCCGGTAATGGGCCAGAAGGTAAACCCGCACGGGTTCCGGCTCGGCATCACCACCGACTTCAAGTCGCGTTGGTACGCCGACAAGCTGTACAAGGACTACGTCAAGGAAGACGTCGCCATCCGCAGGATGATGACGTCCGGCATGGAGCGCGCCGGCATCTCGAAGGTTGAGATCGAGCGCACCCGTGACCGCGTGCGTGTGGACATCCACACCGCTCGTCCGGGCATCGTCATCGGCCGCCGTGGCGCCGAGGCCGACCGCATCCGCGGTGACCTCGAGAAGCTCACGGGCAAGCAGGTCCAGCTGAACATCCTCGAGGTCAAGAACCCCGAGCTCGATGCCCAGCTGGTCGCCCAGGCCGTTGCCGAGCAGCTCTCCTCCCGCGTCTCCTTCCGTCGCGCCATGCGTAAGAGCATGCAGGGCACGATGAAGGCCGGCGCCAAGGGCATCAAGATCCAGTGTGGCGGTCGTCTCGGCGGCGCCGAGATGTCCCGCTCCGAGTTCTACCGCGAGGGTCGTGTGCCGCTGCACACGCTGCGCGCGAACGTGGACTACGGCTTCTTCGAGGCCAAGACCACCTTCGGCCGTATCGGTGTGAAGGTCTGGATCTACAAGGGCGACGTCAAGAACATCGCCGAGGTTCGCGCCGAGAACGCTGCGGCCCGTGCGGGTAACCGCCCGGCCCGTGGCGCGCAGGGCGCTGGCGACCGTCCCGCCGGCCGTGGTGGCCGTGGTGGCGAGCGCGGCGGCCGTGGTGGCCGCAAGCCGCAGCAGGCTGCTGGTGCCGAGGCCCCCAAGGCCGACGCTCCCGCCGCCGCTCCGGCCGAGAGCACCGGAACGGAGGCCTGACCGACATGCTGATCCCTCGTAGGGTCAAGCACCGCAAGCAGCACCACCCGAAGCGCAGCGGTATGGCCAAGGGCGGTACTGAGGTCACGTTCGGCGAGTACGGTATCCAGGCGCTGACCCCGGCGTATGTGACGAACCGTCAGATCGAGGCGGCTCGTATTGCGATGACCCGCCACATCAAGCGTGGCGGCAAGGTCTGGATCAACATCTACCCGGACCGCCCGCTGACGAAGAAGCCTGCCGAGACCCGCATGGGTTCCGGTAAGGGTTCTCCTGAGTGGTGGATCGCCAACGTGCACCCGGGCCGGGTCATGTTCGAGCTGTCCTACCCGAACGAGAAGATTGCTCGTGAGGCGCTCACCCGCGCTGCTCACAAGCTTCCGATGAAGTGCCGGATTGTTCGGCGCGAGGCAGGTGAGTCGTGATGGCGACGGGAACCAAGGCGTCCGAGCTGCGTGAGCTCGGCAACGAGGAGCTCGTTGGCAAGCTGCGCGAGGCCAAGGAGGAGCTGTTCAAGCTCCGCTTCCAGGCGGCCACGGGTCAGCTGGAGAACAACGGCCGGCTCAAGTCCGTCCGTAAGGACATCGCTCGCATCTACACCCTGATGCACGAGCGTGAGCTCGGTATCGAGACGGTGGAGAGCGCCTGATGAGCGAGAACAACGTGACTGAGAAGACCGAGCGCGGTTTCCGCAAGACCCGTGAGGGTCTGGTCGTCAGCGACAAGATGGACAAGACCGTCGTCGTCGCCGTCGAGGACCGCGTGAAGCACGCCCTGTACGGCAAGGTCATCCGCCGTACGAACAAGCTCAAGGCTCACGACGAGCAGAACGCTGCCGGCGTCGGCGACCGCGTCCTCATCATGGAGACGCGTCCGCTGTCGGCGAGCAAGCGCTGGCGCATCGTCGAGATCCTCGAGAAGGCCAAGTAATTATCTGAGGGGTTTCCCTCAGGTTCGTTCCGCCAGGCTCGGTGGGGGCGACGCTCTCCGGAGTGAAGCCCCCGCCGGGAACCGGCAGACAAACAGGAGATACACGTGATCCAGCAGGAGTCGCGACTGCGTATCGCCGACAACACTGGTGCCAAGGAAATCCTTTGCATCCGTGTTCTCGGTGGTTCCGGTCGCCGCTACGCGGGCATCGGTGACGTCATCGTCGCCACCGTCAAGGACGCGATCCCCGGTGGCAACGTGAAGAAGGGTGACGTCGTCAAGGCGGTCATCGTTCGCACCGTCAAGGAGCGTCGCCGCCAGGACGGCTCGTACATCCGCTTTGACGAGAACGCCGCCGTCATTCTCAAGAACGACGGCGACCCTCGCGGCACCCGTATCTTCGGCCCGGTGGGCCGTGAGCTGCGCGAGAAGAAGTTCATGAAGATCATCTCGCTCGCGCCGGAGGTGCTGTAAGCATGAAGATCAAGAAGGGCGACCTGGTCCAGGTCATCACCGGTAAGGACAAGGGCAAGCAGGGCAAGGTCATCGTTGCCTTCCCCGCCGACAACCGTGTCCTCGTCGAGGGTGTCAACCGGGTCAAGAAGCACACCAAGGCTGCGCAGAACCAGGCCGGTGGCATTGTGATCACCGAGGCCCCGGTCCACGTCAGCAACGTTCAGCTGGTTGTGGAGAAGGACGGCAAGAAGGTCGTCACCCGCGTCGGCTACCGCTTCGACGACGAGGGCAACAAGATCCGCGTTGCCAAGCGGACGGGTGAGGACATCTGATGGCTACCACTCCGCGTCTCAAGACGAAGTACCGCGAGGACATCACGGGCAAGCTGCGTGAGGAGTTCTCCTACGAGAACGTCATGCAGATCCCCGGCCTCGTGAAGATCGTGGTCAACATGGGTGTGGGCGACGCCGCCCGCGACTCCAAGCTGATCGACGGCGCCATCCGCGACCTGACGACGATCACCGGTCAGAAGCCGGCCGTCACGAAGGCCCGCAAGTCCATCGCGCAGTTCAAGCTGCGCGAGGGTCAGCCGATCGGCTGCCACGTCACCCTCCGTGGTGACCGCATGTGGGAGTTCCTGGACCGTACGCTGTCGCTCGCGCTGCCGCGTATCCGTGACTTCCGTGGTCTGTCGCCGAAGCAGTTCGACGGCCGTGGTAACTACACCTTCGGTCTCACGGAGCAGGTCATGTTCCACGAGATCGACCAGGACAAGATCGACCGTACCCGGGGTATGGACATCACCGTGGTCACCACGGCGACCAACGACGACGAGGGCCGTGCCCTCCTTCGTCACCTCGGCTTCCCCTTCAAGGAGGCGTAAGCGAGATGGCGAAGAAGGCTCTCATCGCGAAGGCTGCCCGCAAGCCCAAGTTCGGTGTGCGTGCGTACACCCGCTGCCAGCGCTGCGGTCGCCCCCACTCCGTGTACCGCAAGTTCGGCCTGTGCCGCGTGTGCCTTCGTGAGATGGCTCACCGTGGCGAGCTGCCGGGCGTGACCAAGAGCTCCTGGTAATTCCCTTCCGTCCGTAAGGACTTGGGAAGTACCAGAGACTCTCGGTAAGCATCTGGTCGGTGGGTGCCCAGCACCGCATGCCGTAGGCTTGTGGGGTTGGGCGTCCACCGCCCTGTCGACTTACTACGCCGTAGGTCCCCGCACCGCACCCGTCCCGCCACTGAGTGGGGAGAGGGATGGCGCATACAGGAAACCCCGGCGAGAGAGGCCGAAGGCCACTTCATGACCATGACTGACCCGATCGCAGACATGCTGACCCGTCTGCGTAACGCTAACTCGGCGTACCACGACACCGTCGTGATGCCGCACAGCAAGATCAAGTCGCACATCGCAGAGATCCTCAAGCAGGAGGGTTTCATCACCGGCTGGAAGGTCGAGGACGCCGAGGTCGGTAAGAACCTCGTCCTCGAGCTGAAGTTCGGGCCGAACCGTGAGCGCTCCATCGCGGGCATCAAGCGGATCTCGAAGCCCGGTCTGCGCGTGTACGCGAAGTCCACCAACCTGCCGAAGGTGCTCGGCGGCCTGGGCGTGGCGATCATCTCCACGTCGCACGGTCTGCTCACCGGCCAGCAGGCAGGCAAGAAGGGCGTAGGTGGGGAAGTCCTCGCCTACGTCTGGTAGTCGGGAACGGAGGAAAAGCAATGTCGCGAATCGGCAAGCTCCCCATCCAGGTTCCCGCCGGTGTGGACGTCACCATCGATGGCAGCACGGTTGCGGTGAAGGGCCCCAAGGGTTCCCTCTCCCACACCGTCAAGGCTCCCATCGCCGTTGTTAAGGGCGAGGACGGCGTTCTGAACGTCACCCGTCCGAACGACGAGCGTCAGAACAAGGCCCTGCACGGCCTGTCCCGCACGCTGGTGGCGAACATGATCACCGGTGTGACCACGGGATACGTCAAGGCTCTCGAGATCAGCGGTGTCGGTTACCGTGTCCTGGCGAAGGGCTCCAACCTGGAGTTCCAGCTGGGTTACAGCCACCCGATCCTGGTGGAGGCGCCCGAGGGCATCTCCTTCAAGGTCGAGTCGCCGACCAAGTTCACGGTCGAGGGCATCGACAAGCAGAAGGTCGGCGAGGTCGCCGCCAACATCCGCAAGCTGCGGAAGCCCGACCCGTACAAGGCCAAGGGTGTCAAGTACGCCGGCGAAGTCATCCGCCGCAAGGTCGGAAAGGCTGGTAAGTAGCCATGGCATACGGTGTGAAGATCGCCAAGGGCGACGCGTACAAGCGCGCTGCCAAGGCTCGCCGCCACATCCGCATCCGCAAGAACGTCTCGGGTACGGCGGAGCGTCCGCGCCTCGTCGTGACGCGTTCGAACCGCAACATCGTTGCTCAGGTCATCGACGACCTCCAGGGTCACACCCTGGCGTCGGCGTCGACCCTGGACGCTTCGATCCGCGGTGGCGAAGGCGACAAGAGCTCGCAGGCCCAGGCTGTCGGCGCGCTCGTCGCCGAGCGTGCCAAGGCTGCGGGTGTCGAGACCGTCGTGTTCGACCGCGGTGGCAACCGATACGCCGGGCGCATTGCCGCTCTGGCTGACGCCGCCCGCGAAGCCGGGCTGAAGTTCTAAGCCCCGGTTCCGGGACTCACGGACGTAACAGAGAGAGGTAATCCAATGGCTGGACCCCAGCGCCGCGGAAGCGGTGCCGGTGGCGGCGAGCGGCGGGACCGGAAGGGTCGCGACGGTGGCCCTGCCGCCGAGAAGACCGCTTACGTTGAGCGCGTTGTCGCGATCAACCGCGTCGCCAAGGTTGTCAAGGGTGGTCGCCGCTTCAGCTTCACCGCGCTGGTCGTGGTGGGCGACGGTGACGGCACTGTAGGTGTCGGTTACGGCAAGGCCAAGGAAGTTCCCGCGGCCATCGCCAAGGGTGTCGAGGAAGCCAAGAAGAACTTCTTCAAGGTTCCGCGCATCCAGGGCACCATCCCTCACCCGATCCAGGGCGAGAAGGCTGCGGGCGTCGTCCTGCTGAAGCCTGCTTCCCCCGGTACCGGTGTTATCGCCGGTGGCCCGGTGCGCGCCGTTCTGGAGTGCGCCGGCGTTCACGACATCCTGTCGAAGTCCCTGGGCTCCGACAACGCGATCAACATCGTGCACGCGACCGTGGCGGCCCTCCAGGGCCTGCAGCGTCCCGAGGAGATCGCGGCTCGCCGTGGTCTGCCCCTCGAGGACGTCGCCCCCGCGGCTCTGCTTCGTGCACGTGCTGGGGCGGGTGCGTAATGGCTCGCCTCAAGATCACGCAGACGAAGTCGTACATCGGCAGCAAGCAGAACCACCGCGACACGCTGCGTTCGCTCGGGCTCAAGCGCCTGAACGACGTCGTCGTCAAGGAGGACCGCCCCGAGTTCCGCGGAATGGTTCACACCGTCCGCCACCTCGTGACGGTTGAGGAGGTTGACTAATCATGGCTGAGAACAGCCCGCTGAAGGCCCACAACCTCCGTCCCGCCCCCGGCGCCAAGACCGCGAAGACCCGTGTCGGTCGTGGTGAGGCGTCGAAGGGTAAGACGGCCGGTCGTGGTACGAAGGGCCAGAAGGCCCGTTACCAGATCCCGCAGCGCTTCGAGGGTGGGCAGATGCCCCTCCACATGCGCCTGCCGAAGCTCAAGGGCTTCAAGAACCCGTTCCGCACCGAGTTCCAGGTTGTCAACCTGGACAAGCTCGGCGCTCTCTACCCCGAGGGTGGAGAAGTCACGGTGGCCGACCTGGTCGCCAAGGGCGCGGTTCGCAAGAACAGCCTCGTCAAGGTCCTGGGCCAGGGCGAGATCTCCGTGGCGCTGCAGGTTTCGGTTGACGCCGTCTCCGCCTCCGCCAAGGAGAAGATTGCCGCTGCCGGCGGCACCGTCACCGAGCTCGTCTAAGACGATTTCAGTGGCTGAATAGCTCGAAACCCGACCGGGGATGCCTCACATATGGGGCATCCCCGGTCGGTCGTTCCACGGAAGGCACACTCGCCGGTAAGGTGGCGTGCACCTTTGCTTTGTCGTATTCGTCGATCCCTCAGACCGTCACCTCTGACGCAGTAGCGCGGGGGTCGCAGGAGGCACCGTGCTCACCGCGTTCGCCCGGGCGTTCAAGACGCCCGACCTGCGCAAGAAGCTGCTCTTCACGCTCGGCATCATCGTGCTGTTCCGGCTCGGGTCCCACGTCCCGGTACCCGGCGTGAGCTACAAGAACGTTCAGATCTGTGTGGAGCAGGCAGGCAGCAGCAATGGGCTGTTCGGCCTGGTCAACATGTTCAGCGGCGGTGCGCTGCTGCAGATCACGATCTTCGCGCTCGGCATCATGCCCTACATCACGGCGAGCATCATTCTGCAGCTGCTGACCGTGGTCATCCCGAAGCTGGAGACTCTCAAAAAAGAGGGACAGTCCGGCACGGCGAAGATCACTCAGTACACGCGCTATCTGACGGTCGCGCTCGCGATCCTGCAGGGCACGGGCCTCGTCGCCACGGCCCGCACCGGTGCCCTGTTCCAGGGGTGCCAGGCCGCCAGCGAGATCGTTCCCGACCGCTCGATCTTCACCACGGTCGTCATGGTCATCACCATGACCGCCGGTACCTGCGTCGTCATGTGGCTCGGTGAGCTCATCACCGACCGCGGCATCGGCAACGGCATGTCGATCCTCATGTTCATCTCGATCGCCGCCGGCTTCATCGGCGCCCTCTGGCAGATCAAGCTCCAGGGCAAGATCGCTGACGGCTGGGTCGAGTTCGGCGTCGTGATGCTCGTCGGCCTCGCGATGGTGGGCCTGGTGGTCTTCGTCGAGCAGGCGCAGCGCCGGATCCCGGTCCAGTACGCGAAGCGCATGATCGGCCGCCGTGCTTACGGCGGTACCTCGACCTACATCCCGCTCAAGGTGAACCAGGCGGGCATCATCCCCGTCATCTTCGCCTCGTCGCTGCTCTACATCCCGGCACTGGTCGTGCAGTTCAGCGGGTCCCAGGCCGGCTGGGCCACCTGGATCCAGAAGCACTTCGTCAAGGGCGACCACCCGTACTACATCGCCGCCTACTTCCTCCTGATCGTTTTCTTCGCGTTCTTCTACGTGGCGATCTCGTTCAACCCCGAGGAAGTTGCAGACAACATGAAGAAGTATGGTGGGTTCATCCCGGGCATCCGCGCCGGTCGGCCCACCGCCGAGTACCTCAGCTACGTACTCAACCGGATCACCTGGCCGGGGTCGCTGTACCTGGGTCTCATCGCTCTTGTGCCGACGATGGCGTTGGCCGGCTTCGGAGCGAACCAGAACTTCCCGTTCGGCGGGACGAGCATCCTGATCATCGTGGGTGTGGGTCTGGAAACCGTGAAGCAGATCGAGAGCCAGCTCCAGCAGCGTAATTACGAAGGGTTCCTCCGCTGATGCGAATCGTCCTCGTTGGACCGCCCGGTGCGGGCAAGGGAACGCAGGCCGCGTTCCTTGCCAAGAACCTGTCGATTCCGCACATCTCCACGGGCGACCTGTTCCGGGCCAACATCAGCCAGGGCACCGACCTGGGCAAGCAGGCGAAGGCGTACATGGACGCCGGCGACCTGGTGCCCGACGAGGTGACCATCGGCATGGCGAAGGACCGTATGGAGCAGCCGGACGCCGTGAACGGCTTCCTGCTCGACGGCTTCCCGCGCAACGTCTCGCAGGCCGAGGCGCTCGACGTGATGCTCCAGGCCGAGGGCATGAAGCTCGACGCCGTCCTCGACCTGGAGGTCGAGGAGGACGAGGTCGTCAAGCGGATCGCCGGTCGGCGCATCTGCCGCAACGACTCCTCGCACGTCTTCCACGTGACGTACGCCCCGCCGAAGGCCGAGGGTGTCTGCGACACCTGCGGTGGCGAGCTGTACCAGCGCGGCGACGACTCCGAGGCCACGGTGCGCAACCGGCTCGAGGTCTACCACACGCAGACCGAGCCGATCATCGACTACTACAAGGCCCAGGGCCTGCTGGTGACCATCCCGGCCCTCGGTGAGGTCGCGGACGTCACGAAGCGCGCGATGGACGCCCTCAAGAAGTAGTAACCCTTTGTGTGCAGGTACGGCCGCGGTGTCCCCAGGGCATCGCGGCCGTACTGTTGAGAAGACCTGAACAACGCAGATCCGAAGGTGGAAGGCATTTCCCATGGTCCAGATCAAGACCCCCGAGCAGATCGCGAAGATGCGCGAGGCAGGGCTGGTCGTCGCGGCGATCCACGCTGCGACCCGTGAGGCGGCCGTGCCGGGCGCCACGACGCGGGATCTGGACATGGTGGCCCGCAAGGTCATCGCCGACGCCGGTGCCAAGTCGAACTTCCTCGGCTACGGCGGCTTCCCCGCGACGATCTGCACCTCGGTGAACGAGGTCGTCGTCCACGGCATCCCGGACGACAAGACGGTCCTCAAGGACGGCGACATCATCTCGATCGACGCGGGCGCGATCGTCGACGGCTGGCACGGCGACGCCGCGTACACCGCCTTCGTCGGCACCGGGCACGCCCCTGAGCTCGTGGAGCTGTCCCGGGTGACCGAGGAGTCCATGTGGGCCGGTATCGCCGCCATGAAGCTCGGCAACCGCCTCGTGGACATCTCCAAGGCGATCGAGACGTACATCAAGCGTCAGCCCCGTCCCTCCACCGGTGAGCACAGCCTCGGCAAGTTCGGGATCATCGAGGACTACGGCGGCCATGGCATCGGGACCGAGATGCACATGGACCCCCACCTGCTGAACTACGTCTCGCGCAAGCGGGGCAAGGGGATCAAGCTCGTGCCGGGCATCTGCCTGGCGATCGAGCCCATGGTCTCCCTGGGCACCGCCCAGACGGAGGTCCTTTCGGACGACTGGACGGTCATCACGACGGACGGCACCTGGTCCTCGCACTGGGAGCACTCCATCGCGCTGACGGAGGCCGGGCCCATCGTCCTGACCAGCCCGGACTGCGGCAAGGCGAAGCTGGCGGAGTACGGAGTCACCACGGCTCCGGACCCCCTCGGTTAATGATCTAGACTCTGGGGCAAACTTTCCGGATTCGTCTTTCTGGGTGCCCTGACGTAGACTGACTCGTCGGCTCTCGTGCACTTCCATGCCTGCATGGCGCACCGAGCCGATCAAGGTAGCCGATTCGAAAGGCGAAGCGTGGCCAAGAAGCAAGGTGCCATCGAAATCGAGGGCACCGTGATCGAGTCCCTCCCGAACGCGATGTTCAAGGTGGAACTCCAGAACGGTCACAAGGTCCTCGCGCACATCAGCGGCAAGATGCGTATGCACTACATTCGCATCCTCCCGGATGACCGGGTCGTTGTGGAGCTGTCTCCGTACGACCTGACGCGTGGCCGGATCGTCTACCGATACAAGTAGATCTTGCTCTCACTCCTGCCTGGGCATCCGTCCCGGTGCGGGTGGTGGCACTGACCCGGAGAACCTCACCAACATGAAGGTCAAGCCGAGCGTCAAGAAGATCTGCGACAAGTGCAAGGTGATCCGCCGTCACGGTCGGGTCATGGTCATCTGCGACAACCTGCGCCACAAGCAGCGCCAGGGCTGACGCACGCCGACCGACCTGCCTTCCGCAGTTCTTCGCGCGACGTAAGAAAAACGTACATACGCAGAACCCGCCCAGCCCTGTACGGGGCCGGCGGTACCTCCGGCGGGGGCCGGGGACCCGGGCGTACCATCACCCACTTTCGGGTGGTCGGCGGTCGGGGTCGGTTCTGCTGAAGACCCCCGAACACACAGGAGCCATTGAATGGCACGCGTTTCCGGTGTTGACATCCCGCGCGAAAAGCGCGTGGAGATCGCACTCACCTACGTCTTCGGTATCGGGCGCACCCGGTCCAAGGAGATCCTCGCCTCGACCGGCGTGAACCCGAACACCCGCGTTCGTGACCTGGCCGAAGAGGACCTCGTCAAGATCCGCGAGTACGTGGACGCCAACCTCCGTACCGAGGGTGACCTCCGCCGCGAGATCCAGGGCGACATCCGCCGCAAGATCGAGATCCAGTGCTACCAGGGCATCCGCCACCGTCGTGGCCTGCCGGTGCACGGTCAGCGCACCAGCACCAACGCGCGTACCCGCAAGGGCCCGCGTCGCGCGATCGCCGGTAAGAAGAAGCCGGGCAAGAAGTAGTCCTGTTCAGCGGTCTTGCGCTGTAGGACCGACCACCTCCCGTAGGAGATTTAGATGCCCCCCAAGGGTCGTCAGGGCGCTGCCAAGAAGGTGCGCCGCAAGGAAAAGAAGAACGTCGCTCACGGGCACGCCCACATCAAGAGCACGTTCAACAACACCATCGTTTCGATCACCGACCCCTCGGGCAACGTGATCTCCTGGGCCTCCGCCGGCCACGTCGGCTTCAAGGGCTCGCGCAAGTCCACCCCCTTCGCCGCGCAGATGGCCGCCGAGTCGGCCGCCCGTCGCGCGCAGGAGCACGGCATGCGCAAGGTTGACGTCTTCGTGAAGGGTCCGGGCTCCGGCCGCGAGACCGCGATCCGCTCCCTCCAGGCCACCGGCCTCGAGGTCGGCTCGATCCAGGACGTCACCCCCACCCCGCACAACGGCTGCCGCCCGCCGAAGCGCCGCCGCGTCTGATCCGGGGCGGCGTTCGACCCCGCTTCCGCGGGGATGATCCGCGCCGCCGCGTCTGACGTAGTGGACGCACCTGTGCGTTCTTGAGTGTCCGGGCGGTACGACCCCTTCGGGGGACGTGCCGCCCGTACCCTTGCAGTAGCCGTACCCCCGGTACGGCATCCCGTCGGGCGTCAAATAGTGGGCGTCCACGAATGAAGGAACACAGACATGCTTATCGCTCAGCGTCCTTCGCTGACCGAAGAGGTCGTCGACGAGTACCGCTCGCGGTTCGTGATCGAGCCGCTGGAGCCGGGCTTCGGTTACACCCTCGGCAACTCCCTGCGTCGTACCCTCCTGTCCTCCATCCCGGGTGCCGCTGTCACCAGCATCCGCGTGGACGGCGTCCTGCACGAGTTCACCACCGTGCCGGGCGTCAAGGAAGACGTCACCGACATCATCCTCAACATCAAGCAGCTGGTCGTCTCCTCGGAGCACGACGAGCCGGTCGTGATGTACCTGCGCAAGCAGGGTCCCGGCCTGGTCACCGCTGCTGACATCGCGCCCCCGGCCGGTGTCGAGGTGCACAACCCGGACCTGGTCCTCGCCACGCTCAACGGCAAGGGCAAGCTGGAGATGGAGCTGACCGTCGAGCGCGGTCGCGGCTACGTCTCCGCCGTCCAGAACAAGCAGCTGGGCCAGGAGATCGGCCGTATCCCGATCGACTCCATCTACAGCCCGGTCCTCAAGGTCACCTACAAGGTCGAGGCGACCCGAGTCGAGCAGCGCACCGACTTCGACAAGCTGATCGTCGACGTCGAGACCAAGCAGGCCATGCGCCCGCGTGACGCCATGGCGTCCGCCGGTAAGACCCTGGTCGAGCTGTTCGGTCTGGCGCGCGAGCTCAACATCGACGCCGAGGGCATCGACATGGGCCCGTCCCCCACGGACGCCGCCCTGGCCGCCGACCTGGCGCTGCCGATCGAGGAGCTCGAGCTCACGGTCCGCTCGTACAACTGCCTCAAGCGCGAGGGCATCCACTCCGTGGGTGAGCTCGTCGCCCGCTCCGAGGCCGACCTGCTCGACATCCGCAACTTCGGTGCGAAGTCGATCGACGAGGTCAAGGCGAAGCTGGCCGGCATGGGCCTGGCCCTCAAGGACAGCCCGCCCGGATTCGACCCGACCGCCGCCGCCGACGCCTTCGGCGCCGACGACGACGCGGACGCCGGTTTCGTCGAGACCGAGCAGTACTGATCCGTCCCGCCGCCGGCGGCCGAGGTCTTCGGACCGTGGTCGCCGGCCGGGCTCGGAACCAAGACTTTCCCGCGGCATCCGCCTCGGGGGAACTGACACCGGTACCTGACACGGCCGGTGCAGATATGAAGGAGTAACACCATGCCGCGTCCCGCAAAGGGTGCCCGTCTGGGCGGCAGCGCCGCGCACGAGAAGCACCTCCTCGCGAACCTCGCGAAGGCGCTCTTCGAGCACGGCCGCATCACCACCACCGAGGCCAAGGCCCGCCGCCTGCGTCCCTACGCCGAGCGTCTGGTCACCAAGGCCAAGAAGGGCGACATCCACAACCGTCGCCTGGTGCTGCAGACGATCACGGACAAGAGCATCGTGCACACGCTGTTCACCGAGATCGCCCCGCGCTACGAGAACCGCCCCGGTGGTTACACGCGCATCACCAAGATCGGCAACCGTCGTGGCGACAACGCCCCGATGGCCGTGATCGAGCTGGTCGAGGCCCTTACGGTCGCCCAGCAGGCCACCGGTGAGGCCGAGGCCGCCACCAAGCGCGCGGTCAAGGAGGCGGAGGCCGTCGAGACCCCCGCCGAGGAGACCAAGGAGGCCTGATCCCTCGGGATCACGCTTGCTTGAACGGCTCTGAACGGGCCCGCCCCCTTCCGGGGCGGGCCCGTTCTGCATATGGGTGCTTCTGAGAGGATCGGTCACGTGAGTGACGAGGTGGAACCCGGGCACGTCCGGGTGCGGCTGGACCTGAGCTACGACGGCAAGGACTTCTCCGGCTGGGCGAAGCAGCGCGTGCTGCGGACCGTCCAGGGCGAGCTGGAGTCGGCCCTGAGGACCGTGATGCGGCTGTCCGAGCCGGTCGAGCTGACCGTGGCCGGGCGGACCGACGCGGGGGTGCACGCCCGCGGGCAGGTCGCACAGTTCGACCTCGCCGAGGAGGTGTGGGCCGAGCACCACGACAAGCTGCTCCGCCGCCTCGCCGGCCGGCTGCCGCACGACGTGCGGGTGTGGAAGGTCGCCGAGGCCCCCGAGGGCTTCAACGCGCGGTTCTCCGCCATCTGGCGCCGCTACGCCTACCGCGTCGGCGACCACCAGGGCGGCGTCGACCCGCTGCGCCGCGGGCACGTGCTGTGGCACCAGTGGCCGCTCGACGTGGACGCCATGAACGAGGCCGCCGCCCCGCTGCTCGGCGAGCACGACTTCGCCGCGTACTGCAAGAAGCGCGAGGGCGCCACGACCATCCGGACCCTCCAGCAGCTCAGCTGGGAGCGCGCCGAGGACGGGATCGTCACCGCGACCGTCCGCGCCGACGCCTTCTGCCACAACATGGTCCGCTCGCTGGTGGGCGCGCTGCTGCACGTCGGCGACGGGCACCGGTCCACCGACTGGCCCGGCAAGGTGCTGGCGGCCGGGGTACGGGATTCCTCGGTGCACGTGGTCAAGCCGCACGGCCTGACCCTGGAGGAGGTCGGCTACCCGGCGGACGAGCTGTTGGCCGCCCGCAGCAAGGAAGCGCGCAACATGCGGACCCTGCCGGCCGCCGGCTGCTGCTGACCGCCCCCGCGGGCGTCCGGCTAATCCGTTTGGGCGGATCGGCGCCGGACCGGGACAATGCCCGGCATGGGACATCTCGAAGCCAGCCACCTGGAGTACTACCTTCCCGACGGGCGGGTACTGCTCCCTGACGTCTCCTTCCGCGTGGGGGAGGGGTCGGTCGCCGCGCTCGTCGGGGCGAACGGGGCCGGCAAGACCACTCTGCTGAAGATGATCTCGGGCGAGCTCCAGCCGCACGGCGGCGGCGTCACCGTCTCCGGCGGCCTCGGCGTGATGTCGCAGTTCGTGGGCTCGGTGCGGGACGAGACGACCGTCCGGGACCTGCTGGTCTCGGTGGCCCAGCCGCGCATCCGGGAGGCCGCGAAGGCCGTGGACCGCGCCGAGCAGCTGATCCTCACGGTGGACGACGAGGCCGCACAGATGGCCTACGCGCAGGCGCTGAGCGACTGGGCGGACGTCCAGGGGTACGAGGCGGAGACCCTGTGGGACGTCTGCACCATGGCCGCGCTGGCGATCCCGTACGACACCGCGCAGTTCCGCGAGGTGCGCACGCTGTCCGGCGGTGAGCAGAAGCGCCTCGTCCTGGAGGCGCTGCTGCGCGGGCCCGACGAGGTGCTGCTGCTCGACGAGCCGGACAACTATCTGGACGTCCCCGGCAAGCGCTGGCTGGAGGAGCAGCTGAAGGCCACCCGCAAGACGGTGCTCTTCGTCTCCCACGACCGGGAGCTGCTGACCCAGGCCGCCGAGAAGATCATCAGCCTGGAGGCGAGCCCGACGGGCTCCGACGTGTGGGTGCACGGCGCGGGCTTCGCCACCTACCACGACGCCCGCAAGGAGCGCTTCGCGCGCTTCGAGGAGCTCAAGCGGCGCTGGGACGAGGAGCACGCGCGGCTGAAGGCGCTGGTGCTGCGACTGCGCAACCAGGCCGCGAGCAGCCCCGACATGGCCTCGCGGTACCGGGCGATGCAGACCCGCTTCCAGAAGTTCGAGGAGGCCGGCCCGCCGCCGGAGCCGCCGCGCGAGCAGGACATCAAGATGCGGCTCAAGGGCGGGCGGACCGGCGTGCGCGCCCTGACCGTGGAGAACCTGGAGCTGACCGGCCTGATGAAGCCCTTCTCCCTGGAGGTCTTCTACGGGGAGCGGGTCGCTGTCCTCGGCTCGAACGGCTCGGGCAAGTCGCACTTCCTGCGCCTGCTGGCGGGCGAGGACGTCAAGCACACCGGTACGTGGAAGCTGGGCGCGCGGGTGGTTCCCGGCCATTTCGCGCAGACCCACGCGCACCCGGAGCTGTTCGGGCGGACCCTCGTCGACATCCTGTGGACGGAGGCGGCCAAGCCGCTGGGGCAGGCCATGGGCGCCCTGCGCCGGTACGAGCTGGAGCGCCAGGGCGACCAGCCGTTCGAGAAGCTCTCGGGCGGGCAGCAGGCGCGCTTCCAGATCCTGCTGCTGGAGCTGGCGGGCACCACGGCGCTGCTGCTGGACGAGCCGACGGACAACCTGGACCTGGAGTCGGCGGAGGCCCTGCAGGACGGTCTGGAGGCGTACGACGGCACCGTTCTGTGCGTCACGCACGACAGGTGGTTCTCGCGCACATTCGACCGCTACCTGGTCTTCGGTTCGGACGGTGTTGTGCGGGAGACTCAGGAACCCGTCTGGGACGAACGTAGAGTCGAACGCAAGCGCTAGGGGGAGACCGACCGTCGCCCCCTCGGTCGAGTGAGGGGCAGGCGTCGTGGGGCTGCGGCCTAGCATCTGGCTGTTGAAGTGGGAGAACCAGGGCGTCAGGAACCGGGGGGCCGGGGACGGGGGCGACGGGGGCGGGGCGACGGGGAGCGGGGGCACCGGGAGCAGGCTGATCGACTGGTCGCTGCAGCCTGCCGCCCGGTCCTGGCAGGCGCTCTCCCTCGCGGTGCTCCTGGGGATCGCCGTCTCCACGAGCCTGCGGGCGAACTGGGGCTCCGACAACGCGTTCGTGGTCAAGGCCGCGGAGACGCTGCTGGCGGGCGGGTCCCCGTACGAGGACAAACGCTTCCTCTACCTGCCCAGTGCCGTGCTCATGGCGGTTCCGGAGGCGTTGCTGCCGCGTGAGGTGTTGCGGTGGGTGCTGCCGGTCGGGATGTCGGGGCTGCTGGGCATCGGCTGGCTGGCCGCGCTGCGGATGTTCGCGGTGCCGCTGCGCTCGCGCTTCGCCGTCGGCGGTCTCGCGGTGTTCGCCCTCCTCTACAAGCCGTACATCAACCTCGTGCTGATCGGGAACTGGACCGCCATCTCGGCGGCCGCCCTGCCCGTGGCGCTGCTGCTCGCCCACCGGAGCAGGTGGGGGTCGGCCGGGCTGGTGGTGGGGCTCGCGATCGCTTGCAAGCCGATGCTGGTGCCCTTGGGGTTGCTCTTCCTGGTCGCCCGGCGGTGGCGCGCCCTGGCCGCGGCCGTGCTGGTGCCGCTGGGGTTCTCGCTGGCCGGCGCGCTGGTGATGCCGAGCCCGTCGCTGTTCTTCACCAAGACCCTGCCCTTCCTGCTCCAGGGGCAGGACTCGTACGCGCTGCCGTGGGACGCCTCGCCGATCGCCGTGCTGCCACGGCTGGGCGTGCCCGCGGCGGTGGCGGTGCCGGTGGCCTTCGCCGGGGCCTGCGCGAGCCTGTGGGCGGCCTGGGTGCGGTGGCGGCGGGAGGACACCGACGGGGGTGAGCTGCGCATGGTGGAGACGGCCTGCATGGTGATGCTCGCCGCATTCCTGGTGTCGCGGCCGTCCTTCGACCACTACCTGCTGGTGGTCCTGCCGCTGCTGATCGCTTCGGTGGTGCGGTCGGACGCGGCGGCGCGTTCGCCCTGGTTCTGGGCGGTGCTGGGGCCCCAGGTGGCGGGCATCCCGTGGCCGTCCGAGCTGGAGGCCAAGCGGCGGGCGTTCAAGGACTGCGCCACCCTGTGCGGGCTCACGATCGTGCTGGTGTGTCGTGCGGTGCGCTCCGGGCGGGTTACTCTGGAGCCCGTAACAACTGCGGGGTCCCCACCCAGGACCGAACCGGAGTGCGCCGCGACGCCAGCAGAATCGGCATCGCGGACCGCGTTTTGACCCGTACGGGTCTGCTTGGGTATCCTGCTGGTTTGTTATGCGTATTGGCTTTCTCATTCTCACGTGAAAGGGCCTTGCGCCGGTCCACCGGACCGATGACCAGCAGTTCACACGGGTTGCGTCCCCGTTGTGAATGAGGGCTGTCGTGATCGTCCGTGGTGACCCTGTCAGGACCTTCCCGTTGGGGCTTGCGCCCTTGGGATACCACCACCGAAGAAGCGAAGGCATACGCGTGCGTACGTTCAGCCCCAAGCCCGGCGACATCTCGCGCCAGTGGCTCGTCATCGACGCCCAGGACGTTGTCCTCGGCCGTCTGGCGACCCAGGCCGCAGCCCTCCTGCGCGGCAAGCACAAGCCGACTTACGCCCCCCACATGGACATGGGCGACTTCGTCATCATCGTCAACGCCGACAAGGTTCACCTGTCCGGCAACAAGGCGTCGCAGAAGATGGCGTACCGCCACTCCGGCTACCCGGGCGGTCTCCGCTCCGTGCGCTACGACGACCTCCTGGCGAACAACCCGGAGAAGGCCGTCGAGAAGGCCATCAAGGGCATGCTCCCCAAGAACACCCTGGGCCGTCAGATGCTCTCGAAGCTGAAGGTCTACTCGGGCGATGTGCACCCCCACGCTGCTCAGCAGCCGGTGCCGTTCGAGATCACCCAGGTCGCGCAGTAGTTCCGGCCACCCCCTAAGACGTAGAAAATTCTGAGGAGCATCGTGGCCGAGACCACCGCCGAGACGACCCCCGTCGAAGAGTTCGAGGGCAACGTCGAGGAGTACACCACCGAGTCGGACGTCGTCGTCGAGGGCGACTACACCTCCGAGTCCCTTGCCGGCCGCTTCGGCGACCCCCAGCCGGCCGCCGGCCTGGGCCGTCGCAAGAACGCCATCGCCCGCGTCCGGATCGTTCCGGGCACCGGCAAGTGGAAGATCAACGGTCGCACCCTTGAGGACTACTTCCCCAACAAGGTGCACCAGCAGGAAGTCAACGAGCCCTTCAAGCTCCTGGAGCTCGACGGTCGCTACGACGTCATCGCCCGCATCACGGGTGGCGGCGTGTCCGGCCAGGCCGGCGCCCTGCGCCTCGGCGTGGCCCGTGCGCTGAACGAGGCGGACGTGGACAACAACCGCCCGGCGCTGAAGAAGGCCGGCTTCCTCTCCCGCGACGACCGTGCGGTCGAGCGCAAGAAGGCCGGTCTCAAGAAGGCCCGTAAGGCTCCGCAGTACAGCAAGCGTTAATCTGCGCCTGCTGTTCTGCAACGAAACCGCCCCGGCAGCACTCTCTGTGCTGTCGGGGCGGTTCGTTTACCGCCACAAGCGGCAAATACCTGTCACAAGCGGTCATACGCGAAGCGGAAACTCGGGAGGACAACAGTGGGACGACTCTTCGGGACGGACGGTGTACGCGGCGTTGCCAACGCGGATCTGACGGCGGAGCTCGCGCTCGGCCTCTCCGTGGCGGCTGCCCACGTACTGGCCGAGGCAGGCAGCTTCGAAGGCCACCGGGCGACCGCCGTGGTCGGCCGGGATCCCCGCGCCTCCGGCGAATTCCTGGAGGCCGCGGTCGTGGCCGGCCTCGCGAGCGCGGGCGTGGACGTCCTGCGCGTCGGTGTGCTGCCCACCCCGGCGGTGGCGTATCTCACCGGTGCGCTGGGCGCCGACCTCGGCGTGATGCTCTCCGCCAGCCACAACGCCATGCCCGACAACGGCATCAAGTTCTTCGCGCGCGGCGGCCACAAGCTCGCCGACGAGCTGGAGGACCGCATCGAGTCGACCTACGAGCAGCACCGCACCGGCGCGCCCTGGGACCGACCCACCGGCTCCGGCGTCGGCCGCGTCTCCGACTACACCGAGGGCTTCGACCGGTACGTCGCCCACCTCATCGGGGTCCTCCCGAACCGCCTCGAAGGCCTGAAGGTCGTCCTGGACGAGGCCCACGGCGCGGCCGCGTACGTCTCGCCCGAGGCCTTCACCCGGGCCGGTGCGGAGATCGTCACGATCGGCGCCGAGCCCAACGGCCTCAACATCAACGACGGCTGCGGCTCCACCCACCTCGGCCTGCTCAAGGCGGCCGTGGTCGAGCACGGCGCCGACTTCGGCATCGCGCACGACGGCGACGCCGATCGCTGCCTGGCCGTGGACGCCTCCGGCGAGGAGATCGACGGCGACCAGATCCTCGCCGTGCTGGCCCTCGCCATGCGCGAGGCCGGCCAGCTGCGCGAGAACACCGTGGTCGGCACCGTGATGTCCAACCTGGGCTTCAAGCTGGCGATGGAGGCCGAGGGCATCCAGGTCGTGCAGACCGGGGTCGGCGACCGCTACGTGCTGGAGTCGATGAAGGAGCACGGCTACGCGCTCGGCGGCGAGCAGTCCGGCCACGTGATCATCCTCGACCACGCGACGACCGGCGACGGTACGCTGACCGGCCTGCTGCTCGCGGCGCGCGTCGCGGCCACCGGCACGTCCCTCGCCGAGCTGGCGGGCGTCATGCAGCGGCTGCCGCAGGTGCTCGTCAACGTTCCCGACGTGGACAAGTCCCGTGTCACCACCTCCGCCGAGCTGGCGGCGGCGGTCGCCGACGCCGAGCGCGAGCTGGGCACCACCGGACGGGTGCTGCTGCGTTCGTCCGGCACGGAGCCGCTCGTACGGGTGATGGTCGAGGCCGCCGACATCGAGCAGGCCCGCTCGATCGCCGGCCGCCTCGCGGACGTCGTGAAGTCCGCGCTCGGCTAGGCCCTGCTAGAGCCCGCTGCCAGGCCTGTGTGGCGCACCCGGTTTCCGGATCATCCGGCTCTCCTGGGTGCGCCACAGCAGTTTCCAGCAGATGAGGGTGAGCGTCCCGGCGAGGATGATGCCGCCCAGGTTCAGGGCCAGCTGCACGGCCGAGCCCCACATCTGGGAGAAGTCGCCGTAACTGAGGGCCACCGCCGCGTTCGCGCCCGCCGGGACGGTGGTGACGGAGATCGCCACGCCCACCAGCGCGCCGGCCTTCGCCGAGGTCAGCGACAGCATGCCGGCCACACCGGCGAGCAGCGCCACGACGAAGGAGAACGGGTCGGGCTGCCAGATGAAGCTGGTGTTCGGCCGGGGGTTCTCCAGCATTCCTTCCTGGAACAGCCCGAGCGCGTTCATCCCCAGACTGAAGACCGTCGTCGCCACGATCGCCGCCGTGAAGCCGATGAACAGCGCGAAGAGCGAGCGGCCGGCCAGCTTGCGACGGCGCTGCACCAGGCCGGTGCAGATACCGGCGAGCGGGCCGAACTCCGGGCCGACGGCCATGGCGCCCACGATCAGGATCGCGTTGTCCAGGACCACACCGCAGGCCGCGATCATCGTCGCCACGATCATGAAGGCGGCGTAAGTGATGGTGAGGGTGGACTCCTCGTGCGTCGACTCGGCGAGCTGCTCCCAGACCACGGCGTCGGCGGCCTCGCCCGGCGCTTCCCGCTCGGCGTCGTCGGCGCGTCTGGAGATCGACAGGTCGATGTTCTCCACGGCGATCGAACCGGTCCGATCGATACCGAGGTGGCGCATCGCCTGCAGGAGCTCGTCCGCCGCCTCGCGGGCGACGTCGCACAGGACGAGATCGCCCTCGGGGTCGCGGGCGGCGCCGGGCAGGACGACCAGATGGGTGGTTCCGACGGTCCGGTCGATCAACGCCACCACCTGCTCGGTGAGGTGATGTGGGGTGATCATCCGCAGATGCAGCTTTTTCGCACCCTAGCGACCGGGGGGTGTCTTGCCGGTCAGGGCGAGCCCGCCCTGACCGGCAAGACACCCTCTGGCGCTAGGGCGTGTCCGCGAAGTCCCGCCTGCCCCGCGGCGCCCGGCACCGCACCTCGCCGCGGGGCCCGCCCTTCGGGCGGCCGGCGCTACTTCGCGGACACCCCCTAGAGCTTGCGCAGGCTCAGCTTCTGCACCTTGTGATCGGGCCCCTTGCGGACGACGAGGGTGGCCCGGCCGCGGGTGGGCGCCACGTTCTCCAGCAGGTTGGGGCGGTTGATCGTCCGCCACATCGTCTGCGCGTACTCCATGGCCTCCTCCTCGGAGACCTGGGTGTACTTGCGGAAGTAGGAGAAGGGGTTCTGGAACGCGGTCGCGCGCAGCTTCCGGAACCGGTTCAGGTACCAGCGCTCGATGTCCTCGGGGCGGGCGTCCACGTACACGCTGAAGTCGAAGTAGTCGGCGAGGGCGACGCGGGTACGGCCGTCGGTGCCGGGGAGGGCCGGCTGGAGCACGTTGAGGCCCTCGACGATGAGGATGTCCGGGCGGCGGACGACGAGCTCCTCGCCGGGGACGATGTCGTAGATCAGGTGCGAGTAGACCGGGGCCCGGACCTCGTCCTTGCCGGCTTTGATGTCGGCGACGAAGCGGGTGAGCGCGCGGCGGTCGTAGGACTCCGGGAACCCCTTGCGGGAGGTCAGCCCACGCCGCTGGAGCTCCTTCATCGGATACAGGAAGCCGTCGGTGGTGACCAGCTCCACGCGGGGGTGCTCGGGCCAGCGGGCCAGCAGGGCCTGCAGCAGGCGGGCCACGGTGGACTTGCCGACGGCGACCGAACCGGCGACCCCTATGACGAAGGGGGTGCCCTGCTGGGCGCCGTGCCCGTTGCCCGCGTCACCGAGGAAGGTGTTGAGGGTGCCGCGCAGGTTGCTGGTGGCGCCGACGTAGAGGTTGAGGAGCCGGGACAGCGGCAGGTAGACGTCGCGTACCTCGTCGAGGTCGATGACGTCGCCGAGGCCGCGCAGCCGCTCCACCTCGTCGGCCGTGAGCGGCAGCGGGGTCCTCTCCCGCAGCGCGCTCCACTCGGCGCGGGTGAGGTCGACGTAGGGCGAGGCCTCGGGACCGCGGCGGTGCCCGGGGCGGGTGGGGTGCCCGTCCCGGCCGGTGCGCTCCGTTGCGTTGTCCGGCGTGTTGCTTCGTGGCGGCGAAGTGATCACACCGCCATTGTCGGGGCTCCGGGGCGGTTGTGGGTGGTGTGGTCGGTCACGTGCCCGACGGGAGGGACGGCCACCGGGCCGGAGCCCGGCCCGTGGGCGTGAGGTTGTACGCGCACTGGTTGCGATTGGAAATTCATGGGGTCTCGCCCGGGTCACGATCGCCGACGAACGCCGCCCCGGGCCACACGATGATCGATTGACCCGTACATTGTTGATCACCGCAGTCGTGTCCACGCCCCCGCTTCGGGGGTGCGGTTCGTGCTGCCCTTTCGCAGCCGTCTCCATGGGGGAGTCTTCTCGTGCGCAACACTCTCGTCCGCCGTACCGTCCTGACCGCGTCCGCGGTGTCCCTGGCCCTGCTGGCGACCGCCTGCGGCTCCGACAAGAAGGACGACACCAAGGCGGACGCCAAGCCGTCCGGGGCCTCCTCGTCGGCCCCCGCCGCCGCGGCCAAGGGGAAGACGGACGCCGAGCTGGCGCCCCTCCTGCTGACCCAGGCCGAGGCCCCCAAGGACAGCCTCGTCAAGGCGCCCTCCGCGGACCAGCTCAAGAAGCTCGCGGCCACCACCGACAAGGCCGAATGCAAGCCGCTCGGCCAGGCCGCGTCGATGGAGCCCCAGGGCACCTCCACCGGTGTGGCCCGCACCCAGGTCGGCGGCACCTCCGGCAAGGCGGCCGACCCCAACGCCTCGGCCGAGGACAAGTTCAAGGCCGGCCTGGAGCTGCTCGCCGGCGCCACCGGCACCTCGGTGACCCTGACCTCCTACGACGGCAAGGGCGCCGAGGAGGCGTTCGCCGCCTTCAAGAAGTCGGGCACCGCCTGCGCGGGCGGGTACACGATGACGCAGGACGGCGATGCCCTGAAGATCAACAAGGTCGTCGCGGGCGACCCCGTCACGGCCGGCGACGAGTCCGTCTCCTTCCTGGCGGACTTCGGCGACGCCGAGACCCCGATGGCCGGCCAGGTGGTCATGGTGCGCAAGGGCAACACCCTCGCCACGTTCTCGGTGCAGAACATGAGCGGCAAGCCGGTGCTCTCGAAGGACATCGTCGACGCGCAGGTCAAGAAGCTCGGCTGACGCCTGCCCGCAGACACGTCTGCCCGCAGACCCATCGACCCGCCCCGGCGCACGCGCCGGGGCGGGTTTTTCGTCTTGTTCGGCTACGGGGCAGACAGCCAACTACGGCGTACGCTGCGGCCTATGTGCGGAATTGTGGGTTACGTGGGAGCGCAGTCGGCGCTCGATGTGGTCATCGCCGGACTCAAGCGGCTGGAGTACCGCGGCTACGACTCGGCCGGGGTCGCCGTACTCGCGGACGGCGGCCTGGCGGCCGTCAAGAAGGCCGGGAAGCTGGTCAATCTGGAGAAGGAGCTGGTCGGGCACCCGCTGCCGTCCGGTTCCACGGGGCTCGGGCACACCCGATGGGCGACCCACGGCGGGCCCACCGACGCCAACGCCCACCCGCACCTCGACAACTCGGGACGCGTCGCCGTCGTGCACAACGGGATCATCGAGAACTTCGCCGCACTGCGGGCCGAGCTCACCGAACGCGGACACCGTCTGGAGTCCGAGACGGACACCGAGGTCGTCGCGCACCTGCTGGCGGAGCAGTTCTCGGCCACCGGGGATCTCGCGGAAGCCATGCGTCACGTGTGCCGGCTCCTGGAAGGCGCCTTCACCCTCGTCGCCGTGCACGCCGACGAGCCCGACGTGGTCGTCGGCGCGCGCCGCAACTCGCCCCTGGTCGTCGGCGTCGGCGAGGGCGAGAACTTCCTCGCCTCGGACGTGGCCGCCTTCATCGCCCACACCCGGTCCGCGATCGAGCTGGGGCAGGACCAGGTCGTCGAGCTCCGCCGCGAGGGCGTCACGGTGACCAACTTCGACGGCACCGCCGCGACCGTGCGGGCGTACCACGTGGACTGGGACGCCTCTGCGGCCGAGAAGGGCGGCTACGACTACTTCATGCTCAAGGAGATCGCCGAGCAGCCGAAGGCCGTCGCCGACACCCTCCTGGGCCGGATCGACGCGAGCGGCTCGCTGACCTTGGACGAGGTACGCATCCCCGTCTCGGTGCTCAGGGAGGTCGACAAGGTCGTCATCGTGGCCTGCGGTACGGCGTACCACGCGGGCATGATCGCGAAGCTGGCCATCGAGCACTGGACCCGCATCCCGTGCGAGACGGAGCTGGCGAGCGAGTTCCGCTACCGCGACCCGATCCTGGACCAGCGGACGTTGGTCGTCGCGATCTCGCAGTCCGGCGAGACCATGGACACCCTGATGGCGCTGCGCCACGCGCGCGAGCAGGGCGCCAAGGTGCTGGCCATCTGCAACACGAACGGGTCGACGATCCCGCGCGAGTCGGACGCCGTGCTCTACACGCACGCCGGTCCCGAGGTGGCCGTCGCCTCGACCAAGGCCTTCCTGACCCAACTGGTGGCCTGCTACCTGGTCGCGCTCTACCTCGGCCAGGTCCGGGGCACGAAGTGGGGCGACGAGATCGAGGCCGTCATCCGCGAGCTGTCGGACATCGCCGCGGCCGTGGACACGGTCCTGGAGACCATGGAGCCGGTACGCGAACTCGCGCGCTCCCTCGCCGACAAGAACACCGTGCTGTTCCTGGGCCGACACGTCGGATACCCGGTGGCGCTGGAGGGCGCGCTCAAGCTCAAGGAGCTGGCGTACATGCACGCCGAGGGCTTCGCGGCGGGCGAGCTCAAGCACGGGCCGATCGCCCTGATCGAGAAGGACCTGCCGGTGGTGGTGGTCGTACCGTCGCCGCGCGGCCGGTCGGTGCTCCACGACAAGATCGTCTCGAACATCCAGGAGATCCGGGCACGCGGGGCGCGGACCATCGTGATCGCGGAGGAGGGCGACGAGGCGGTCGTCCCGTACGCCGACCACCTGATCCGGATCCCGGTGACGCCGACGCTGCTCCAACCGCTGGTGGCGACGGTTCCGCTGCAGGTGTTCGCGTGCGAGCTGGCGACGGCGCGCGGCAACGAAGTGGATCAGCCGCGTAACCTCGCCAAGTCGGTGACGGTGGAGTAGTAGGCGGCTGGAGTTGTCGTTGTGATTATCGGCGTCGGGATCGACGTAGCGGAGATCGAGCGGTTCGGCGCGGCACTGGAGCGCACCCCGAACCTGGCCGGGCGGCTGTTCGTCGACGCCGAGTTGACGCTGCCGAGCGGCGAGCGGCGCGGGACCGCCTCGCTCGCCGCGCGGTTCGCCGCCAAGGAGGCACTGGCCAAGGCGCTGGGCGCGCCGGCCGGCCTGCTGTGGACCGACGCCGAGGTGTACGTCGAGGACAGCGGCCGGCCGAGGCTGCGGGTGTCCGGGACGGTCGAGGCGCGGGCCCTGGAACTGGGCGTCACGTCCTGGCACATCTCGCTCAGCCACGACGCCGGTGTCGCCTCCGCCGTGGTGATCGCAGAAGGGTAGGGGCAGTCCGTGCGCACTGCTTACAGCGTGGAGACCGTACGGGGCGCCGAGCGCGAGCTCATGGCCCGGCTGCCCGAAGGCGCCCTGATGCAGCGGGCGGCGGCCGGCCTCGCCGCCGCCTGTGCCGGGCTCCTGCGGCGGGCCCGCGGCGGGGTCTACGGGGCCCGGGTCGTGCTGCTCGTCGGCCCCGGGGACAACGGCGGCGACGCGCTGTACGCGGGCGCCCGACTGGCCCGGCGCGGGGCCGGGGTGACGGCCGTGCCGATGGACCCCGAGCGGATGCACCCGGGCGGCCTGGCCGCGCTGCGGGCCGCCGGGGGACGGGTGGAACGGGCCGTACCGCGGCGGGCGGACCTCGTCCTGGACGGGCTGCTCGGGATCGGCGGCAAGGGCGGGCTGCGCCCGGCGGCCGCGGCCCTGGTGGAGAGCGTCCCGCCGGGGGTCCCCGTGGTCGCGGTGGACCTGCCGAGCGGGGTCGACGCGGACACCGGGGAGGTGGCGGGTCCGGCCGTGACCGCCGAGGTGACGGTGACCTTCGGGGCGTACAAGCCCGGCCTGCTGATCGACCCCGGGGCCTCGCGGGCGGGCGCGGTGCACCTCGTCGACATCGGGCTGGAACTCCCGTCGCCGCAGGTGCAGGCGCTGCAGCACGCGGATGTGGCGAGGCTGCTGCCGGAGCCGACGGCGACGAGCGACAAGTACCGGCGGGGCGTGGTCGGGATCGTCGCCGGGTCCGCCCGGTACCCCGGCGCGGCGGTGCTCGCCGTGGCGGGAGCGCTGCGCGGCGGCGCGGGAGCGGTGCGGTACGTGGGGCCGGCGGCCGCCCAGGAGGCGGTGCTCGCCCGCTACCCCGAGACACTGATCGGGCCCGGCCGGGTGCAGGCGTGGGTGGTCGGCCCGGGGCTGGGCGAGGGGCGCGCCGGGGAGGTCGCGGAACTGCTGGCGGGGGACACGGCGGTGCTGGTCGACGCGGACGGGCTGCGCGGACTGGACCCGGCGGCGCTGCGGGCCCGGACGGCCCCCACCCTGCTGACCCCGCACGCGGGGGAGGCGGCGGCGCTGCTGGGGGTGGAGCGGAAGACGGTCGAGGCGGGCCGGCTGGACGCCGTACGGACGCTGGCGCGGCGGTACGGGGCGGCGGTGCTGCTGAAGGGCTCGACGACCCTGGTCGCCTCCGGCGCGGAGGGCACCGTTCGGGTGAACCCGACGGCCACCCCGTGGCTGGCCACCGCGGGCAGCGGCGACGTGCTGTCCGGCCTGGCCGGGTCGCTCCTGGCGGGCGGGCTGTCCGGGGCGGACGCGGGCGCGGTGGGCGCGTACCTCCACGGCCTGGCGGCGCGCCGCGTCGGTGGCCCCCTGCTGGCCCACCAGGTCGCCGAAGCGCTCCCGGAAGCCTGGCGCGACACCCGCCACCCCTGACGGCGTGAAGGGCCGGGCGGGGAGCGGCTCCGCGCGGCGGCGGCCCGCGCCCACCGGCCCCCGTGGCGGAAGCGCGGTGACCGGTCGGGCCAGCCCCCGCAAGCCTTGGCGGGGGTTCTGAGAGACTGACCCCGATGAACGAGACAGCGACGCGCGTGTACGCCGAGATCGATCTTGACGCCGTACGGGCGAACGTGCGCGCACTGCGCGAGCGGGCGCCCCGAGCCGCATTGATGGCCGTGGTCAAGGCGAATGCCTATGGGCACGGCGCCCTGCAGTGCGCCCAGGCCGCCCAGGAGGCCGGAGCCACCTGGCTCGGTACCGCCACGCCCGACGAGGCCCTCGCGCTCCGCGCCGCCGGGATCCAGGGGCGCCTGATGTGCTGGCTCTGGACCCCCGGCGGGCCCTGGCGGGAGGCAGTCGAGGCCGACATCGACGTCTCCGTCAGCGGAATGTGGGCCCTCGACGAGGTGCGCAGCGCCGCCCGCGCGGCCGGCCGCACCGCGCGCATCCAGCTCAAGGCCGACACCGGCCTCGGCCGCAACGGCTGCCAGCCCGCCGACTGGGAGGCACTGGTCGCGGCGGCCGTCGCCGCCCAGGCCGAGGGCACCGTCCAGGTCACCGGCCTCTGGTCGCACTTCGCCTGCGCCGACGAGCCCGGGCACCCCTCGATCCAGCTCCAGCTGGCAGCCTTCCGCGACATGCTCGCGTACGCCGAGAAGGAGGGCGTCGAGCCCGAGGTCCGGCACATCGCCAACTCGCCCGCCACCCTCACCCTGCCCGAGTCGCACTTCGACCTGGTGCGCTGCGGGCTGGCCGTCTACGGGGTCTCGCCCGCCCCCGAGCTCGGCACCCCGGCCCAGCTGGGCCTGCGGCCCGCGATGACCCTCAAGGCCTCCCTCGCGCTGGTCAAGACGGTCCCCGCCGGGCACGGGGTGAGCTACGGCCACCACTACGTCACCGACACCGAGACGAACCTCGCGCTGATCCCGGCCGGCTACGCCGACGGCATCCCGCGGCAGGCCTCCGGCCTCGGCCCGGTGCTCGTCGGCGGCAAGATCCGCCAGGTCGCCGGGCGCGTCGCGATGGACCAGTTCGTGGTCGACTTGGGGGAGGAACACGCCCGCGCGGGTGACGAGGCCGTCATCTTCGGGGACGCGGAGCGCGGTGAACCGACCGCCGAGGACTGGGCACGAGCGGCGCACACGATCGCGTATGAGATCGTCACCCGTATCGGTGCACGTGTACCCCGGGTGTACCTGGGCGGCTGAGCGGAGTGAGGGCGGCGGCGTGAGCGAGAACTGGCGCAAGGCCGGCTGGGCGGGCGCCGCCATCGGCGTGATAGCCGCGGGCGCGGCGGCCGGTGTCGCGGTCGAACGGATCACCGTCGGGCGCGGCATGCGGATGAAGGCACGCCTCGCCCTCGACGCGGCCGGGGACTACGGGTCCCTACGCGGCGCCGAGGGGATCTGCCGGGCCGAGGACGGCACCGAGCTCTACTACGAGGTCGACGAGCTCCCCGAGGACGGCAAACGGCGGCGACTGCGGCGCAAGGCCGAACCCCAGGCCACCGTCGTCTTCTGTCACGGCTACTGCCTCGGCCAGGACTCCTGGCACTTCCAGCGCGCCGCCCTGCGCGGCGTGGTCCGCGCGGTCTACTGGGACCAGCGCAGCCACGGCCGCAGCGCCCGCGGCCTCGCCCAGGCCGACGGCGAGCCGGTGAGCATCGACCAGCTCGGCCGGGACCTCAAGGCCGTCATCGACGCGACCGCTCCCGAGGGGCCGCTGATCCTGGTGGGTCACTCGATGGGCGGAATGACCATCATGGGATTCGCCGAGCAGTACCCCGAGCTCGTGCGCGACCGCGTCGTCGGCATCGCCCTGGTCGGCACGTCCAGCGGCCGGCTCGGCGAGGTGACCTACGGGCTTCCGGCCGTCGGCATGGGCGCCGTGCGCCGGATCCTGCCGGGCGTGCTCAAGGCGCTCGGCTCACAGGTGGAGCTGGTGGAGAAGGGCCGGCGGGCGACCGCGGACCTCTTCGCCGGAATGATCAAGATGTACTCGTTCGGCTCCCGGGACGTGGACCCGGGCGTCGCGCGGTTCGCCGAGCGGCTGATCGAGGCTACGCCCATCGACGTGGTCGCCGAGTTCTACCCGGCCTTCCAGACCCACGACAAGACCTCCGCGCTCCAGCTGTTCGCGGACCTGCCGGTCACGGTCATCGCCGGGGACAAGGACATGATCACCCCGGCCGCGCACAGTGTCGCCATCAAGGAGGCGCTCCCCGGCGCCGACCTCGTGGTCCTGGAGTCCACCGGGCACCTGATGATGCTGGAACGCCCGGAGACCGTGACGCGGCTGCTCACCGAGCTGCTGGCGCGCACCGGGGCGGCGGCCCTCCCCGCAGCGACTAACGTTGGCGGGCATGGAAGAAGTACCGCTGGAAGCACAGCGCAGCCAGGCGCCGGCACCTGAGGCCGCGGCCGGCGCGGAGACCCGGATCACCATCGACTCCCCGGACGCCATGCAGGAGTTGGGCCGCAGGATCGCCGCCCTGCTGCGCCCCGGCGACCTCGTCCTGCTGACCGGCGAGCTGGGCGCGGGCAAGACCACGCTCACCCGGGGCCTCGGCGAGGGCCTGGGCGTGCGCGGGGCCGTGACCTCGCCGACCTTCGTGATCGCCCGCGTGCACCCCTCACTGACCGGCGGACCGGCGCTGGTGCACGTGGACGCGTACCGCCTGGGCGGCGGGCTGGAGGAGATGGAGGACCTGGACCTCGACGTCTCGCTGCCCGAGTCCGTGGTCGTCGTCGAGTGGGGCGACGGCAAGGTGGAGGAGCTCTCCGACGACCGGCTGCACGTGGTGATCGCGCGGGCGGTCGGCCACGAGGAGGTCCTGGACGACGTACGGGAGGTCCTGGTGCGCGGGGTCGGGGAGCGCTGGAGCGCCGGCGCCGGACTCGACGCCCTGGCAGGGGCCCTCTCGGAGTAAACGTACCGACAACTCGTCGGCAAGATATTGCGCTGTCGGCGGCCCTCGTGGTGACATGGTACCGAGAGTTTCTTAGGTATGCCTAAGTACGGTGTCCCGGGTCCAGGAGGCAGCCATGTCGGCACCAGCAGGAGCACATCGCGAACCCCGCCCGTCCACCGTCTCCATGTGGACGCTCCTCGCCGCCGGCGTGGCCGCCACCGCCGTCTCGACCCCACCCGCGCGGGAGTACGCCACGCGCCCGGGCGCGCCCGTCGACACGGCACACGAAGAGGCCGCTCCGGAGTCCGAAGCGGCCTGAGGGGCGTTCCCGGGGTGTCCCGCGGGCGCCCGAAGCATCCTGGGCGTCCCGGCGCATCACCCGGTCGGGTGAATGAGCGGGCGCCCCGCCCGTGATCCGTCAGCGGTCCGTCAGGGAACGACGACGACCTTCGCGGCGATCGTCGCGAACGCCCACATCGCGTCGCCGTCGGCACGGGTCATCCGGATACCGCCGGTCTTCTTGTTCGGGTCGGGCTCCGGCAGCGCGCCGTCCGTACGGGCGCTGAAACCGACCGCCACACCCTCCGTGCTCGCGAACCGCACGACGTGCTCGATCGGCACGCCGTCCGACCCGGTGACCGAACCCGAGCGCGAACCGACCGTGTAGGTGCCCGGCTTCGGGTGCACCGTGCTCGGCATCACCGTGAACGACTTCGGCGGCTGCGCGGGGTCGCCCACCAGCCACACCCGCTTCTGACCCACCGAGTACACGACACGCACCCCGGTGCCGGAACCCTCGGGCACGGCCACCGGCTTCGCCGGATCCTGCTTGGCGGCCGGGCTCGCGGCGGGAGCAGGCTCCTGCGCGGCCGCCTTCGGGGGGTGCGCGGGCGCCGTGGCGGAAGCCTGGTAGCCGAGGAAGCCGACGACGGCCACTGCCGCGGCGGTGAGCCCGGCCACGATTCCCGAGCTGCTGCGTGCCACCTTGCTCCACCTTTCCGCGCCGACCGATACCACGTCAGGTACCCCGTCGAAAGGTAGCAGCCGCCCTGCTCCGAGACCGGCCGCAAGGGGTGCGGCCGCCGGAGTCGTAGGCTGTTCGCGTGCTCTTGCTCGCCGTAGATACCGCCACGCCCGCCGTCACCGTCGCCCTGCACGACGGTGAGTCCGTCGTCGCCGAGTCGAACCAGGTCGACGCCCGCCGCCACGGGGAGCTCCTGCTGCCCTCCGTGGACAAGGTCCTCGCCGAGGCCGGGGTCACGCTCGAAGCCGTCACCGGCGTCGTCGTCGGGGTCGGCCCCGGCCCCTACACCGGGCTGCGCGTCGGCCTCGTCACCGCCTCCACCTTCGCCGCCGTGCTGGGCGTGCCCGTGCACGGCCTGTGCACGCTCGACGGCCTCGCGTACGCCGCCGGCGCCGCCGGCATCGAGGGCCCCTTCGTCGTCGCCACCGACGCGCGGCGCAAGGAGGTCTACTGGGCCCGGTACGAGGACCCGCGCACGCGCGTCGGCGAGCCGGCCGTGGACCGCCCCGCCGACATCGCCGAGCAGGTCGCGGGCCTGCCCGCCGTGGGCCAGGGAGCGCTCCTCTACCCCGAGGTCTTCACGGACGCCCGGAACCCCGAGCACCAGTCGGCCGCCGCCATGGCCTCGCTGGCCGCGGAACGCCTGGCGGCCGGGCTGGAGTTCCTGCCTCCGACCCCGCTCTACCTGCGCCGGCCCGACGCCCAGGTGCCGAAGAACTACAAGGTGGTCACCCCACAGTGACCCCGGCGACCCCCCACACCGTGCGCGCGATGCGCTGGTGGGACATCGGGCCCGTGCTGGAACTGGAGCACGAGCTGTTCCCCGAGGACGCCTGGTCCGCCGGCATGTTCTGGTCCGAACTCGCCCACGCCCGTGGCCCCCAGGCCACGCGCCACTACATCGTCGCCGAGGACGCGGCGGGCCGTCTGGTGGGCTACGCCGGACTGGCCGCCGCGGGTGACCTGGCCGACGTACAGACCATCGCGGCCGCCCGCGACCAGTGGGGGACCGGGCTCGGCGCCCGGCTCCTGACCGATCTGCTGCGCGCCGCCACCGCGTTCGAGTGCGCCGAGGTGCTGCTGGAGGTACGGGTGGACAACACCCGCGCCCAGAAGCTCTACGAGCGCTTCGGCTTCGAGCCCATCGGCTTCCGGCGCGGCTACTACCAGCCCGGCAACGTCGACGCGCTCGTCATGCGACTGACCGACCCCGCACAAGCACGAACTGAGAGCAGTGAGAGCAATGGCTGACGAACCGCTCGTCCTCGGCATCGAGACCTCCTGCGACGAGACCGGCGTCGGCGTCGTCCGCGGCACCACCCTGCTCGCGGACGCGATCGCGTCGAGCGTCGACGAGCACGCCCGCTTCGGCGGCGTCGTGCCCGAGGTGGCCTCGCGGGCCCATCTGGAGGCGATGGTCCCCACCATCGAACGCGCCCTGAAGGAGGCCGGGGTCAGCGCCCGCGACCTCGACGGCATCGCCGTCACCGCCGGCCCCGGCCTCGCGGGCGCGCTGCTCGTGGGCGTCTCGGCGGCCAAGGCCTACGCCTACGCGCTCGGCAAGCCGCTGTACGGGGTGAACCACCTCGCCTCCCACATCTGCGTGGACCAGCTGGAGCACGGGCCGCTGCCGGAACCCACGATGGCGCTGCTGGTGTCCGGCGGGCACTCCTCGCTGCTGCTGGCCCCGGACATCACCTCCGACGTACGGCCGCTCGGCGCGACCATCGACGACGCGGCGGGCGAGGCCTTCGACAAGATCGCGCGCGTGCTCCAGCTGGGCTTCCCCGGCGGCCCGGTCATCGACCGGCTCGCACGCGAGGGCGACCCGAAGGCGATCAACTTCCCGCGCGGCCTGACGGGCCCGCGCGACGCCCCGTACGACTTCTCCTTCTCCGGCCTCAAGACGGCCGTCGCCCGCTGGATCGAGGCGAAGCGGAAGGCGGGCGAGGAGGTCCCGGTGCGCGATGTGGCGGCGTCCTTCCAGGAGGCCGTGGTGGACGTGCTGACGCGCAAGGCGATCCGCGCGTGCAAGGACGAGGGCGTCGACCACCTGATGATCGGCGGCGGTGTCGCGGCCAATTCGCGGCTGCGCTCGCTGGCGCAGGAGCGGTGCGACGACGCCGGGATCATCCTGCGGGTGCCGCGGCCGAAGCTGTGCACCGACAACGGCGCGATGGTCGCGGCCCTGGGCGCGGAGATGGTCAAGCGGAACCGGCCCGCCTCGGACTGGGACCTGTCGGCCGACTCCTCGCTGCCGGTGACGGACCCGCACGTGCCGGGCACCGCGCACGAGCACGGGAGCGGCCACGGGCACGGGCACAGTCACGATCACGACCACGTGCACGAACTGAGCAAGGACAACCTGTACTCGTGAGCACCGTCGCGCTGATGTGGGAGGCCCGGGCCGCCGACGGCCGGGGCAACGAGCTGCTGGAGTGGGCCCGCGCCCAGGTCCTCGCCCGGGAGCCGGTGCGCCGCGAAGTGTTCCGGGCCCCGCAGGACCGGGTCCTCGTGATCACCTGGTGGGAGGCCGCCGAGGGCGTCGCGTCCGACCTCCCCGAGCTGCCGGAACCCGCCGCCGACCTGATCACCCGAGCGGTGCACCGCTGGCGCTTCGAATCGGTGGAGGTCGACGGCGGCTGACACCGCCGACAGCCGCGCCCCCACCCGCCCCGGGGTGCGGGGCGGGGTGCGGGGCCAGGGGTGTCACCGGCCGGGCGTCGCCGCGGGCGGCCCGGCAGGGGGTACGGCCGGGCTGCCGATCAGCATCGAGGGGGCTCCCGCCACCCGGGTCAGGAAGACGGTCGCGGAGTTCGGTCCCTGCGGCTTGACCTTCTTGCGCAGCTCCTCGGGCTCGATCGCCGAGCCGCGCTTCTTCACGGTCAGGATCCCGACGCCGCGCTCGCGCAGCAGCGCCTTCAGCTTCTTCAGGCCGAAGGGCAGCACATCGGTGATCTCGTACGCCGTCGCGTACGGCGTCGCGCGAAGCTCGTCGGCGGTGATGTAGGCGATGGTCGGGTCGATCAGCCGCCCGTCCAGCTGCTCGGCGACCTCGGCGACCAGGTGGGCGCGGATGACGGCGCCGTCGGGCTCGTAGAGCCAGCGGCCGACCGGTCCGGCCTCCGGATCCGGCAGCGGATCGGTGGTGTGCAGATCGCGCGGCCCGGGGAGCAGGGTGGCGCGCACGGTCCCCGGCGCGGTCCCGAACCAGAGCACGGCCTCCTTGACGTCCCCCTGGTCGGAGATCCACTCGGCCTCGGCCTCCGCGGGCACGGCCTCGTGCGGGATCCCGGGCGCGATCTTGATGGCGGCGTACTTCGCCGCCCGGGCCGTCTCCACCGCCCACGACAGCGGCGGCGAGTAGGACTCCGGGTCGAAGATCCGGCCGCGGCCCCCGCGCCGGGCCGGGTCGATGAAGACGGCGTCGTAGCCGGCGGTGTCCACCTCCGTCACATCCGCCTCCCGGACCTCGATCAGGTCCGCCAGCCCCAACGCCTCGGCGTTGGCCCGCGCGACGGCGACCGTGAGCGGATCGTGGTCCACCGCGAGCACCCGGATGCCGAGCCGGGCCAGCGCGAGGGCGTCCCCGCCGATGCCGCAGCACAGGTCCGCGAGGCTGCGCACGCCGAGGGCGGCGAGCCGCTCGGCCCGGTACGAGGCCACGGACGCGCGGGTGGCCATCTCCCCGCCGCCGGGCGTGAAGTACATCCGGAAGGCGTCCTCGGCGCCGAACTTCGCCACCGCGCGCTGCCGCAGCCGGGCCTGCCCGAGCGCGGCGGAGACCAGGGCGGCGGGGTGTTCGCGGCGCAGCCGGGTGGCGAGGGCCAGCTCTTGGGCGGGGTCGTGGTCGCGGAGCGAGTCGAGGAGGGCGCGGCCCTCGGGGGTGAGGAGGGCGGCGAAGTCTTCGGGGGTCACGGGTCCATTGTCGGCGACGGGGCGGACGCGGCCGGTGTGGGCCAGTCGAAGGAAGGTGGAACCGCGTTCGCGGTGTCTTCCGGGGAGACCGTGTGTCGGGTGTCAGGATGCGCTGCTATGCAGCTAGTACGACAAAAGGGAAATAAGTCGCAACAGGGTCACCGGTACGCGGCAGGTCCGCGCGGCCGGTTCGGGGTGGCCGTGGCGGCCCTGCTCGTCGCCGCCCTCGGTACGGCGTGCGGCTCCGGGGACTCCGGGCCGGACAAGGCCGCGAAGGAGAAGGCCGCCAAGGCTGCGGAGGCGGGCGCCGCGGGCGCGCTCAGCGCCGCCGAGAAGGCCAAGGCGGTCCAACAGGCGCGCGTCGTCGCGGCCAAGAAGTGGGGACTGCGCAAGACCCCGCTCGCCGCCCCGCCGGCACCGAAGGAGAAGCCCGAGATCCACACGCGCGACGGCTTCGAGGTGGAGGACCAGGAGGAGTACCCGAACGTCTTCACCACCGTCCCGACCGAGGACAAGGTCGTCTTCCTGACGATCGACGACGGCTCGGAGAAGGACCCCGAGTTCCTGAAGATGATGCAGGAGCTGAAGATCCCGTACACGGCCTTCCTCAGCGACTACGTCGTACGGGACAACTACCCGTACTTCAAGAAGATGCAGGACGCGGGCGTCACCCTGAACAACCACACGCTCAACCACCGCTACATGCCCGGCCTGTCCTACGAGCAGCAGCGCGAGGAGATCTGCGGCCAGCAGGACACGATCCAGAAGCAGTTCGGCAAGCGACCGACCCTCTTCCGGCCGCCGTACGGCAACTACAACCAGGACACCCTGCGCGCGGCGAAGTCCTGCGGCATCAAGGCGGTCCCGCTGTGGAACGCGGAGGCGTTCACCAACCGGATGGACTACCGGGAATGGGACCGCGATCTGCACCCCGGTGACATCATCCTCACGCACTTCCGGGGCAAGGAGGACTGGAAGGGCACGATGCCTGACATGATCCGTCATGTCATGAAGACCGTCACGGACAAGGGATACGCCGTGGCTCGCCTGGAGGACTATCTGTGAAGCACGCGCGCCGGTTGGTAGCCGGAACGCTGGCGGCCGGCGCGCTCGCGCTGTCCCTGACGGGGTGCGGGGACAGCGCGGACCCCACCGAACGACTGGCCGCCAAGACGGCGCAGCCGACGGCCGGGACGGACGGCGCCACGCCGTCGACGGCGTCGCAGTCGCCGTCGCCGGCGCCGGGGGGCGCGTCCGACGCGGCGTACAAGAAGTGGGGCCTGACGGCCCCCCTCCAGTACGCGCCCAAGCCGGCCCAGAAACCGCAGATCCCGAAGACCGGGCCGGGCAAGGTCCCCGTGATCGACCGAATACCCGTCCCGGCCGACGACAAGGTCGTCTTCCTGACCTTCGACGACGGCGCGGAGAAGGACCCCGAGTTCCTGAAGATGGCGGCCGACCTCAAGCTGCCGATCAGCATGTTCCTCACGGACAGCGTGGCCTCGGCGGACTACGGACACTTCGAGAAGATCCGCGACAACGGCTCCGCGAGCACGATAAACAACCACACGCTGACGCACCCGAATCTGCGCACCCTCTCCTTCGAGGGCCAGAAGAAGGAGATATGCGGCCAGCAGGAACGCCTGGAGAAGCGCTTCGGCAAGCGCCCACCGCTTTTCCGCCCGCCCTTCGGCAACTACAACGACGACACCCTCCGGGCGGCCTCGGAGTGCGGAGTCTCGTCCCTGGTGCTGTGGCGGGTCTCGATGCAGATCAACAACTTCCAGTACGCCGAGGGCTCCGCCCTCAAGCCGGGCGACATCATCCTGGCCCACTTCCGCGGCCCCGGTGAGCTCAAGGGCACGACGGAAACCCAGATGACGACGCGCATGCTCCAGCGCATCCAGGAACAGGGCTACCGGATCGGTCGGCTGGAGGACTACTTGTAGGGCGGGGGCGGGGCGGGGGCTTCTGGGGCGGGACCCACTCGATCCGCATCACAGCTGTGTATGGGGGTTTCCCGTCAGTCCCATCGTCCCTCCGGGTCGGGCCGGTCCCTCAAGGGCGCTCCTCCTTCGTCGTCGCGTCGCTTCGCGATGTCGCTGCGCTCCACCCTTGACCGACCGTCCCGCCCCGGAGAAACGAAAGACTGCCGAGAAGCCCCCAAAAGAACGAGCCGGTCCAAGGCACGAAGGACGGGGCGGTCGGAGACGCCCGGCCTTGTCGGGCGCGAAAGGGTACGACCGAGAGACGGGGCCCACAGGAAGCCGGCCGGGTTCGGGGGAGCGCGCCCGATCGCTACGCGCTCCTCATCTCTCAGCGTCTCCAGCCCGTCCTGGGCCGGGCACAGGCCGCCCACGACCTCGGTCCGACGGCTAGGCGGAGGCGACGACCTCGCCGGCTGTGACCTGCGGCGGGTTGGGCAGGTACTGGGCCAGGTTGTCGCGTACGAAGTGCGCCGCCCGCTCGATCGACTCGTCGGCGCCCGCACGATCCCGGAACACGCTGGTGGACACCATCACCCCGCCTCCGGCGTCGACCCAGAAGTACGCCACGAATCCGGCGACCTGGCGCATGATCGGCACGAACCCCTCGTCGACGATGCGCCCGGCCTCGGCCGGGTCGGTCACGCCTTCATATCGCCGGACAGCTGCGTACATGGTCGATCTCCTCAACGGTGGTCGGCGTCGTTGCGAAGAGGACGTACCCGGACCGACGCGTACTTGGCGCACGCGGCGCCCGGTTGTCACCGGAAGGGACGCGGCCCGCCTGGAGCAGGCAAGGGTTCTCGCCCCGGGCCGCGCCCCCAGGTCCCGCTACCGCAGCCGGTCGTCTAGGCGTCGAAGTCGTACTCCAGCACGTAGGAGGCGGAGTCCAGCGTCATCTCGTTGACCTCGACGACCCGCCCACCTTCGGCGAACGCGGTGCGGACGACGTGGATGACGGGTGTGCCCATGGAGAGCGAGAGCCGCTCGGCCTCGTCTGCCGAAGGCATCCGGGACCGGATCTCCTCCCGGAAATGCACCGGCGCATGCCCCAGTTCGGCCAGCCGCGCGTACGCCCCACCGGGGCCGGTGTCGACCTGCGTGATGGCCGAGTCCGCGACGACATCCGACGGCAGGTACGACATCGCGAACAGCACGGGCTTGCCATCGAGCACGAAGCGGCGGCTGCGCGCCCACACCCGAGTCCCCGCCGCAACGCCGAGCAGGTCGCAGACGCGCCCGTTCGCATCTTCCTCACGTACCTCGATCTGATCGACGACCAGCTCTCGATCCTCGGTATCGGTGGACCAGACGGAACGGCCCGATCCCCACTGCTCCTGCGCCAGCCGCTGAATACCGCGCCGCCGCAGGGGCCTGAACGATCGGCCGGAGATGTCCTGGCCGGTCATGAAACCACTCCTTGAGGTCAGCGCACGACGGGGCCGCCAGCCGCTCGCCAGTCGTTGATGCGTTTGCGGATGCTGGGCACCATCGGGAGGTCCTCGGTCGCTTCGGGGGTGAACCACGCGACTTCGAACGACTCGTCGGACGTCCGGAGGCTTCCGCCGGTGGGGTGGGCGAGAAGGCAGATCGAGAATTCCTGACGGACTTCCCCGTTGTCATAGGCGAAGACGTGTCCGGGGTTCGTGTACGTACCGACGATCCCGACGATCTCGACCGTGATGCCAGTCTCCTCGAGCGTCTCCCGGACCGCGCACTCGCCGATGCTCTCCCCGAGCTCCATCTTTCCGCCGGGCAGGGCCCACATCCCATTGTCCGTACGTCGCTGCAGCAACACCCGGCCGTCGCCGTCGACGACAATCGCGGAAGCGGCCGGCACCAGGTTGTTCGCTTTGGGGGCTTCGGGGTCGTCCTCGTAGTCACGCCGGGCCATCACGACCCTCCTCCCGGATGTCACGTCCACGGCTCCACAGCTCTTCCACATGAGCGGCAAACCGGTCGAACATTCCATCCGCCTGTCTGCGCCGCAGGTGCATCATCGGTGAATCGTGGCCGACCCTGCGGGCAAGGATGGGAGTAACGATCATCTCGTCGTCGAACCGGAAGACGGAAAGGTTGACGTGCCCGGTTTCGAACCGGCCCTCAATACCACTGACGTCGCGTAGCTTCTCCAGCTCGCTCAGGGTCACGGCGATGCGCGTGGAAAGGGTCAGCGGTACGCCTTCCTCGGCCTCTCGTGCTGCCGTTACGGGACTGCTCGGGTCACCGATCAGGAACCGCACTCGGCATCCGCCCTGGGCCTTGCGGCGCAGGGCGCCTGCCAGGTTTGCCTGCTCCAGCCAAAGGAAGTAGTTCGTGTACCCGGCGAACACCAGCTCGCGATGAGCTTTTGTCACGAGGGACTTCCACAGGCTCGCCGGCGCGGCCGATCGATAGGGAAAGACCTGAACTATTTCTCTGTCCGGCCCCGTGCTGAGGGCCGACCGGACTGCGTTGGGCCACAAGGCTGCCTCCTCCTCGCCTAATGCCTCGCAGGCTGCCCATCGGTGCCGCGCATGGGGCACTCGGTTCGGCTCGGTGATCCAGCGACCGACTGTCTTCGCGTCGACCCGACAGGCTTCTGCGAGCTGCACTTCGGTCATCCTGGCATTCGCCATGGCTCGACGCAGCGAATGATTCACGGTTCGCCTCCGCGCTTGTCAGGGACGTACGAACCGTAGCGATAGAGCGTCCCAAACGTCCTGTGAACGCAGTAGCAACGCTCTGACGAGGGACGGAACATCGAGTCATGTCTCTTCCACGACACCAGAGTCGACGACGAAGAGGAGATCTGCTCGCGCAGCGGTCTCACGACGGAGGAGTGGTCTTCGTGCGTCAACACAGCGAGATGTTCTTCATCTCGAGGGAAGACGGCCCATCGGTCCGGACGGCAGTGATGGACGGACCCGGCACGGATCTGCTGGACCGAGCGCTGATCGGCTGGGAGCGCTTCCTCAGCACCCTGCAGGGGGTGCCCGATGAGTGAGGGCTACGAATATGTGCCGCACCGGCTGCTGCGCCGCCGCGTCCGTGACATCGCTTCAGGCGTCGAGGGCGAGTTGATGGCAGTGATCAACGAAAACGTCTCCGATGCCGGCGTTGAGCGCTGGATGGAGCTGGCATACATCCGTGGCGCGTCCGGCCGTGAGTTCACCACCTCGGTCGCCAATGTGCAGCCTGCCTGACGAGGGTGTCGTGCGCGTGGTGGCTCGGCTCCAGCGCGGTATGGCCGAGGGATCGGCGGTGCATGCCTCGTAACGACCACAGGCGGTCGTCGGACGCGTGAGTGAGGAGCTCCAACGAGTCGTGGGCGGCCTATGTCCGGCCCAGGACGGGCTGGAGACGCTGAGAGGTGAGAAGCGTGTAGCGATCGGACGCGCCTTCCCCGAAACCGGCCGGCCTTCCGTGGGCCTCGCCTCGGGACCGTGCCCACGGGGATCCCCCTCGCGGTCTGTGATGTCCCCGTCCTTCGTGCCTTGGACCGGCTCGTTCTTTTGGGGGCTTCTCGGCAGTCTTTCGTTTCTCCGGGGCGGGACGGTCGGTCAAGGGTGGCCGCAGGCCATCGCGTAGCGACGCGACGACGAAGGAGCGCCCTTGAGGGACCGGCCCGACCCGGAGGGACGATGGGACTGACGGGAAACCCCCATACACAGCTCTGATGCCGGTCGAGTGGCTCCCGCTCCCCGAAGCCCCGCCCCCTACACCCGCACCACCGGGGTGATCGTCGTTTCCACCGGGCCGTGGCTGTCCGCCTCGCGTTGGCGTTCCGCGCTGTCGCTGATGCGCAGGAGCAGCGCGATCATGATCCAGTTGGCCAGGAGGGACGAGCCGCCCTTGGCCAGGAAGGGCAGGGCCTTGCCCGTGAGGGGGATCAGGCCCGTGACGCCTCCGGCGACCACGAAGACCTGCAAGGCCAGCGCCGAGGCCAGGCCCACCGCCAACAGCTTGCCGAAGGGGTCGCGGGCGCCGAGTGCCATGCGCAGCCCGCGCTGCACGAGGAGCGCGTAGAGGATCAGTACGGCCATCACCCCGGCCAGGCCCAGCTCCTCGCCCACCGTCGTCAGGATGAAGTCGCTACGGCCGGCGAACTTGATCAGCTCGGGGTGTCCCATGCCGAGGCCGGTCCCCGAGATCCCGCCCGTGCCGAAGCTGAACAGCGCCTGCGCCGACTGGTCCGAGGTGACGCCCGGGGGCGGGTTCTCCCAGTAGACGGAGAGCGGGTTCAGCCAGGCCGCCACGCGCGCCTTGACGTGCGGCTCCGTCGAGCCGACCACGAAGGCGCCCGCCGAGGCCATGACCAGGCCGCACACGATCCAGCTGGTGCGCTCGGTGGCGACGTACAGCATCACCACGAAGACGCCGAAGAAGATCAGCGACGTGCCCAGGTCCCGCTCGAAGACCAGCACCAGCATCGAGAGGATCCACACCGTGATGATGGGTCCGAGCTGGCGCATCGGAGGCAGGCGCATGCCGAGGAACCGGCGGCCCGTCAGGGCCAGCGAGTCACGGTGGATGACCAGGTAGCCGGCGAAGAAGATCGCGATCATGATCTTCACGAACTCGCCGGGCTGGATCGAGAAGCCGAAGAGGATGATCCACCGCTTGGCGCCGTACGTGTCCGCGCCGAAGAACGCGGGCGCGATCAGCAGGACCAGCGCGACCGCCATCGTGATGTAGATGAACCGCTGGAGCAGCCGGTGGTCGCGCAGCAGGGCCAGGACCGCGATGCAGGCGGCCACGCCGACCACCGTCCACAACAGCTGGCCCGGGGCGTTCGCCTCCGAGTTCCACCGCTCGATGTAGCCCTGGTCGAGCCGGTGGATCAGTACGAGCCCCAGGCCGGTCAGCAGCATGGCGAGCGGGAAGATCAGCGGGTCCGCGTAGGCCGCGAACCGGCGTATGCCCAGGTGCCCCACCAGTGACAGCAGGGTCATGCTGATGGCGAAGTCGATGAATTTGGGCGGCAGCTCGCCGTTCATGGCGAGGCCCGCGGCGGCGTGGCCGAAGACGGCGATGCCGGTGACGAAGACCAGGAGCAGTGCCTCGGTGCGCCGCCGGGCGACCGCCGTCGTCAGCGGTTTCAGTCCACGCACGGGATGCCGCCGACGTCCTGGGGGGCGGACGGGACGGACGGGGAGGACGGCGGGGGTGCTGCCTCGCGTGAGAACGAGGGCGAGGGCGAGGGTGAAGGCGAGAACGAAGGTGAGGGTGAGGACGGGGCGCCCGGTGTGCCGGGGGCGGCGGAATCTTTGGGTCCGATCTGTTCGGCAATGAGGCGCTTTATCTTCATATCATCTACGACGTTGATGTCCTCCCCATGGTTCCTTCCGAAGCGTTCGACGGGAAGCGTCGTGAAGCGCACCTTCCCTCCGGACAGGTTCTTCGCCTGCTTCAAGAACGCCGACAGATCCCACCCTTCGTCCGTCACCACGTCCTGTTTCGCGACGTCGATCAGCTTGATCAGCTTCGCCGGGTCCGTGAAGGTCCCGGCCGAGTTCAGCTTCTTCGCCGCGCCCGCGAGAAAGGCCTGCTGCCGCCTGGTGCGGTCCAGGTCGCCGCCGTCCAGACCGTGCCGCTGCCGTACGAAGGCGAGCGACTGCCCGCCGTCGAGCGTCTGCGGACCCGCCGGGAAGTCGGCGCCCGAGTACGTGTCCTTCACCGCCTTGTTCAGGCACACCGGTACGCCGCCCAGCGCGTCCGCCAGGTGGTGGAAACCGGCCAGGTTCAGCTCGGCGAAGTGATCGATCGGGACCCCCAGGAAGTTCCGCACCGTCTCGATCTGCGCCGCGCGCCCCGCCTCCCGGCCGGCCTGCTCGCGTTGCCGACCGTCCTCGACCCCCCGCGCGGCGAGCTGCTCCTGCTTCTTCTCCTTCGCCAGCCCGTACGCCTTCTTGATCTTGTCCTTCCCCTGGCCGGGTATGTCGACGAAGTCGTCGCGCGGCACCGAGAAGGCCTTCGCCTGGCTGCCGTCCCCGGGCACGTGCAGAAGGATCAGGGTGTTCGCGTTGTAGCCGCCGATGTCCGAGCTGCCGGCGTGCAGCTTGTCGAGGATCTCGGCCGGCAGCTTCTCGCCGTTCTGGTCCCGGCGGCTGTCCAGGCCCATGAGCAGGATGTTGCTGTCGCCGAACTTCGATCTCTCCGCGCCTTCGAGGGCCTTGGAGCTGCCGATGCCGCCGGCGAGGTCGCGGTACAGGTACCAGGCGCCGCCCCCGGCCAGGGCCACCAGCGCGCAGCCGCAGACCAGCAGCGTGCGGGCCGCCCGTCGGCGGCGGGACGGCCGGCGGCGGCGGGATCGGGTCGTCGGCTTCCTCCGGTGCGCGCTCATGCCTGTCGATGCTGGGGGAGGAGCGCTGAAGGAATCCTGAGAGCGCGCGGCGCGGAGCCGGCGCGCGGTGCGGAACCACGAGAGGCCCGGCGCGGAGCTGAGGGACGCGCGGAACCACGAGAGGCCCGGCGCTACGGGATGCGCAGCACCAGCCGCGCGCCCCCGGTGGGCGCCGGCAGCGCGCGTACGTCGCCCCCGTGCGCCCGCGCGATCTCCCGGGCGATGGCCAGCCCCAGCCCGGTGCCGCCGCTGGCCCGGCCACGGTCCGCGTCCAGTCGTACGAACCGTTCGAACACCCGGTCCCGGTCCGCCTCCGGGATGCCAGGGCCGTCGTCCGTGACCTCCAGCACCGCCCAGCCGTCGTGCTCCGTCGCCCGTACGACCACCTCCGCGCGGGCGTACCGCAGGGCGTTGTCCACCAGGTTGGCCAAGGCCCGCTCCAGCCGCGCCGGGTCACCGGACGCCGGTACGGGTGCCCCCACGTCCAGCCGTAGCGCGACCCGAGGCCCGACCCGGTCCCCGCCCCCGCCCCGCCGCGCCGCGTCCTCCGCGGCCAGCAGCGCCAGGTCCACCGGTTCGCTCCGGGGCGCCGGTCCGCCGTCGAGGCGGGCCAGCAACAGCAGGTCCGCCGCGATCGCCTGCAGCCGTTCGGTGTCGGCCAGCGCGGCCGCGACCGATTCCCGGTCGGGGCGGTCCATCGCGAGGGCCACCTCCAGCCGGGACCGCACGGCGGCCAGCGGGTTGCGCAGCTCGTGGGAGGCGTCCGCGGTGAACTGCCGCTGCCGGGCGTCGGAACGCTCCAGCCGGTCGAGGGTGTCGTTGACGGTCCGGGCCAGCCGGGCGATCTCGTCCGCCCCACCCGGGTCCGGAACCCGCCGGTCCAGCTCGCTCCCGGTGACCGCCGCCAGTTCGGCACGGATCGCGCTCACCGGCCGCAGCGCGCGGCCGGTCACCCACCAGGCCAGGGCCGCGGCGAAGGCGGTCAAGGGGGGCGCGCCCGCCAGCAGTCCGATCGCCACGGCGCGGGTCGCGTCGTCCACGTCGCCGAGCACGGTCATCGCGTACACCCTGTGCGCGCCCGGGGCCTCGACGACGACCACCGCGCGTCGCTCGCCGCCGGGGCGCGCGGGCGGGAGTACGGCCGACCGGGCGTCCGCGCCGGGGCCCGGCAGCGGGACGCCGGTCAGGTCGGGGGTGTGCTTCGGGTCGCCGGTGGTGGCGACCGTCCGGCCGGCCGCGTCCTGTACGAGGACCAGGTCCACCCCGCTCTCGGGCACGGGCAGCCGTCCGCCGGGCGGCAGGGTCCGGTTGTCGAGCTGGGCGGCGACCTTGCGGGCGGCGAGTTCGGCGCGGCCGGTGGTGTTGTCGAGGAGGTTGGCCCGCAGCAGGGCGTGCAGCCACAGCCCGCCGCCGGCGAGGACGGCGGCCATGGCCAGTGCCGCGGCCGCGGCGGTGCGCGCCCGGATACCGCTAACCACCGTCGGGGGCCATCCGGTAGCCGGTGCCGTGGACGGTGCGGATCGAGCGGCGGCCGAAGGGGGCGTCGATCTTCTTGCGCAGGGAGGAGACGTACACCTCCACGATGTTCGGATCGATGCCGTGCGGGGTCTCCCAGACCTCGTCCAGGATGTCCTGCTTGGCGACGGCCCGTCCCGGCTGCTCCATCAGGCAGGCGAGCACACCCAGTTCACGGGCGGTGAGCTCGATGTCCCGGTCGCCGCGACGACAGCGGCGGCCCTGCGGGTCCAGGACGAGGTCGCCGGCCTGCAGCGTGCCGCGGTCGGGGGTGCCGGCGCGGCGGGCCAGCGCCCGGATCCGGGCGGCCAGGACCACGAAGGAGAACGGCTTGGTGAGGTAGTCGTCGGCGCCGGAGTCCAGGCCCTCGGCCTCGTCGTGCTCGCCGTCGCGGGCGGTGAGCACGAGGACCGGGGTGGTGTCGCCGTGGGCGCGCATCCGGGTGCAGATCTCGTGGCCGCCGGGGCCCGGGAGCATCAGGTCGAGGAGGACGACGTCGTACGGGCCGCCGGCGAGGGCGAGGTCCAGCCCGCGGTGGCCGTCGTGGGCGACGTCGACCCGGTGCCCGTCGGCGGAGAGGCCCCGCCGTAGGGATTCGGCGAGGCCTTCTTCGTCTTCGACCACGAGGATGCGCACGGCTCAAGCGTCACATATCGGTGAAACCCTCAGGAGTGGTGCTTCGGTGTCGTACCGACGGGCGGTACCGACCCCACGGCTGCGGACGACCCGGCACCGGATCCGGCGGAGGCCCCGGCAGCGGTGTCGGCGGACGATCCGGCACCGGTTTCGGTACCGGATCCGGCGGGCGGGATCCTGACCGGCCCGAAATTCGGGGGGAGGTCGGCCGCGGCGGGCCATGCCCGGCGGCGCCGGCGGCGTTCGGCGGCGTCGCGGGTGGCCGCCGTCAGCGCCCACGCGGGGAACGCGGAGGCGGTCAGACCGAACCCCATGGGGACCAGCGAGGTCGCCAGGTCCGGCGGGACCGCCTTGTCGGCCGACGGTCCTCCGACGAGGCGGGTCACCGGCTCCTGCGGCCGACTGTGGAAGACGCCCTCGGATTCGATCGGGCGGATCGTGAACGAGCCGTCGGAGGCAGTGAAGGAGCCCTCGCACTCCCCTTGCGTCTCGCCCTCGGAATCCAGCTCCCAGGTGCAGCGTTCGGCGGTGAAGGAGCCCTCCACCCCCGTCAGCTGGGTCACCAGCCGCGGTACGCCGACCGAGAACGCGTAGATCCCGCACGCGAGGCCGATGACGATGGGGATGGCGTGCTGCACGTCCACGCCCGAGCTCTTCCTGGTCATGCGGGGACAGTAGCGATTCCGAACATCCGTACGCTCGCGGTTTCGGGGTTCCGGGCCCGGTCCGCGCAACGCCCGGTGGCGGGAATTGGCACTCCGCTTGACCGAGTGCTAATCGCCGGAATAGTCTCGCACCTGGCACTCACCCCTGGTGAGTGCCAACACAGCGACAGGCAGATCCGGCACCCGCGACGACGGATCGACCTGGTCGCCACCTCAGACAGTTAACCCCGGATCTCCGAAGGGGGAGGTCGGATCGTGACGACCACCAGCTCCAAGGTTGCCATCAAGCCGCTTGAGGACCGCATTGTGGTCCAGCCGCTGGACGCCGAGCAGACCACGGCCTCCGGCCTGGTCATCCCGGACACCGCGAAGGAGAAGCCCCAGGAGGGCGTCGTCCTCGCGGTCGGTCCGGGTCGCTTCGAGGACGGCCAGCGTCTCCCGCTGGACGTCACCGTCGGCGACATCGTGCTCTACAGCAAGTACGGCGGCACCGAAGTGAAGTACAGCGGCGAGGAGTACCTCGTCCTCTCGGCTCGCGACGTGCTCGCGATCGTCGAGAAGTAATTCTCTTCATCAGTACTGCTTTGAGCTGCGCCCCTGGTCACCCCGCTGATTGCCGGGCGGCGAGGGGCGTAGCTCGTTTAAACCCGAGTTTTCGAGAGGGCTGAACCGCTCCCATGGCGAAGATCCTGAAGTTCGACGAGGACGCCCGTCGCGCCCTCGAGCGCGGCGTCAACAAGCTTGCCGACACGGTCAAGGTGACGATCGGCCCCAAGGGCCGCAACGTCGTCATCGACAAGAAGTTCGGCGCCCCCACCATCACCAACGACGGTGTCACCATCGCTCGCGAGGTCGAGCTGGACGACCCGTACGAGAACCTGGGCGCGCAGCTCGTGAAGGAGGTGGCGACCAAGACCAACGACATCGCGGGTGACGGCACCACCACCGCCACCGTGCTGGCCCAGGCGCTGGTCCGCGAGGGTCTGCGCAACGTCGCCGCGGGTGCCTCCCCGGCCGCCCTGAAGAAGGGCATCGACGCCGCGGTCAAGGCCGTGTCCGAGGAGCTCCTCGCGACCGCCCGCCCGATCGAGGACAAGTCCGACATCGCCGCCGTGGCCGCGCTCTCCGCGCAGGACCAGCAGGTCGGCGAGCTCATCGCCGAGGCGATGGACAAGGTCGGCAAGGACGGTGTCATCACCGTCGAGGAGTCCAACACCTTCGGCCTGGAGCTGGAGTTCACCGAGGGCATGGCCTTCGACAAGGGCTACCTCTCGCCATACATGGTCTCCGACCAGGAGCGTATGGAGGCCGTCCTCGACGACCCGTACATCCTGATCAACCAGGGCAAGATCTCCTCGATCCAGGACCTGCTGCCGCTGCTGGAGAAGGTCATCCAGGCCGGCGCCTCCAAGCCGCTGCTGATCATCGCCGAGGACGTCGAGGGCGAGGCGCTCTCCACCCTCGTCGTCAACAAGATCCGCGGCACCTTCAACGCGGTGGCCGTCAAGGCCCCCGGCTTCGGTGACCGTCGCAAGGCGATGCTCCAGGACATGGCCACCCTCACCGGTGCCACCGTCATCGCCGAAGAGGTCGGCCTCAAGCTCGACCAGGCCGGTCTGGACGTACTGGGCTCCGCCCGCCGCGTGACCATCTCCAAGGACGACACCACCATCGTCGATGGTGGCGGCAGCCACGAAGAGGTCCTCGGCCGCGTCAACCAGATCAAGGCCGAGATCGAGTCCACCGACTCGGACTGGGACCGCGAGAAGCTGCAGGAGCGCCTGGCGAAGCTCGCCGGTGGCGTCTGCGTCATCAAGGTCGGCGCCGCCACCGAGGTGGAGCTCAAGGAGAAGAAGCACCGTCTCGAGGACGCCATCTCGGCGACCCGCGCCGCGGTCGAGGAGGGCATCGTCTCCGGCGGTGGCTCCGCGCTCGTCCACGCCGTCAAGGTCCTCGAGGGCAACCTCGGCCTGTCGGGCGACGAGGCCACCGGTGTCGCGGTCGTGCGCCGCGCCGCCGTCGAGCCGCTGCGCTGGATCGCCGAGAACGCCGGTCTCGAGGGTTACGTCATCACCTCGAAGGTCGCCGAGCTCGACAAGGGCCAGGGCTTCAACGCCGCCACCGGCGAGTACGGCGACCTGGTCAAGGCCGGCGTCATCGACCCGGTGAAGGTCACCCGTTCCGCGCTGGAGAACGCCGCCTCCATCGCCTCGCTGCTGCTCACGACCGAGACCCTGGTCGTCGAGAAGCCGGCCGAGGACGAGGGCGACGCCGGTCACGGCCACGGTCACGGCCACAGCCACTGATCGCACGCACCACGCCGGGAAGGCCCCGCTCCGCAGCCGCGGAGCGGGGCCTTCCCGTTTGCCTTCTCGTTTGCCTTCCCGGACGCCGTGCCGTTCGCCTTCGCCGTTCCGTGGTGCCGTTCTGTCCTGTGGCTGTCTTCCCGTGGTGGGGCCTCAGGCCCCGTACGGCCTACCCGATCCGCCCATCTGCTGCTGCAGGGCACCGGGGTTGTAGTGCCACCAGCCCTCGACGATCTCTCCGTCCAGGCAGCGGAAGGTGGTGCTCCCGGACATCTCGTACGTCTTCCCGGTCGGTGCGACCCCCATGAACGGGCCCTTGTGGGTGCCGCGCCAGTTCCACACCGTCGTGACCATGTCGCCCTCGGCCAGCTGGGCCAGCGGCTCGAAGGTCATGTCGAAGGCGGCGCGCCACGTCTCCATGTCCGAGCGCATGGCCTCGCGTCCGATGACGGTGGACTCCGTCTTGCTGACGTCGTGGTCGATGTAGTTCGTCGCGAAGCACTCGTCGAGGACGCCCATGTTCCCGCCCATGGCCGCTTCCTCGAACACCCGCTGCGCGAGCTGCTTGTTGAGGTGCTCGTCGCGGACGACATCGAGGTTCATGAACTTCGGCATGCCTTCGCAGAGAGCCACCATCTCCTGGAACATCCGGTCCGTCTCGGGGAGTTGGGAGTTCTTCATGGCCTCCTCGTACGAGGCGAACTCCACCATGTCCACGTAGTGGTTCCGGGCCTCGCGGTCCTGGCCGATCATCGTGTGCGTGGCCGTGCGCCGGCCGCTGCTCTGCTCCGCCCAGCGGTCGATGAGCGCGTTCATCTCGTCGAACCGCCTGGTCTCGTAATCGATCACTTGTACGAATGTCATGGCGTCGCCTCCCGCGCTGGATGGGACAGGTCCAGTTTAGGGAGATTTCACCCGATCGGCCGCTTGTGGTAGGGCCTGGCGGGGTACCCTCCGGGGCTACTGGGGGCCGTACTTGCGGCCCGTGCGCGAGGACATCCCGCCCAGCAGTCCGCGCGGGGTCAGTTTCACCACGCCCATCAGCGCCTTGTACCGCGGGTCCGGGATCGACACCGTCTTCCCGCGGGCCAGGTCGGTCAGGGCCGTGGCCACCAGCTTGTCGGCGTCCAGCCACATCCAGCCGGGGATGTTGTCCGTGCCCATGCCGGCCCGCTGGTGGAACTCCGTCCGGACGAAGCCGGGGCACAGCGCCATCAGCCGCACCCCGGATCCCGCCAGGTCCCGCGCGGCGCCCTGGGTGAACTGCACGACCCAGGCCTTGCTCGCCCCGTAGGTACCGCGCGGTACGAAGGCGGCCACCGAGGCCACGTTGATGACGCCGCCGCGGCCGCGCGAGCGCATCGATTCCGTGGCCGCCGAGGTCAGCCGCAGGACCGCCTCGATGTGCACCTTCAGCATGGTCAGCTCGTCGGCCATGGAGACCTCGAGGTAGCGGCCCTTGTTGCCGAAGCCCGCGTTGTTGACCAAAAGGTCCACCGGGTGGGTGCGGTCGCCGAGGCGCTCCTCGACCGCCGCGATGCCCGCCTCCGTGGAGAGGTCGGCGACCAGCACGTCGGCCTCGATGCCGTGCCGGTCGTGCAGTTCGGTGGCCTGCTCGCCGAGCCGTTTCGTATCGCGTGCCACGAGCACCAGATTGTGTCCCTGGGCGGCCAGCCGCCGGGCGAAGGCGGCGCCGATGCCCGCCGTGGATCCTGTGATCAACGCAGTCGTCATAGGCGCAACCTAGCTTCCCCCGATGGCGGCGCTACCTCGCCCCGGCCCCTGCCCCGTACTTCTCCACATACAGGCGAACCCGCTCGTGGGCGCCCGGCTCCATCGCCTCACCGGCGGCGAGGGTGTGCGGCAGCAGGTGCCGCTCGGTGGTGAAGGCGCGGAACCACAGCCGCACCGTCACCTCGTGGTCCGGCCGGTGGATGATCTCGATCGGGTCGCCGGGGGAGACCGAACCCTCCTCGATCACCCGCAGGTACGCGCCCGGCCGGGCCTCCTGCGTGAACCGCTTGACCCAGCCGGTCTCGCCCATGGCCCCCTGGAAGGTCCGGCACGGGATGCGGGCCGAGGCCACTTCGAGGACGAGGTCCGCGCCGACCCGCCAGCGGTCGCCGATCCGCGCGGTGTTCAGGTCGATGCCGGAGGTGGTGAGGTTCTCGCCGAAGAGTCCGCCGGGCAGCTCGCGATCCAGCATGTGCTCCCACAGATCCAGGTCCTCGCGGGCGTACGCGTAGACGGCCTGGTGGTCGCCGCCGTGGTGGCGCCGGTCGCAGACGGCGTCGCCCTCCAGGCCGCTGCCGAGGCCGGTGGCCTTGGGGCCCGGGGCGAGGACGTGGACCGGTCCGGGGACGGGGCGCTTGCCGATGCCCGTCACCCCGCCCTCCGCGTCCGTGTAGTCGACGGCCGTGGCGCGGCCGAGGTTCACAGAGATCAGGTGCATGGAGCTCATGGGACCACGCTATCCGGGGCCAACCCAAAGTGACATCGGGAGATTTACCCGGGAATCAAAGTAGGGCTTATGCTCGAAGGGTGATCGAAGCACGCCATCTCCGGGTCCTGCGCGCCGTCGCCGGGACCGGGTCCTTCTCCGCCGCCGCCCGCGAGCTCGGCTGCACCCAGCCCGCCGTCTCCCAGCAGATGAAGGCGCTGGAGCAGTCGGCCGGCACCCCGCTGCTCATCCGCACCGGCCGCGAGATGCGGCTGACCCAGGCGGGCGAGGCGCTGGTCCGTCATGCCGCGGGGATCCTGGCCGGACTGACCGCCGCCGAGGAGGAGGTCGCGGCCATCGCCGGGCTGCGCGCGGGCCGGGTCCGACTCGTGTCCTTCCCCAGCGGCAGCTCGACGCTGGTGCCGACCGCGCTCGCGGCGATGCGCGCCGAGCACCCGGGGACCCGTATCTCGCTGGTCGAGGCGGAGCCGCCGCGGTCGGTGGAGATGCTGCGCGAGGGCGACTGCGACGTGGCGCTGGCCTTCCGCTACGGCGGCGCGTCCCATTCCGCCGCGGAGTGGGACGACCTCGTGGTGCGGCCGCTGCTGACCGATCGGCTCGTCGGGCTGGTCCCGGAGGGGCACCGGCTGGCCGGGGCGGAGCGCGTGGGCATGGCGGAGCTGGCGGACGAACCCTGGATCGCGGGCTGTCCGCGCTGTCGCCGTCATCTGGTGGAGGTGTGCGAGGGCGTGGGCTTCACCCCGCGCATCGACTTCGCCACCGACGACTACCCGGCCGTGGTCGGCCTGGTCGGCGCGGGGCTGGGCGTGGCGGTGCTGCCGGAGCTCGCGGTGGAGTCCGTACGGGCCAAGGGCGTGAGCGCGGTGGCGGTGGAGCCGGCCGTCGAGCGGGAGGTCGTGGCGCTGACCCTGCCCGACCTGGCCAGGGTGCCGGCCGTGGCCGCGACCCTGGCCGAACTTCAGCGGGCGGCCGCACGCTGACCCGCGTCCGCCCCCGGCGGCGGCCGGGGGCGCACACGTCGGACGGCCGGGTACGGCCGAACGGGTGAAACGCGGGCCGGGCGGCGACACGCCCGGGTGTGCTGGTGATTCGAGGAAACGTTCCTTCGGACGTTTCGGCGGCTCTCAGTTCGGCGCGATCGGTCCGATCGCACTCGACGCGGGGATCAGGCGGTGCCGGGCGCGGCCCATCAGTTCCTCTCGCTCGTCCTCGGTGAGGCCGCCCCACACCCCGTAGGGCTCTCGGACGGCGAGTGCGTGCGCGGCGCATTCCGAACGCACCGGGCATCTCATGCAGACCTCTTTAGCCGAGGCCTCGCGCGCGCTCCTGGCCGCGCCCCGCTCGCCTTCCGGGTGGAAGAAGAGGGAGCTGTCGACCCCGCGGCAGGCGGCTAGCAGCTGCCAGTCCCAGAGGTCGGCGTTCGGTCCGGGGAGGCGGGAGAAATCTGCCATTGGTAGTCCCTCTTGGTGCCGGTACTGAGGCGGATACGGTCCATGTCTCCACACCTACTGTCGGAGTAGATGTAAATATGACTCATTGGGAATCTAGCCTCAGACACGTGCCAAACGGAAGGAAAGCCGCCAAATAGGGCATAGCTCCAGATGGAGGACAAGCGACTCGTGGCTCCACCGCCGTGATCGCTTCCTCACGTAGAGTGCTGAAGGTGTCCGTCCGACCCGTAACTCTTTCGAGTGACCATCGTTGAGAGTGCGAAGGCGGTTGAACCAATAAGTTCTCGGACAGGTGTCCGGGAGCATCGACCGCACAGGTGACGATACGTACCAGCCTGGAGGCTCAAGGTGACGCGCATCAGCAGCTGCGGAGGGCGGTCATGACATCCGTCCTCGTCTGCGACGACTCCCCGCTTGCCCGAGAGGCGCTCCGCCGCGCGGTGGCCACCGTGCCCGGCGTCGAGCGTGTGACGACGGCTGCCAACGGCGAGGAAGTCCTCCGCCGCTGGGGCGCCGACCGCTCCGACCTGATTCTGATGGATGTACGGATGCCCGGGCTGGGCGGTGTGGAGACGGTCCGTCGACTGCTCTCGGCCGACCCCGGCGCCCGCATCATCATGCTGACGGTGGCCGAGGACCTGGACGGCGTGGCCCTCGCGGTCGCCGCCGGCGCCCGTGGATACCTGCACAAGGACGCCTCGCGCGCCGAACTGCGGGCCACGGTCACCCAGGCCCTCGCCGACCCGACCTGGCGACTGGCCCCGCGCCGGCTCCGCTCGGCCGAGATGGGCGCCGCGCCCACGCTCACCGCGCGCGAGATCCAGGTGCTGGAGGGCATGAGCCACGGCCGGTCCAACGCGGAGATCGGGCGCGAGCTCTTCCTCTCCGAGGACACGGTCAAGACGCACGCCCGCCGACTGTTCAAGAAGCTCGGCGCCTCGGACCGGGCGCACGCCGTGGCACTCGGTTTCCGCTGGGGTCTGGTCCGCTGACCTCCCGGTCGTGGCCGGGCCCGGCCCGGTCCGCCACAGGCCGCGGATCGTCGAGAGCGGTCCCGTCCGCCACCCGCGGACGGGGCGGCACGCCGCCCTCGACGGCTCCTGTTGTCGAGGGCATCCCTGTCCCCGCCTACCCGGTGCGCACCCGGGGATTGGCGGGGCACAATCCGGGGGACGTCTCGCTTCGTGCGCGATGCCGCATCCTTGAGGGTGTGGAGTCTCTCGGGGACTATTCGGCCGAGCGGGAGGGGAGGGCGCAGACGATGAGTTCCGGCGCACCTGCTCATAACGCTTCGATGCACAACAAGGGCCACGGCGACGCGGATGCTCCGGCGCCAAGGCACCATGGATTGATGCGCGACGACGAGGCCCTGGGGTCACCCGCGGCCACAGGCCCGACCGGCACCGCCAAGGGCGGCAGTGCCGGGGGCGTCAGCGCGCTCGTACGCAGGGCGGTGGAGGGTGACGAGCAGGCCACGCACGACCTGCTCGCCTTCGTGCACCCCCTCGCGATCCGTTACTGCCGCACCCGGCTCTCACGATTGCCGGGTGACGCTCGTCACTTCGTGGAGGACCTGGCGCAGGAAGTCTGCGTCGCCGTCCTGATGGCGCTGCCGCGCTACCGGGACACCGGGCGGCCCTTCGAGGCCTTCGTCTTCGCGATCGCCGCGCACAAGGTCGCCGACCTGCAGCGGGCCGCCATGCGGCACCCGGGCAGCACGGCCGTGCCCTCCGACGAGATGCCGGAGCGGCCCGACGACTCGCTGGGCCCCGAGGAACGCGCGCTGCTCAGCAGCGACGCCGCCTGGGCCAAGAAGCTGCTGGCCAACCTTCCGGAGAACCAGCGCGAGCTCCTGGTGCTGCGGGTGGCCGTCGGGCTGACCGCGGAGGAGACCGGGCAGATGCTCGGGATGTCCCCGGGGGCCGTGCGCGTGGCCCAGCACCGCGCGCTCAGCCGGCTGCGCGCACTCGCCGAGCAGTAGGCGGCCGTGCGGGCCTCGCGGCTCGCGCGGTCCACCCGCGAACCGTTCCGGTCCATCGCGATCCCACCGCGGTCCGATGCATCCGTTCCGTACGGTTCCCGCGCCGGGCCGATGCTCTCGGCCGTCGGTCACAGTCGTAGGAAACGACGAAACTTCTGCTTGACCTTGGTCGTGGAATGAGACGCGTCGGGATCCCGTTAGCATGGACATCCGCGCTGAGCAAGACCATTTGGGAAGGTGTCATGACCGCCGACGGAGTGCCCGACAAATTCGCCACGCTCGGACTGACCTACGACGACGTGCTGCTGCTGCCGGGCGCGTCGGACATGTCGCCTGACGCGATCGACACCTCTTCCCTCATCTCGCGGAACGTGCGGGTGAACGTCCCGCTGCTGTCCGCCGCCATGGACAAGGTCACCGAGGCCCGCATGGCCATCGCCATGGCCCGTCAGGGCGGCGTCGGCGTGCTGCACCGCAACCTCTCCATCGTCGACCAGGCCAACCAGGTCGACCTGGTCAAGCGCTCCGAGTCCGGCATGGTCACCGACCCGATCACGGTGCACCCGGACGCGACGCTGCGCGAGGCCGACGAGCTCTGCGCGAAGTTCCGCATCTCCGGCGTCCCGGTCACCGACCCGGCCGGCAAGCTCCTCGGTATCGTCACCAACCGCGACATGGCCTTCGAGTCGGACCGCAGCCGCCAGGTGCGCGAGGTCATGACCCCGATGCCGCTGGTCACGGGCAAGGTCGGCATCTCGGGCGTGGACGCCATGGAGCTGCTGCGCCGCCACAAGATCGAGAAGCTGCCGCTGGTCGACGACGCGGGCATCCTCAAGGGCCTCATCACGGTCAAGGACTTCGTCAAGGCCGAGAAGTACCCGAACGCCGCCAAGGACAAGGGCGGCCGGCTCCTCGTCGGCGCGGCCGTCGGCGTCGCCGGCGACGCGTACGAGCGTGCCCAGGCCCTGATCGAGGCGGGCGCCGACTTCATCGTCGTCGACACCGCCCACGGTCACTCCCGCCTGGTCGGCGACATGGTCGCCAAGATCAAGTCGAACTCCACCGTCGACGTCATCGGCGGCAACGTCGCCACGCGTGACGGCGCCCAGGCGCTGATCGACGCCGGCTGCGACGGCATCAAGGTCGGCGTCGGCCCCGGCTCCATCTGCACCACCCGCGTCGTCGCCGGCATCGGCGTCCCGCAGGTCACCGCGATCTACGAGGCCGCGCTCGCCGCCAAGGCCGCGGGCGTCCCGGTCATCGGCGACGGCGGCCTCCAGTACTCCGGCGACATCGCCAAGGCCCTGGTCGCGGGCGCCGACACGGTGATGCTCGGCTCGCTGCTCGCGGGCTGCGAGGAGTCCCCGGGCGAGCTGCTCTTCATCAACGGCAAGCAGTTCAAGTCGTACCGCGGCATGGGTTCGCTCGGCGCGATGCAGTCCCGTGGCGAGCAGAAGTCCTTCTCCAAGGACCGCTACTTCCAGGAGGGCGTGGGCGGCGACGACAAGCTCATCCCCGAGGGCATCGAGGGCCAGGTCCCCTACCGCGGCCCGCTCTCCGCGGTCGTGCACCAGCTCGTCGGCGGCCTGCGCCAGTCGATGTTCTACGTCGGCGGCCGCACGGTCCCCGAGCTGCAGGACCGCGGCCGGTTCGTCCGCATCACCTCGGCGGGCCTCAAGGAGAGCCACCCGCACGACATCCAGATGACGGTCGAGGCGCCGAACTACTCCCGCAAGGGATAACAGCCAGAGCCAACGCATGGGGCGGGTCCGGAGCAACCGGGCCCGCTCCTCGCCGTTGGCGTCCGTACAGCGGTCACCGGAACGCATGCCCCCGGCGTTCGGGGATACTGGACGGGCAGACCCAGAGGAAAGGCCACCACACGTGACTGAGATCGAGATCGGGCGCGGCAAGCGCGGCCGCAGGGCGTACGCGTTCGACGACATCGCCATCGTCCCGAGCCGGCGTACCCGGGACCCGAAGGAGGTCTCGATCGCCTGGCAGATCGACGCGTACCGCTTCGAGCTCCCCTTCCTGGCCGCCCCCATGGACTCGGTCGTCTCCCCGCAGACCGCCATCCGCATCGGCGAGCTCGGCGGCCTCGGCGTGCTGAACCTCGAAGGCCTGTGGACCCGGTACGAGGACCCGCAGCCGCTGCTGGACGAGATCACGGAGCTGGACGAGGAGGCGGCCACCCGCCGTCTCCAGGAGATCTACTCCGCGCCGATCCAGGCGGACCTGATCCGGCAGCGCATCAAGGAGGTGCGCGACTCCGGCGTCGTCACCGCCGCCGCGCTCTCCCCGCAGCGCACGGCCGAGTTCTCCAAGGCCGTCGTCGACGCGGGCGTGGACATCTTCGTGATCCGCGGCACCACCGTGTCGGCCGAGCACGTGTCGGGCGCCGCCGAGCCGCTGAACCTCAAGCAGTTCATCTACGAGCTCGACGTCCCGGTCATCGTCGGCGGCTGCGCCACCTACACGGCGGCCCTGCACCTGATGCGCACCGGCGCGGCCGGTGTCCTCGTCGGCTTCGGCGGCGGCGCCGCGCACACCACGCGCAACGTCCTCGGCATCCAGGTCCCGATGGCCACCGCCGTCGCGGACGTGGCCGCGGCCCGCCGCGACTACATGGACGAGTCCGGCGGCCGCTACGTGCACGTCATCGCCGACGGCGGCGTGGGCTGGTCCGGCGACATCCCGAAGGCCGTCGCCTGTGGCGCGGACGCCGTGATGATGGGCTCCCCGCTGGCCCGTGCCACCGACGCGCCCGGCAAGGGCAACCACTGGGGCATGGAGGCCGTCCACGAGGACGTGCCGCGCGGCAAGAAGGTCGACCTCGGCACCGTGGGCACCACCGAGGAGATCCTCACCGGTCCCTCGCACACCCCGGACGGCTCGATGAACATCTTCGGCGCGCTGCGCCGCTCGATGGCCACCACGGGCTACAGCGAGCTCAAGGAGTTCCAGCGGGTCGAGGTCACGATCGCGGACTCGCAGCACAGCCGCTGACCCCCGGCCACACATGCCGAAGGGCCTGCCCCCCCGGAACGGGGGGGGGGCAGGCCCTTCGGCGTGCCGGGGCCCGATCAGCCTTCGCCGCGCCGGCGCTTGCGGAGGTATTCGATCCACGGATAGGCGCAGGCCACGGTCAGCAGGCCCGAGAAGAAGACCGCGGCCCAGTCCGGGCCCTCGGGGCTCATTTCCGGGTCGGTCTGGGCGAACACGACGACGCCGGTGGCGGCTGTGAGGAGCACGGTGAGGGTGCCCAGCAGCCAGATCCACGCGGTGACGGCGCCGCTGCGGTCGGGCCGGGCCGCCCGCAGCTGGACGTTCGACGGGTTCGGCCGCGGGATCAGGGCGGGGTCGCGCGCCGGCATACGGACCACGGAGGCGGGCGGGACGCCGGCGTCGAGCGGGGCGAGCCGGCCGAGCGTCAGGCGGTACAGCGTCGGCTCGACGGTGATGCTGAAGCCGTCGTTGCCGACGAGGTGGCGGGCGCCGTCCGGAAAGACCTGCATGAGGGCGCAGTCGGCGTACCGCACGGTCACCTGGCCGTTCGGCGTGACCAGGCTGATGCCGTCCTTCGCCACGAGCAGGGCGACCTTCCCGTCCTCCAGGGCGGAGTAGCGGCGTCCGGTGACGATCTCCGGGGAAGCCGCGGCGTCGGTCAGGCCCGCCCAGTCCACGCCCCGGCCCGGAACCTGCATGAGGGCGTCCGCCCACAGCTCCTGTGCGACGCGGTGGAGGTCCTCGACGGTGACCGCCTCGATCTCGGCCCGCGCCCCGGCGACGGCCAGGTGGCGGTGGCGCATCAGGAGGTTCATGGCGGTGCCCGGAAGCATCGCCGCCGCCAGGTCCGGGCTGTCGAACTGCGCCAGCGCGGAGGCCCGTACGGAGTCCAGGTCGGCCTGCTCGATCCGGCCGGCCCGTAGCTTCGCGAGGACGTCGACGAAGGCGCCGACCAGTGCGTCCTGCTTGGCCGGGAGGGCGTCGGCGTAGGCGACGACGGTGGCGTGGTCGGTGTCGCGCGGTTGGTACTCGGCGGCGGCGGTGTACGAGTAGCCGCCCTTCTGGCGCAGCTCCCGGAAGAGCTCCTTGCCGAGGACCTCGGCGAACAGGCGTGCCGCGGTCGACCGGGGCAGGACCGAGGTGAGCACGACTCCACCCGCGTCGCCGTGGAAATAGGCCGGGGTGGCGGGCAGGGCCGAGGTCGGCTCGGGGGCGGGCAGCCACTCGCCTTCGGGGAGGGTCAGGTCCAGGCCCTCGGGGAGGGTGTCGCCGGTCATCCACAGGACCGCGTTCTCGGCGGTGAACCGGGTCCGGGCCCAGTCGCGGACGTCCTCGGCGGTGATGGCGGGCAGGCCCGTCTCGGCGCAGTCGACGAGGCCGTAGGAGCGGGCGCCGTAGCGCCACAGGTCCATGCCGTTGCCTCCGCGGCCGCGGCCGGCGGCCTCCGTGCGGAGGATCTCCTTCTCGGTCTCCAGCCGATCCAACGGCAGGTCGCGCAGGGCCGCACAGACCCCGTTCAGGTACTGGACCACTTCCGTGGCGGTGCCGGTGACGGAGAAGAGGGTGTACGCGGCGGCGGTCGCGCCGTTGTAGTGGAGATCGCTCAGGCCGTGCCGGTGCAGGGCGAGGTGCTCGACGAGATGGGTGATCCCGCTGGTGGCGAGGGTCTCGTCGGCGCGGCCCACGCGGAAGAGCAGGCCCGCGGTGACGGGACCGGAGCGGGGCGCCAGCAGGGTGCGCACGCCGCCCACGGCGGTCGTGGTGACCCCGTCCGCGTCGGTCGTGGCGGTGGGCGCCGTGGTGGTGTCGATGTCCATCTCCGTGGTCCCTCAGCCCTTTGTCAGTGCGATCTTGCGGTGGCCTTCGAACTCGTCCTCGTGGTCGCCGGATCCGAGGTAACACCACGGGAACTCGCTCGCGCGGTCGCCGAGGGCGCGGAAGTGCGGGGCCGCCGCGGCGTGCCGGCCGGCGGCGCTGTGCGCGGCGGCGAAGGCGCTGTGGGCGTCGACCGAGCGGAAGGCGTCGGCCCGGGCGGCGGGGTGGAGGGCGGACCGGGCGGCGGCCTCGAGCCGCCGGGTCTGGTTGTCGAGGTCACGCAGGTAGGTCGACGCGACACCGACACTGGTCCGTTCGGCGATCTCCAGATAGTTCTCCAGCTGGGCGATGGCGACCAGCGCCCCGTTCGGGCTGCCGTCGGGTGCCTTCGCGGCGCACTCCCGGGCGAAGCCGTGCGCGGCCTCCCAGCTGCCGCCCCACTTGGGGCAGATCTGCTGGAGCAGCTGGGACTGGCCGCCGAAGTGGTGCGGGTGGTGCTCGGCGAGCCGGTCGTAGCGGCGGCGGGTCTCGCCGAGGCCGAGTTCGAGCCCGCGCGAGGTGATGATCCGCAGGTACCAGGCGAGGGCGTACTCGGGGTGCTCGGCGCAGACGTCGATGAGCAGGAGTTCGGCGCGCCGCAGGTGGGCGTGGAAGTCGTCGAACTGCTGCCGCGAGACGTGCTGGGCCCGGTGGGCGGTACGGATACCCCAGCCGAGCTGCACCAGCCGGTCGGCGAGCAGGCTCCGGGGCAGCGGATCGCGCGGGAAGCGCTCCACGGTCCGTCGCAGGAAGACCTCGGAGCCGTCCGTCTCGGCGACGACCCGGCAGGCGAGGGCCCGGTCGTCCTCGTCGTCGAGGCCGTCGAAGGCGGCGGCGACGGCGGCCCGGTCCTGGCGTCGGACGGCGGAGCGCAGGGCGGCGAGGGCGGGTATGCGGTCGGCGGGTTCGAAAACGGGCCGACCGGTCGGGGTATGAGCGGGCACGCGCGGATCATATGGACCGGCGTGGATCCCGTCGACGGGGATTCGCGGCCGCTTCCGAGCCCGTCGTGCCTGCTCAGCGCCCCGTGGGCCGCCGGTGTGTCAGTGGCCGGCCTTCCGGGCCGTCTGGAAGGCCGCGTATGCGCCGATCGCGTAGAACAGGATCGAGATCGGGTCGATGTTGTCGATGTAGAACTGGTTCAGCTTCACGAGTTCGGTGGTGAGCAGCTCGGAGACCGGAATCCCTTCGTGCTCGGACACGTAGAGGGCCATGTCCAGGAGGTAGCCGACGTACACGCCGGCGAGCGCCAGCACGGCGCTCAGGACCGGGAGGACGGGGTTGCGGCCACCGAGGCGGACGGCGGCGAGGGCGACCACGAAGCCGACGCCTGCGGCCAGGTAGCCGATCTGGAACGAGATCGCGCTCATGATGCCGCCGTAGGCGGCGCCCGCGACGAGGGCCGTGCCCACGGCCGCGAGGACCGCCAGGCCGAAGTTGCCGCGGCGGGCCGGGGCCGGGGCGGCGACCGGTGAGTAGGAGTCGGGCGCGGGCGGCGTGAAGTTCTGGCTCATGGAAGATCCCCCCAGGGAAACGCACGCACAACTGTCCGTGAGACGTATGTGCGGGATAAGTGACGCCGCAGGCTAGCAGCAGCCCCGGACATCTGTCGGGGGATTTCCCGGGGCTCAGAGGCGGTGGGCCGCGCCCACCGGGCTGGCGCCGCGGGTGTCCAGGAGCAGCTGGGCCTTCACGGCGAGTCCTTGCAGGTCGTAGGTGCGGTGGTGCTGGAGCAGGATCGTCAGGTCCGCGTTCGCGGCGGCCTCGTACAGCGACTCGGCCCGGGGGACCGGCCGGTCCCGTACCCGCCAGCCCGTGATGTACGGGTCGTGGTAGCTGATCAGCGCGCCCAGGTCGATCAGGCGGCTGGCGATCTCGCGGGCCGGGGAGCCCTCCTGGTCGGCCAGGTCGGGCTTGTAGGTGACGCCCAGGAGCAGGACGCGGGCCCCGCGGGCGGATTTGCCGTGCTCGTTCAGCAGGGTGGCCGAGCGCTGGATGACGTACTGCGGCATCCGGTTGTTGATCTCCTGGGCCAGTCCGACCATGCGCAGGGGGTGGCCGGGGGTGCGGGTGGTGTGGGGGAGGTAGTTCGGGTCGAGCGGGACGCCGTGGCCGCCGACGCCGGGACCGGGGCGGAACGCCTGGAATCCGTACGGCTTGGTCTCGGCGCAGCGGATGACGTCCCACAGGTCGACGCCGAGGTCGTGGCAGAGCACCGCCATCTCGTTCATGAGGGCGATGTTGACGTGACGGTAGTTCGTTTCGAGGAGCTGTACGGTCTCGGCCTCGCGCAGGCCGCGGGCGCGGACCACCTTCTCGGTGAGGCGGGCGTAGAAGGCGTGCGCGGACTCGGTGCACGCCGGGGTGAGGCCGCCGATCACCTTGGGGGTGTTGGAGATGCCGTGGGTGCGGTTGCCCGGGTCGAGGCGGCTGGGGGAGTAGGCCAGGTGGAAGTCCCGGCCCGCCCGCAGCCCGGAGCCGGCTTCGAGGATCGGGCGGAGGTAGTCCTCGGTGACGCCGGGGTGGGCGGCGGATTCGAGGATCACGGTGGTGTGGGGGCGCAGCCGGGCGGCGAGCGCGCGGCCGGCCTCGCCGACGGCGGAGAGGTCCAGTGCGCGGTCCGCTCCGAGCTGGGTGGGGGCGCAGATGACGGCCGTGCGGACCCGGCCGAGCTCGGCGGGGTTGGTGGTGATCCGGAAGCCGGCCGCCGACATGCGGCGGATCTCGGCGGCGGTGAGGGTGGAGTCCGTGACCGGACCGCTGTCGTAGCCGACCGTCTCGATTCCGGCGGCGACGGCCGCCTGGGCGAGTGGGAGGCCGAGATGGCCGAGTCCGATGACGGCGAGGTCTGCGGGCATGGGGGTGCCGTCCCTTCCCTGACATGAGGGGGCTGCCGCGCAAGTTCTCCGGGGGACAGGAGCTGGCGCAATGTCAGACTAGGCGTATATATGACAGATATGTGGCATTCCGGAGTGAACGCCACCGTTGTGTTGTCCACAGGCGGTGGCTGATGTGGGTGCGTGCGGTCAGAATCGTGGAACGGGGCATGTGAGCGGGATCTCATCCGCACCAAACGGGAGGCAGCCGTGAGGACAGCGACACTGGGGCCGGTGCAGCGGGCCGAGGCCCTCGGCCTGATGGCCGAGCGGGAACTGGACGTGCTGGTGGTGGGCGCGGGTGTGGTGGGCGCCGGCACCGCGCTCGACGCCGTGACGCGCGGTCTGTCGACCGGCCTGGTGGAGGCGCGGGACTGGGCCTCCGGCACCTCCAGCCGCTCCAGCAAGCTGATCCACGGCGGCCTGCGGTATCTGGAGATGCTCGACTTCGCCCTCGTGCGCGAGGCGCTGAAGGAGCGCGGCCTGCTCCTGGAACGCCTCGCCCCGCACCTGGTCAAGCCCGTGCCCTTCCTGTACCCGCTGCAGCACAAGGGCTGGGAGCGGCTCTACGCCGGTTCGGGCGTCGCGCTGTACGACGCGATGTCGGTCTCCAGCGGCCACGGACGCGGCCTGCCCGTGCACCGGCACCTGTCGCGCAAGCGTGCGCTACGGGTGGCGCCGGCGCTCCGTAAGGACGCGCTGGTGGGAGCCCTGCAGTACTACGACGCCCAGATGGACGACGCGCGCTACGTCGCCACGCTCGTGCGGACGGCCGCCGCGTACGGGGCGCACTGCGCCAATCGGGCGAGGGTCATCGGCTTCCTGCGTGAGGGCGAACGGGTCGTCGGCGCGCGGGTGCGCGATGTGGAGGGCGGAGGCGAGTACGAGATCCGCGCGAAGCAGGTCGTGAACGCGACGGGGGTGTGGACGGACGACACCCAGGCGCTGATCGGGGAGCGCGGCCAGTTCCACGTCCGGGCCTCGAAGGGCATCCATCTGGTCGTACCGAAGGATCGGATCCATTCGAGCACCGGGCTGATCCTGCGGACCGAGAAGTCGGTGCTGTTCGTCATCCCGTGGGGTCGGCACTGGATCGTGGGGACCACGGACACCGACTGGGACCTGGACAAGGCGCACCCGGCGGCGTCGAGCGCGGACATCGACTACCTGCTGGAGCACGTGAACTCGGTGCTGGCCGTGCCGCTGACGCGTGACGACGTCCAAGGCGTGTACGCGGGCCTGCGGCCGCTGCTGGCCGGGGAGTCGGACGCGACGAGCAAGCTGTCGCGCGAGCACACGGTGGCGCACCCGGTGCCGGGGCTGGTGGTGGTCGCCGGCGGCAAGTACACGACGTACCGGGTCATGGCGAAGGACGCGGTCGACGAGGCCGTGCACGGCCTGGACCAGCGGGTGGCCGACTGCGTGACGGAGGACGTGCCGCTGGTGGGGGCGGAGGGATATCGGGCGCTGTGGAACGGGCGGGCGCGGATCGCGGCCCGGACGGGGCTTCATGTGGTGCGGGTGGAACACCTGTTGAACCGCTTCGGGTCGCTGACGGAGGAACTGCTGGACCTGATGGCCGCCGACCCGGGGCTGCGGGAGCCGGTGTCCGGGGCGGACGACTACCTGCGGGCGGAAATCGTGTACGCGGCCTCGCACGAGGGAGCCCGACACCTGGACGACGTCCTGACGAGGCGGACCCGGATCTCCATCGAGACCTTCGACCGGGGGACGCGTTCGGCCCGGGAATGCGCGGAGTTGATGGCTCCGGTTCTGGGGTGGGACAAGCAGCAGATCGAGAAGGAAGTGGAGCACTACGAGAAGCGGGTCCAGGCGGAGCGGGAATCGCAGCGCCAGCCGGACGACCAGGCGGCGGACGCGGCGCGGCTGGGGGCGCCGGACATCGTTCCGTTGTAACTCCGGGATGCGGAGGGGGGAACCGTAGACCCGGGGCGCCCGTCCGTTGCGGAGTGAGGAAGAATGAAGGTTCTGCCGGGGCGGGTTATCGCGAGCCCCGGCCGCCGGGTCGCTCAGCCGCTGGGGCAGGCGGAGCAGCGGCACGATCGCAGAGGGGACGCATGTCGAAGCCGGAGCACACCGAGTCGCCTGCGGCGCAGCCTGACAGTGCAAAGTCTTCGGCTGGCCGCGTGCCTTCCGGGACGGGCTCGCCTGCCGGGCCGCCTGCCGGATCGCCTGCGGCGGAGCCCGTGGAGGTCGCTGCGCCCGCGGCGGCGAAGCCGGAGTCGAGCCGGGCGGCCGAGTCGGGCGCCGAGGAGCGCGCCGCCGACGCCACGGCGGATGCCGAGCCCGCGGACGCGAAGCCCGCCGAGGCGAAGCCCGCGGAGACGAAGTCCGCCGCTGTGAAGCCCGCCGAGGCGAAGTCCGAGGGCGTGAAGCCCGTGGACGTGAAGCCCGCGGAGACGGAGCCCGTGGACGCGAAGCCCGTGGCTGTGAAGGCCGCCGGGGCGAAGTCCGAGGGCGTGAAGCCCGCCGAGGCGAAGTCTGATGCGGCGTCGGCGAAGTCGGGGTCGGGCGAGGTCGAGGCGGAGCCCGCCGACGCCGTGCCCGCCGATGTACCCGCGGCGAAGGTCGCGTTGGGCAAGGCCGGCGGGCCGTCCGCGGCGGAGCCCGTCGAGGCGAAGCCCGCGTCCAAGCCCGAGGTCAAGCCGGCGACGAAGTCCAACCCCGTCGTCGAGAAGGCCGATGCCATGGCCGCCGCCGTCAAGGCCGCCGCGGCGAAGGCCGCCGAGGGCGGAAAGGACGAGGGACGGCTGCTGGCCGGGCGGTACCGGCTGAGCGCGGTGCTCGGCAAGGGCGGGATGGGCACCGTCTGGCGGGCCCAGGACGAGACCCTGGGCCGGACCGTCGCCGTCAAGGAACTCCGTTTCAGCACCGGGGTCGACGAGGACGAGAAGCGACGCCTCATCACCCGCACCCTGCGCGAGGCCAAGGCCATCGCCCGGATCCGCAGCGGCGGCGCCGTCACCGTCTACGACGTCGTCGACGAGGACGGCCGGCCGTGGATCGTCATGGAGCTCATCGAGGGCCCCTCGCTCGCCGAGTTCATACGTGAGAACGGCCCCCTGACCCCGCACCGCGCGGCCGAGGTCGGCCTCGCGGTGCTCGACGTGCTGCGCGCCGCCCACGGCCAGGGCATCCTGCACCGCGACGTGAAGCCGTCCAACGTCCTCATCGCCGGCAACGGCCGCGTCGTCCTCACCGACTTCGGCATCGCCCAGGTCGAGGGCGACCCCTCCGTCACCTCCACCGGCATGCTCGTCGGCGCGCCCTCCTACATCTCGCCCGAGCGCGCCCGCGGTCACAAGCCCGGCCCGCCCGCCGACATGTGGTCGCTCGGCGGCCTGCTGTACGCCTGCGTCGAGGGAGTGCCCCCGTACGACAAGGGGTCCGCGCTCGCCACCCTCACCGCGGTGATGACCGAGCCGGTGGAGCCGCCGAAGAACGCGGGTCCGCTGACCGAGGTCATCTACGGCCTGCTCGCCAAGGACCCCACCCACCGGCTCGACGACGCCCGCACCCGGGCGATGCTGGGCGCCGTCCTCGCGGCCCCCGAGCCCGCGCCGGCCCCCGTGGCGGTTCCGACGGCCGAGGAGACCCGGCAGATCTCGCTGGCCGACGCCAAGGAGGCCGTCGAGAAGGCCGCCGCCGACAAGGCGGAGAAGGCGGCCGAGCGCGCGGCGAAGAAGGAGCGCGAGCGGCGCGAGCGCGAGCAGCGCGAACGTGCCCGCGCCGCGTTGAAGGCCGCCCGCAAGGCGGCGACGGCCGCGGCCGCCACCACGGCCGTCTCCGCCGCGGAGCCGCCGACGTCCAAGCCGTCCCCCGTCAAGGCCCCGCTCACGGACGTCATGCAGCGACGCACCATCGTGCTCGCGGCGGCGGCCCTGGTCGTGGTGCTGGCGGTCGTCGGCTCCCTCATCGCCTACGCCTTCAGCGACGACGACACGAAGACCAAGGACGAGAGCAAGGGCGGCAACGGCAAGCCCTCCCCGGCGGCTTCGGCCCCGAAGGACCCGGGCGCCGGCGGCGGGAGCGGGGGCGCCTCCCCGAAGCCCTCCGGGAACACCGGCGAGAGCGGCGGCAACGCCAACGGCACCGCGGGTACCGGTGCGAACGGGGGCACGGGCGCCGGCACCGGCGGGCAGCAGCAGACCCCGGCCGCGAGCCAGGGTCAGGGCGCTACGTCCGGCGGCGGCGCCGGCGGCGCTCTCCCCGCAGGCTTCTTCACCGAGCGGAATTTCGGCTTCCACTTCACCATGGCGATGCCCGAGGGCTTCAAGCAGACGGCCGTAGCCGGTGAGAACTCCGGCGCCATATACAGCCGTGACGGCGGATTCCCGCGGATCCAGGTCGACTACACAGACAAGCCGGGCGACGACGCGCGCCTCGCCTGGGCCAAGTCGGCCTCCGCGGTGGCGGGCAGCAGTACGAACTACCGGCAGATCCGCATCGACACGGTGGACTACCGGGGCTACCCGACCGTCGCCGACTGGGAGTTCGAGCGCGAGCAGAAGGGCATCAAGGTCCGGGTGCTCAACCGCGGGTTCAAGCTGGACGCGACGCACGGCTACGCCATCATGATCAGCTGCGCCGCCGACCAGTGGGACGGCCCGGAGTGCACCCAGATGCGCAACGTCGCCTTCGAGACCTTCCAGCCGCTCGGCTGACCTCGGGACGCGGGCGGCCCTGGCGACGTATCGTGTCGGAGGGGCCATGGGGAGCCCGCCGCACTCGGGGGAGGCGATGTGGAGGAGTACGCGGGCCGGATCCTGGCCGGCCGCTACCGCCTGCCGCTGCCGCCGTCCGACGAGTACGAACTGATAGAGACCCGCGCCTTCGACACCCGCAGCGGGCAGGAAGTCCTCGTACGGCAGGTGCCGTTGCCGGAGGTCGTGGACGCCGAGCTGCTGGACGGGCCGCGGGCCGTGCCGGCGGCGCGCCGCTCGCCCGCCGATCTGCCGGCTGTGCGCCGCGCCATCGAGGCGGCGCAGGCGGCCGCCTCGATCCCGGACCATCCGCGGCTGGACCAGGTCTTCGACGTGTTCGCCGAGGGCGACTCCCTGTGGATAGTGAGCGAACTCGTCCCGGCCAGGCCGCTGGCCGCGCTGATAGCCGATGAACCCCTGAGCCCCTACCGGGCCGCCGAGGTGGCCTCGGACGTGCTGACCGCGCTGCGGGTGCTGCACGGGCACGGCTGGACGCACCGGAACATCACCGTCCGGACGGTGTTGGTGTGCGAGGACGGTCGCGTCGTGCTGACGGGCCTCGCGGCGGGCGCGGCGGAGGAGGCCCTGTGCGGGTACGACCCCGTCCCGAGCGCCGAGGACACCGACGGCGGCGCGGGGTGGGGTACCGCCCAGGCCCCCGCACCCACCCCCGCCCCGGTCCCGACGTCGCCCCCGATCGCAGTGTCCCCGCCGGTCCCGCCCCCGCGTCCCGCCCCGGACCCCTTCCCGGACCCGACGCCGCCCGCCGCCGGACAGGTGGAGCTCACGTACGCGCCGCTCGTGGCCCCCGGTTACGACACCGGGCCGCGGTACACCGATCACATCACCCCCGATCGCCCGCAGGACCGCCCCGAACTCCAGGCGGCCGCGCGGGCCGGGGTCGTCGCCGCCTACCGGGCCGGGGCGCGGGCGGCCGCCGCCCGGGTGGTCGAGGAGCAGCGCCGCGCCGGGACGGCCGGCGAGATCGAGTCCGGCGGCTCACCGGAGCGCCGGCCCGCGGGATCGACCCTCCCGCAGGGGTACTCGTACCCGTACGGGGGCCCGGAGACCGGCGCCACCGCCCCCTGGCACGGCGCGACCCCCCGCCGGGCGGAGCTGCCCGCGGCCGCTCCCGGGCGGGAGCCGGAGCCGACCCCCGAACCCCTGCCGCCGTACGCCACCGTCCAGCCGCACCCGGATCCGCACCTGGAACCGCAGCACCCGGAACCGCACCCGGAACCGGAGCCCCGGCAGGCGCAGCCCGAGCGCCCGGTCCTGCCCGCCCGGATCGCCCTGCCCCAGGGCTATCGGCAGGCCGAGGAGCCGAACCGGACCGCCCCCGACCAGCCGCAGCCCACCGGCTTCGACGCCGGCACCGGCCGGTCCGGCCCCCGGACCGGTCTGGACGCCGAGCGCGCGCGGCAGACCCGGATGGCCGTCGTCGGCGCCGTCACCGAGCGGTGGGCCCCCGAGCAGGCCGGTCCCGTGCACGGGCACTGGCAGCTCGCCGCCCCCGTCGGGCCCGCCACCGACCTGTGGGCGCTCGGCGCGCTGCTCTACCGCGCCGTCCAGGGGCATGCCCCGTACCCGGAGGACAGCGTCGCCGAGCTGGTCGAGATGGTGTGCGCGGAGCCGCCCGCCTTCGCCGAGGAGTGCGGGGCGCTGCGGCCGGTCGTGGAGTCGCTGCTGCGCCAGGACCCCACCGAGCGACCCGACTTCGAGGAGCTGCGCGGCTGGCTGCGCTCGCTCGTACGGTCCGCGCCCGAGCCGGACGCCGGGTTCGGGATGCTTCCGATGCCGGAGCCGGATCCGGCGCGGCTGCCCGTCGTACGCCGCCGCGGTGAGGTCCACGGGCGGCACCGCAATCCCTCGGCCCCACGCAAGCCGCGCGCCCTCGGCCGGATCCTGCTCGTCGGGATCCTGACCCTCCTCGCCGGCGCGGTGGCGTACGCGATCCTGTTCATGCCCCGGGCCGCAGATCAGGACCCCGCGGGCGCCACCCAGGGCGGCACCGCCCAGACACCGGCGAAGCCGAGTCCCTCCCAGGTCCCCACGGGCACGCCCGAGTCCAAGCCCGCCCCGCAGACGACCGCGCCCGTCGAATCGCAGGCCGCCCCGGCCCCCGCCCCGGCCGGGTACACCAACCAACAGGACCCGGAGCACTTCGAGATCGCCGTGCCCAACGGCTGGGAGCGTCGCGGAATCAATGAGTCCGGTCAGGTCCGTTACACCGACGGGCAGTTCGTGCTGACCGTCGTCCCCGGCCGCGACAAGGTCCAGGGCAATCCGGACCCGGCGGCCTACCAGAAGGACAAGGAGCCGGAACTGACCCCGTACCGGACCTCCACCTGGTCGACCGTCGGCGATGTGAAGACCACCAAGGTGGGTCAGCAACTGCGCGCGACGGGCCGGTACACGTGGATCGACGGCACCGGTCGCAACGTCTTCGCCCGCAACTACGTCGTGGCGCTGGGCGGCAGTTACCACGTCGTCCTCGTCACCGGTCCGGAGGACGAACAGACCAAGGTCACCGAAGTCTTCGAAAAGGCCACGGCGAGTTACAAGGCGGGCGGTTGAGCGGATACTGACGACTGATCAGTACGGCGATTGCGTCACAGTGCCGTCTTTCGGCGCCCGGGCGGTTCCGGCAGCCCCTCCGGGCTCCGTAATCTGGCCTGAAGTGCAGAGAGCGGCGGGATTTCGTGGAACAGCAGACAGGTGGGGGCGATGTGCTGGCGGGCCGGTACCGGCTCGTCGAGCCGATCGGCCGGGGCGGCATGGGCAAGGTGTGGCGTGCGCATGACGAGCTGCTCCACAGGACCGTCGCCGTCAAGGAACTGACGGCGGGTCTGTACGTGTCCCAGGCCGACCGGGACGTCATGCACGCCCGGACGCAGAAGGAGGCCCGGGCCGCGGCCCGGATCCAGCATCCGGCGGTCGTCACCGTCCACGACGTCCTCGAACACGACGACCGGCCGTGGATCGTCATGGAGTACATCGACGGGCCCTCCCTCGCGGACGCGGCCAAGGCCGCCGGGCGGATCGAGCCCCGCGAGGCGGCCCGGATCGGGCTGCACGTGCTGGGCGCGCTGCGCGCCGCGCACGCGGTCGGCGTACTGCACCGCGACGTGAAGCCGGGCAACGTACTCCTGGCCAAGGACGGCCGGGTGCTGCTCACGGACTTCGGGATCGCCGCGATCGAGGGCGACTCGTCGATCACGCGCACCGGCGAGATCGTCGGCTCCATCGACTACCTGGCTCCCGAGCGCGTCACCGGCGGGCGTCCCGACCCGTCCTCGGACCTGTGGTCGCTCGGCGCCACCCTCTTCACGGCGGTGGAGGCCCGTTCGCCGTTCCGTCGCACCTCACCCATCTCCAGCCTGCAGGCCGTGGTCAACGACGAGCCGCCGGCGCTGCGCCAGGCCGGGGCGCTCGGACCGATCATCACCGCCCTGCTGCGCAAGGATCCGACGGAGCGCCCCTCGGCCGCGGAGGCCGAGCGGATGCTGCTGGAGGCGATGGAGGGCCGCGAGCCGAAGGCCGCGCAGGCGTACGTGCCCACCCGCGCGGTGACACCGGAGGAACTCGCCCCGGCGCAGGAGCCGGCCGAGGCGCCGGCGCCGCAGGGCGAGGTCGGGCCGACGACCGCGCTGCCGGAGCCCCCCACCCGCCCGCCCACGGCGGCGACGCCGGCTTCCTCGACCGACCCGGCCCGGGGCTGGGGCGGACGCGCCGTGGTCGTGGCCCTGGTGGCGGCGCTGCTCGGCGGGGGCGGGGTGTTCGGGGTGCTCAAGTACACCGGGGACCAGGGCAAGGAGGGGGACCCGGACAAGGTCGCCTCCTCGACCGGCGGACAGTCGGGCGACGACGGGAAGCCGCAGACGGCGCCCCCGCCGGCCGGCTACAAGAAGGTCGTCGACCCCCTCGCCGGTTTCACCCTGTTCGTCCCGGAGGGCTGGACGCGCAAGGCGAACGGCGACCAGATCGACTACACCCCGGACGACGGCAAGCACTTCGTCCGGATCGCCGCCGACCCCACCCCGGACTACCGGGACCCGCTCGCGCACCTGCTCGACCTGGAGAAGCAGGTGTCCCTGCGGACGGACTACAAGAAGGTGCGGCTGAACCAGAACACCTTCCGGGACAGCACCCGGGCCGCGCTCTGGGACTTCACCTATACGGAGAAGCAGAACCACCCGGGCCCGCGCCGCGCCAAGGAGCAGATGTACATCGCGCCGGACGGCACGGAGTACGCGATCTACATCTCCAGCCCGGTCGCGAGCTGGGCCACGACCGAGCAGCAGTTCGACGTCGTGCTCAGCGGCTGGGAGCCACCCGCCAAGAAGTCCTGATCGCCACCGATCCGGGCATCTTGCCAGCGATCGCTGGCGGAGATGACAAAATCCGGTTACCGGCGGGTACCCAAAGGCTGTCGGGCGCAATACGCTCACCGGCATGACGGACTCGCAGGCCCCCGCCGCCCCCCTCCGGACCGCACCGGAGCCCACCAACCCGGTCGCCCCGGCCCCGGCCGGTGCCCGCACCGCCGCCGATGTGGTGACCCCCGACCTGGTCGCCCGGCTGACCCGCGGAGTGATCGGATCCGGCCGTACCGCCAACCACACCCCCTTCACCGGGGACCGGCTGGCGGAGCTCCCGGAGGCCACCCCCGAGGACGTGGCCGAGGCCTTCGAGCGGGCCCGCGCCGCCCAGCCCGCCTGGGCGGCGGTCCCCGTCCGCCGGCGCGCGGCCGTCCTGCTGCGCTTCCACGACCTGGTCCTCGCCCGCCAGGCCGAGATCCTCGACCTGATCCAGCTGGAGACCGGCAAGGCCCGCCTGCACGCGCACGAGGAGGTCCAGGCGGTCGCCGTCTCGGCCCGTCACTACGGCCGCAAGGCACCCTCGTACCTGCGCCCCAAGGGCCACACGGGCGCCATGCCCACCCTCACCAAGGTCACCGAGCTGCGCCAGCCGCGCGGGGTCGTCGGCCAGATCGCCCCCTGGAACTACCCCCTCGAACTGTCGGTCGGCGACGCCCTGCCCGCCTTCGTCTCCGGCAACGCGCTGGTCATGAAGCCCGACACCGAGACCGCGCTGACCGCCCTGTGGGCCCGCGACCTGCTGATCGAGGCCGGACTGCCCGCCGAGGTCTTCCAGATCGTGCTCGGCGAGGGCCCCGTCGTCGGCCCCGAGGTGGTCCGGCACGCGGACTACGTCTCCTTCACCGGCTCCACCCGCACCGGCCGCGAGGTCGCCCGGGGCGCGGCCGACCGCCTCGTCGGGGTCTCCCTCGAACTCGGCGGCAAGAACGCCATGCTCGTGCTGCACGACGCCGACATCGAGAAGGCCGCCGCCGGCGCCGTCCGCGCCTGCTTCTCCTCCGCCGGTCAGCTCTGCATCTCCATCGAGCGGCTCTACGTCCACGCCTCGATCGCCGACGCCTTCGTCGAGCGCTTCGCCGCCCGGACGAAGGCCATGCGGCTCGGGGCCTCCCTCGCGTACGGCGCCGACATGGGCTCGCTGGTCGGCGAGCGGCAGCTGGAGACCGTACAGCGGCACGTGGACGAAGCCGTCGCCAAGGGCGCCACCCTCGTCGCCGGCGGCACCGCCCGCCCCGACATCGGCCCGCTCTTCTACGAGCCCACCATCCTCGACGGCGTCGAGGCCCCCATGGCGGTGTGCGGCGAGGAGACCTTCGGACCGGTCGTCTCCATCTACCGCTTCACCGACGAGGACCGGGCGATCGCCGAGGCCAACGCCACCGCCTACGGCCTGAACTCCAGCGTCTGGACCAAGGACTCCCGCCGCGGTCACGCCGTCGCCGCCCGCCTGCGCACCGGCACCGTCAACATCAACGAGGGCTACGCCCCCGCCTACGGCAGCGCCCAGGCGCCCATGGGCGGCATGAAGGACTCCGGCCTCGGCCGCCGCCACGGCTCCGAGGGCATCCTCAAGTACACCGAGGCCCAGACGGTCGCCCACCAGCGGCTGCTCCCGATGGCCCCCTCGCTGGGCATGGACGACGAGAAGTACGCGGCGTTCATGACCCGCAGCCTCCAGGTCATGAAGGCCCTCCGACTCCGCTAAGGGGAGCACCGTGTCCGAGTCTTCCGCGTCTTCCGACTCCTCTGCGTCCGAAACCGGGTCCGGGTCGTACGACTACGACGTCATCGTCATCGGGTCGGGCTTCGGCGGGTCGGTCTCGGCGCTGCGCCTGACCGAGAAGGGCTATCGCGTCGGCGTCCTGGAGGCCGGACGCCGCTTCACCCGCGAGAGCCTGCCGAAGAACAGCTGGGACCTGCGCAACTACCTGTGGGCCCCGGCCCTCGGGCTGTACGGGATCCAGCGGATCCACCTGCTCGGCAACGTGATGGTGCTCGCGGGCGCCGGCGTCGGCGGCGGCTCCCTCAACTACGCCAACACGCTGTACGTGCCGCCCACCCCCTTCTTCGAGGACCGGCAGTGGGCCTCCATCACCGACTGGCGGGGCGAGCTCGCCCCCTACTACGAGCAGGCCAAGCGGATGCTCGGGGTGCGCCTCAACCCGACCATGACCCCCTCCGACGTCCACCTCAAGGCGACCGCCGAGAAGATGGGCGTCGGGGACTCCTTCCACATGGCTCCGGTCGGCGTCTTCTTCGGGGACGGCGACGACGCCGACGGGCGGCCGAAGGTCCGGCCCGGGGACGAGGTCCCCGACCCGTACTTCGGCGGTGCGGGCCCCGCCCGCAAGGCCTGCACGGAGTGCGGCGAGTGCATGACCGGCTGCCGGCACGGCGCGAAGAACACCCTCAACGAGAACTACCTGCACCTTGCCGAGCGCGCCGGCGCCGTCATCCACCCGATGACCACCGTCACCGCGCTCTCCGACCACCCCGAGGGCGGCTACCGCGTCCGCACCGTCCCCACCGACGGCCGCCGGCGCGGCCGGGCGAAGGTCCTGCGCGCCCGGTACGTGGTCGTCGCGGCGGGCACGTACGGAACCCAGACCCTGCTGCACACGATGAAGGACCGCGGCGAGCTCCCGCGTCTCAGCAACCGACTCGGGGAGCTGACCCGCACCAACTCCGAGGGCCTGGTCGGCGCGCAGACCGACGACCGCCGCTACCGCAAACTGCACGGGGGCGAGCGTCGGGCCGACTTCACCCGGGGCGTGGCGATCACCTCCTCCGTGCACCCCAACGCCGACACCCACATCGAGCCCGTCCGCTACGGCAAGGGCTCCAACGCCATGGGGTTCATGACCGTCCTCCAGGTCCCCCACAGCGCACACCGGGTCCGTGCCTGGCTGGGCCGGACCGTGCGGCACCCGGTGCAGCTGGCGCGGTCGCTGTCCAACCGGCGCTGGTCGGAGCGGACCATCATCGGCCTGGTCATGCAGTCGCTGGACAACTCGCTGACCACCTACCGCAAGCCCGGTGGGATCGGGAAGGGCCTGCTCACCGCCCGCCAGGGCCACGGCGCCCCGAACCCGGTCCAGATCGCGGAGGCCACACAGGCCGCGACCCTGCTGGCCGAGGAGATCAACGGCTTCCCGGGCAGCAACATCGGCGAGCTGATGGGGACCCCGCTGACCGCGCACTTCCTGGGCGGCTGCCCGATCGGCGCCTCGCCCGAGGAGGGGGTGGTGGACCCGTACCACCGGCTCTACGGGCACCCGGGCATCTCGGTGGTGGACGGTGCGGCCGTCTCCGCGAACCTCGGGGTGAACCCGTCGCTGACGATCACCGCGCAGGCGGAACGGGCGATGTCGTACTGGCCGAACGTGGGGGAGCGGGACCCGCGGCCCGAGCAGGGAGCGGCGTACGTCCGCCTGGACGCGGTGGAGCCGATCCGTCCGGCGGTCCCGAAGGAGGCATTCGGCGCGCTGCGGCTGCCGTTCATGGCGGTCCCGGAGGTTCCGCCGCGCCGACCGGTGAGCGATCCGGAACCGACGGTCTGACAGCGGTGGGTACCGCGCTCCCCCTCCGAGCGCGGTACCCACCGCGGTACATACGTGACAGATGTTCAGCCTTGATGGTTGTACCGGAATCCGCCGTGCCGGGCTGTGGTGTCGATCACACAATGAAGTGTGCAACTGCGACTGATGTTCGACAGTCAACGGCTGCATGAGAAAGCGCATCTCGCTGCTGGCCGCCGGCGCCCTCGTGGTGCTGGGAGCGGCCATCACTCCCGCCCACGCCGCGGACCCCGTCTTCACCCTGGCCGGACCGGCCGGGATCGGCCTGCGCCCGCACCCCGGGAAGAGCGGCGAACCGCAGAAGACCTCGGTGGAGTTCCGGATCGTCAACGACTCCACCAAGACGTTCGACCGCCCGAGCACCTTCACCATCGACCTGGGCGCCCTCAAGGGCGTCGCCGACGTGGCGCTCGCCAAGGGCCGGGAGAAGGACTGCACGCTCACGGCCGCGACCGTGACCTGCAAGCGCTGGGGGCTGTGGACGGGCGAGAGCACGGTCGTGAAGCTGGACCTCAGCGCGGCCGACGGCAGCAAGGTCGGCGCGACCGCGGACCTGACGCTCACCGGCACGGCGGAAGGCGCCACCTTCCAGGCCGCCACCACCAAGGTGCGCGTCGGCGGCCCCGACCTGGTGCTGGACCGGGCCAGGCTGAAGGCGGAACAGAAGCCGGGCGACCGGCAGAACCTGTCGATCATCTTCGCCAACGAGGGCACGGACCCCGTCGACGGCGTGGTGCTCGAGATCCGCACCACGCACGGCATCGCCCTGGTCGAGCAGTACGACAACTGCTCCTACTCCGAGGACAGCACGGCGGGCCGGCCCTGGAACACGGGCTGGAGCACGGTGCAGTGCCTGCTGGAAGGCGAGTACGAGCCGGGTGCGCTCTACGGCGTCGACGGCTCGCTGACCCTCGAGGCCGCCCCGCACGCCTTCATGGACGGCCTGACCTACGCGGTGTACGCGGCCGGTGAGCAGCCGAAGGCGGCGGCGAAGACGGCGGCGAAGAACCGCGCGTTCGCGGCCGGCAACAAGCTGGCCGCGGCGAAGCAGGCCCCCAAGGCCGCGGCCCGGTCCGCCCGACAGGCGCCCGACCTCGACCCTTGGAACAACATCCAGGAGTTCGACTTCACGACGCGCAACACCGCCGACCTCGTGGCCACGGGCGTGTCCCTCACCGGCAAGGCCGGTGACACGGTCGACGTCGACCTCGGCTTCCGCAACAACGGCCCCGCGTGGGTCGCCGACCTGCGCCACGGCGACGCCGTCGCCCGGACCGACATCGTGATCCCGGCGGGCGCCAGGGTCACGAAGGTCCCGGCCGGCTGCAAGGGGGTCGCCGCGGACGGCAGCGACCGCGAGCAGGCCCTGGGCGCGCCGCGCTACTTCTGCTCCACCGGCCATGTCGTCGGGGAGAAGGAGACGTTCGCCTACCCGTTCCAGCTGAAGATCGAGAAGGCCGTGGCGGACGCCAAGGGCTCGATCACGGTCGGCCGGGAGAAGCCACGGGGCACCACGGGCCAGCCCTGGGACCCGAACCACGGCAACGACACGGCGGCCCTCGTGATCAACGCGAAGGGCGCCGGACCGAACCCGACCCCGACCACGAGCGGCACCACCACGGCCTCGCCGACCCCGACCGGCTCCGCGACGGCCACCGCGTCCGCGACGCCGAGCACCTCGGCCACCGGTACGGGTGTCACGGCCAACGGCGGCGGCCTCGCCTCCACCGGCAGCTCCGCCCAGGCGATCGCACTCGGCGGCGCGGTGCTCCTGGCCGTCGGCGGCGGGCTGTTCGTGGCGTTCCGCCGCAAGGCGGGCGGGCACGCCTGACCGCGTACGCCACGTAGGCGCGACCACGCAGAACGGCCGGCCCCGGGCGTCCCCAGGGCCGGCCGTCCTTTACGGGGTGACCGGGCTGCTGTCCCCTGCCGTCCGGTCACGCGAAGGAGCGAGGTCCCACGACGCACGCTCCACGGGGCGTGCGTCTCATCGCTCCAGCGGATCCACGCGTGGTGTTGCGGTCCCGCGGCTGGCTGACGCGGACATCCTCACCAACGAAGGGCCCCGGGGCCGGTCACGGTCCGGACGGGTGACGAACAGCCGTCACACGCGACCCCGGCACAGCTCCAGCAGGGTCATGGCGAGGGCGGTACCGGGCTTTCCGAGCGCATCGCTCCAGTGCGAGAGCACCTCCATCTCGCGCGACAGGTGCACCCGACGCCCGCCGGACGCGATCCGCGCGTCCTGGATGACCGTCGAGACGGCCATCCGCTCCTGGATCAGGCCGATGATCCGGTCGTCGAGGGCGTCGATGCGCGTACGGGAGTCGGCGATCAGCTGCTCGGGGGTGGTGGTGACGCTCATGGTGTTCTCTCCTGTGGATCGTGTCGTGTCGTGCGGTGTCCCGACAGGAGCGGAAACGCGGAAGCGCCCCGGTCCTGTCGGACCGGGGCGCTTCGGGAAGTCAGTGGCTCAAGCGAGCATCACGAGGACCCATGGCGACCGGACCGACCGGTGCCATAGGTAAAGAGGAAGCTCAGCTGCTTGCGCATGGGACGGATTATTACCTTCTGCCGAGCCCGGGGCCAACCCGGATTCGGATGGTGAGACGAAGAGGGCCCGGCGACCCCCGTTAGAATCGACAGAACAGCCACCTCTTCCGCCGGAAGGCCGCCCCGTGCCAGAAGCACCCTCCGCCGCCCACGACAGCGCCCCGGACACGGTTCTCGTCGTCGACTTCGGCGCCCAGTACGCCCAGCTCATCGCCCGCCGCGTCCGCGAGGCACGGGTCTACAGCGAGATCGTGCCGAGCTCGATGCCCGTCGACGAGATGCTGGCCAAGAACCCGAAGGCGATCATCCTCTCCGGCGGCCCGTCCTCCGTGTACGAGGAGGGCGCCCCGCGCCTGGACGACGCCCGCGCCCTGTTCGAGGCCGGCGTCCCCGTCTTCGGCATGTGCTACGGCTTCCAGCTGATGGCGGTCACCCTCGGCGGCCAGGTCGACAACACCGGCGCCCGCGAGTACGGCCGCACCCCGCTGGCCGTCTCCAAGGCCGGCTCCACCCTCTTCGAGGGCACCCCCGAGAACCAGTCGGTGTGGATGTCCCACGGCGACGCCTGCTCCGGCGCCCCCGAGGGCTTCACCGTCACCGCGTCGACGAACGTCGTCCCGGTCGCGGCCTTCGAGAACGACGAGAAGAAGCTGTACGGCGTGCAGTACCACCCCGAGGTGATGCACTCCACGCACGGCCAGCAGATCCTGGAGCACTTCCTCTACCGCGGTGCGGGCCTCGCCCCCACCTGGACCACCGGCAACATCGTCGAGGAGCAGATCGCGGCGATCCGCGAGCAGGTCGGCGACAAGCGCGCCATCTGCGGCCTCTCCGGCGGCGTGGACTCCGCGGTCGCCGCGGCCCTCGTGCAGAAGGCCATCGGCTCGCAGCTGACCTGCGTCTACGTCGACCACGGTCTGATGCGCAAGGGCGAGACCGAGCAGGTCGAGAAGGACTTCGTCGCCGCGACCGGCGTGCAGCTCAAGGTCGTCGACGCGCAGGAGCGCTTCCTGACCGCGCTGGCCGGCGTCTCCGACCCGGAGACCAAGCGGAAGATCATCGGCCGCGAGTTCATCCGCGTCTTCGAGCAGGCCCAGCTGGAGATCCTCCAGGAGGACGGCCCCGCGGTCGCCTTCCTCGTGCAGGGCACCCTCTACCCGGACGTCGTCGAGTCCGGCGGCGGCACCGGCACCGCCAACATCAAGTCCCACCACAACGTGGGCGGCCTGCCCGACGACATCGAGTTCGAGCTCGTCGAACCGCTGCGCCAGCTGTTCAAGGACGAGGTCCGGATGGTCGGCCAGGAGCTCGGCCTGCCCGAGGAGATCGTCCAGCGCCAGCCCTTCCCGGGCCCCGGCCTCGGCATCCGCATCGTCGGCGAGGTCACCAAGGAGCGTCTGGACCTGCTCCGCGAGGCCGACGCCATCGCCCGCCACGAGCTGACCGCGGCCGGCCTCGACCGCGAGATCTGGCAGTGCCCGGTCGTCCTGCTCGCGGACGTCCGCAGCGTCGGCGTCCAGGGCGACGGCCGCACCTACGGCCACCCGATCGTGCTGCGCCCCGTCTCCTCCGAGGACGCGATGACCGCGGACTGGACGCGCATGCCGTACGAGGTCCTCGCCCGGATCTCGACCCGCATCACCAACGAGGTGCCGGAGGTGAACCGGGTGGTCCTCGACTGCACGAGCAAGCCCCCGGGCACCATCGAGTGGGAGTAGTCCCACCCGGTCCCACCCGGATCACCGTGAAGCCGCCGTCCCGCACCCGCGGGCGGCGGCTTCGCCGTTCCTCTGGCCACTTGGCAGGGGCCCGGGTACCTTGCGCGGCGAGCCGAGCCGTTCGAGGGAGCGCCCATGCCGGACCAGCCCGAACCCGTGCCCGTGGAGCGGCTGGGCTTCGAGATGCCGCCCGTGCACGACACCGCCGAAGCGGCGCGCGCCCACCGCAAGGAGCGGCTCGCCGAGGCGCTGCGGCTGCTGGGGCGCCTCGGGTACGAGGACGGGGTGGCGGGGCAGATCACCGCACGGGACCCGGAGTTCGAGGACTGCTACTGGGTGAACCCCTTCGGCCGGGCCTTCACCGCGCTCACCGCCGACGACCTGCTGCTGGTCGACGGGGACGGGCGGGTGGTCACGGGCGGGCGCCGGGTCAACCAACTGGCCTTCGCGGTGCACGCGGCTGTCCACCGCCGGCGCCCCGAGGTCGTCGCCGTCGTCCGCGCGCGGGCCCCGTACGTCCGGGCCCTCGCCGCCCTGGGCGAGCTGCTGGCCCCGATCACCGAGGAGGCCTGCGCCTTCTACGAGGACCACGCGCTCCTCGACGAATACTCCGGGGCGGACGAGCCGGAACGCACCGCGCTGGCGCTCGGCCCGTACAAGGCACTGGTCCTGCGCAACCGGGGACTGCTGACGGTGGGGGACTCCGTGGACGCCGCGGTCTGGTGGTTCATCGAGGCGGAACGGGCCGCGCAGGTGCAGCTGATCGCCCGGGCCGCGGGGAAACCGGTGCCCATCGACCACCGGGCCGCGGCCCTGACGCGCGAGCGGTTCGGGTCCGATCTGGCCGCCTGGGTGAGCTACCAGCCCCTCAGGGAGCTGCTGGCGTCAACATCATGAACCGTTAATCACCTGCTCTGACATCGTGCGCAATCCGGAGCACTGCCGCAGTGGTGCACAATTCGCTGGCATTGCACCGTAGTTCAGAGAGGCGGCACGTTCGTGGCTGTCCAAGAGATGTCCCGAGGTACCCATACCACCGCCTGTGCCTGCGACGAGTGCGCCCGCGAGGGCCACCGACGCGCGGTCACGGCGTTCCTGGAGAAGCGCGACGAGTTCGCCTCCGGGCAGGGCGTGCCGGCCGCCGTGGCCCACTCCCTCGGAGCCTCCCGCCAGTGGGTCTCCGACGAGCTGACCCTGTCCGCCCGCACCGTCGCCGACCGGGGCCGGGAGGCCGGCAACTCCTGGCTGTACCTGTTCTCGCGGCGGGCCGTCCTCGCCGTCTGGATCGCCGCCGGGGTCCTGCTGCTGGTGCAGGTCGCCGCCGCGCTCGGTACCGGCTGGTCCACGGCGCGCACCGCCGGGCTGCTGGCCGCCCTGGTGCTGGCCGGGCTGCTCACGGTCGCGGCCCGCGCCCAGTCCGTACGGGGCGGGCTGCTGGCCCCGCTGGTCGGCGAGGACAACCGGCTGTCCACCTCCAAGGCGGTACCCAGCGCCTGGGTGGTGCTGACGGCCTTCGCCACGCTGCTGCCCGCGCTGCGGCTGGCCACGTCCGCGCCCGGGCCCGGGCGGCAGGCCCTGTACGCGGGCCTCGCGCTGGACCGGGCGCTGCCGCTGCTGGCGGTGGTCTCGCTGACCTCGGCCGTGGCGGTGCTGGTGCGCCGGGTGGTCTCCGTACGGATCATGGGGCAGCGGCTGCAGAAGCTGCCGGCCGACCGGCCGCGCGGGGTGGACCTGCTGACGGACGACGCCGGCCGCGGGAGCTTCCCCGACGCCCAGTACGTCCTCGTCTCGACCGTGGTGCTCTGCTACGCCGCGGTCTCGCTGGCGCGCTTCCCCGACCGGCTGCCGCAGCTGCCGTGGGCGCTCGCCCTGCTGGTGGCGCTGTCGGCCGCGGTGTACCTGGCGGCGAAGTACGCGGAGGGCAGCCGTCCGCTGGTGCTGTCGGTGGTGCGCAGACGGGAGCCCGGGGATCTGGACGCGGCCGTCCGTCCCGGGGACGACATCGAGATCCGGGGCGTGGGCTTCGTGCCGCCCGGGGCGCAGACGCCCGAGATGCTGGCCCGTCTGGTCGTACGGATCGGGGCGGTGCACGTGCACGTGCCGTTGGTCCCGGTGGCGGGTGGATTCACCAACCCCTCCGACGCCGTGCTGACCGTGCCGGTCCCGGCGGAGGTGGAGCCGGGGCGCGTCGAGATCCAGGTGGTCACGGCCGCAGGGGTGGAATCCAACCGCTGCACCATCGATGTTGCCGAGTGATCGGGGTACACATGTCCCGTGAACCGAACCGATGTTCTTGAAACCGACGCCCCTCCCACCGCGGTAGGCCTGCGTGAGCTGGCCTTTCGGCACGCGCTGCTGCCCCTGCGGCTCTTCCTCGGCGTGACCTTCGTGTACGCGGGGATCGACAAACTGACCGACCCGGCGTTCCTCTCCGCCTCCGGGGACGGTTCCATCGGCGACCTGATGCGCGGGGTGCGCGACACCTCCGCCATCCCCGCCCTGGTGGACATGGCGCTGAACTCGCCCGTCGGCTTCGCCGTGGCCCTGGCCGTCGGGGAGATCCTGGTCGGCCTCGGAGCCCTGGTCGGCCTGCTGACCCGGATCGCGGCCGTCGGCGGGGCGCTGATCGCGCTCAGCCTCTGGCTGACGGTGTCGTGGGCGGTGACCCCGTACTACTACGGCAACGACCTGATCTACATGATGGCGTGGACCCCGCTGATCCTCGCCGGAGCGCCCTACCTGTCGCTGGACTCGGTGATCCGGTCGCGCCTGTCCCGGCGTACGGCATAGGTCACCAGCCCGACCAGCGCGGCGAGGGTGAGCCCGCCCATGGTGATCGGGATGACCGCGAACCAGGGCAGGTCCGCCTCGCCGGTGGTGCCGACCAGGTGGAGCACGCCCGCCACCACCAGGGCCAGCCCCGCGATCAGCCGTCCCGGCTGGAACTCATGACGCCGCACGGGCCACCTCCACCTGTCCGAAGTCCGCACCGAGGTGCAGTTCGATCGTCCCGCCGGCCTCCGTGCCGGCAGCCGGCGCGAGGGTCTCCGTACGGTTCTGCTCGCCGATCCGCTCGATCCGGTCCGCGCGGTCCCCGGGCATCTGCACGTCCCCCGCACGCCGGATGGTGACATCGGCCTGCGCGGTGACCTCCCGCGGCAGGACCACCTTGAGCCGGCCCGCCTCGATCGAGGCCGTGACGGCCACCGTGGTGCCCTTCGGCACGTCCAACCGGCTCAGGTCCAAGGTGGCGAGCCCCGTGCCCGCCTCGTACACGGGCCGGACGTCGGCCACCGCGGCCGGCCGCCACTCCACCCGCTGCCAGTCCGTGCCGATCTCCCGGGGCAGTACGGCCGCGCCCGCGAGCAGCCCCGCGGTGAACACGGCCAGCACGATCGTCCCGAACCCGGTACGTCCCATCAGGGAACTGACCGCGAGGCCCAGACCGAAGACGATCAGCGCCGCGGCGAGCCCGGTCTGCAGCGCCTCGCCGAGCGGGTTGCCCTCCCAGGTGGCCGCGGTCCCCGCGATCCCGGCCAGCAGCGCCAGCACGAAGACCCGGCCGCCGATGCCGCCGCGCGGGCGGGCCGGGGCGACGGGCGCCTTCGCGGCCGCCTCCGGGGTGCGGCGGCCGACCACCTCCGGATCCTCGGTGTCGTCGGGCCCCCACAGATATCCCGTCCCACCGACCGGGCCGGTCGTACCGTCCTTGACCAGCGGGTCCCGCCACCAGGACGGGCCGCCGGGCGCGGGCGGCGCCTGCGTCTCCGGCGGAGCCGGCGAGTGCGCGGTGCGGGGGGCTCCGCCGGCCGGGTCGGGCGCCTGCGCCTCGGGCCCGGTGTGGCGCTTGCGCTGCGACCAGTACGAGGCTCCGCCCAGCGCCAGCACGACCAGCACCGAGAAGGCCGCCAGCCCGCCGTTGTCCAGCATCGACAGGAACAGCGCGCAGCCCACGAGCGCGGCGAACACGGCCGCCAGCGTGGCCCCCTCCACCCGCCCGGTCAGCAGCTTCTTCGCCTCGCTGTCCTCCTCGCCGTCCTGGGGGAGCAGCAGCCACGCGAAGCCGTAGAAGATCAGACCGACGCCGCCGGTGATCGCGAGGACTCCGAGGACGATGCGGAAGACCACCGGGTCCAGGTCGAAGTACCGGCCGAGGCCGCCGCACACGCCCGCGAGGACCTTGTCGCGCTTGCTCCGGCGCAGGGGCGGCCTGGGGTCGGCGGCCCGCGGGGCTCCGGGCCCGGCCGGCGGGGCGTCGTGTACTTCGGTCATGGGTCCATGGTGACGGCCCGCCGAAGCGCGTGGCATCCGGCCCTACCCTGGTGCAACCCTGATATCCCCCCGGTGGAAGTGGGGGGATGCCCTGATGACCGGCCCCCGCCGGGCGTGTGACCCTTGGTGACATGCCCGTAGCCGCCGCTCCCCGTACCCCGCACGCACCGGACGCCGACGAGGTGCCGCAGCGCAAGCTCTACCGCAGCGCCGACGGCCGGATGCTCGGCGGTGTCGCGCGCGGTCTGGCCGGGCACCTCGGGCTTCCGGTGGGCTGGGTCCGACTGGCGTTCCTCCTGCTGTTCATGTGGGGCGACGGGCTGGGCGTGCTGCTGTACGCCGCGTTCTGGGTCTTCGTACCGCTCGGCGTCGGCGGCCGGACCGGGCACCGCTCCTTCTTCGAGTCCCTCCCCGACGGCACCCGGCGGCTGCGCAAGCCCGACCGCGGGCAGATCACCGCGCTGATCGCCCTGTTCATCGGCGCGGGCATCTTCATCTCCAAGGTCCAGCTCGGTGGCGCGTCCGGCCGGTACGTGTGGCCGACGCTGCTGGTCGGGGCCGGGGTGGTGCTCGTATGGCGGCAGGCCGACAACGCCCGCCGCGCCCACTGGTCGACGGCCGCCGGACGGCACGGACGGCTCTTCCAGGTGGCGCGGGCGCTGGCCGGCGTCGCCCTGGTCGGGGTGGGCCTGACCGTCTTCATCGTCGTCCGGGGCTCCGCCGCCCAGCTCGGCAACGTCCTCACCGCCACCCTCGCCGTCCTCGTCGGCGTGGCCCTGCTCGCCGGACCCTGGCTGATCCGGATGACCCAGGACCTGTCCGAGGAACGCCTGATGCGCATCCGCGCCCAGGAGCGCGCCGAGGTCGCCGCCCACGTGCACGACTCGGTCCTGCACACCCTCACCCTGATCCAGCGCAACGCGGAGGACGTCTCCGAGGTACGCCGCCTCGCGCGGGCGCAGGAACGGGAACTGCGGAACTGGCTCTACAAGCCCGAGGGCACCGGCAAGGACGAGGCGGAGGAGCCGGCCACCCTCGCGGAGGCCGTGAAGAAGACCGCCGCCGAGGTGGAGGACCACCACGGGGTCCCGATCGAGGTCGTGGTCGTCGGGGACTGCCCGCTCGACGAGCGGCTGGCGGCACAGATACAGGCCGCGCGCGAGGCCATGGTCAACGCCGCCAAGTACGGTGGCGAGGGCGGGCCCGTACAGGTGTACGCGGAGGTCGAGGGGCAGACGGTGTTCGTGTCCGTACGGGACCGGGGACCGGGCTTCGACATCGACGCGGTACCCGGCGACCGCATGGGCGTACGAGAATCGATCATCGGCCGGATGCAGCGCAACGGCGGGACCGCACGGTTGCGGTCCGCGCCCGACGGCGGCACGGAAGTCGAGCTGGAGATGGAGAGGGCGGCGAACACAGCATGACCGAGGCGGGAGAGAACGCAGGCGTGGGGGAGACCAGGCGTGTCCGGGTGGTGCTCGTCGACGACCACAGGATGTTCCGTACGGGAGTGCAGGCCGAGATCGGCGAGACCGAACGGACGGGCGTCGAGGTCGTCGGCGAGGCGGCCGACGTCGACCAGGCCGTCACCGTCATCACCGCCACCCGGCCCGAGGTGGTCCTGCTCGACGTGCACCTGCCCGGCGGGGGCGGCGTCGAGGTACTGCGGCGCTGCGCCCCGCTGATGGCGGCGGCCGAGAACCCGGTGCGGTTCCTGGCGCTGTCGGTGTCGGACGCGGCCGAGGACGTCATCGGGGTCATCCGGGGCGGTGCGCGCGGGTACGTCACCAAGACCATCACCGGCACCGACCTGGTGGACTCGGTCTTCCGGGTGCAGGACGGGGACGCGGTGTTCTCGCCGCGGCTGGCCGGCTTCGTGCTCGACGCGTTCGCCTCGACGGACGCGCCGCCGGTCGACGAGGACCTGGACCGGCTCACGCAGCGCGAGCGCGAGGTGCTGCGGCTGATCGCGCGCGGGTACGCGTACAAGGAGATCGCCAAGCAGCTCTTCATCTCGGTGAAGACCGTGGAGTCGCACGTCTCGGCGGTGCTCAGGAAGCTCCAGCTCTCCAACCGGCACGAGTTGACCCGCTGGGCGACGGCCCGCCGCCTGGTCTGAGTCCGGCGTCCGGGGTCTGACCTGCGGTGTGACCCACGCCGCAGGTCGACCTGGCAACCGGGAGCGCGCACGCAGCCCTCTAGGGTGGCGTGATGAGCTTGACCGGTACACCCTTCTTCGCGACGGTGATCGCCCTGACGGTGATCGCCGTCGTCCTTCCGCTGGCCGTGTGGAGCAAGGTGCGCGGCCCGGCCGCCGTACGCGCCGCCGTGCGCGTGCTGATGGTGGTGTTCGCCCAGGTCACAGCCGTCGCCGTGGTGTTCGTCGCGGTCAACCGGGCCGAGCACTTCTATGCCTCTTGGAGCGACCTGCTCGGCACAGGCAAGTACGTCACGGCAGCCCCCGACCTCGGTCCGGACGGACTCGGCGGCAAGAAGGTCGAAGAGGCGCCGAAGGTCCGCCAGCAGTTCCAGCCGGTGGACGGCGTCGGCGGGCGGGTGCGGAAGACCGAGCTCGACGGCAAGATCTCCGGGGTCAAGGGCGACGTCATGGTGTGGCTGCCGCCGCAGTACGACGACCCGGCCTACAAGGACAAGAAGTTCCCGGTGGTCGAGCTGATACCGGGCATACCGGGCACCGGGAAGTCCTGGTTCCAGGGGCTCAAGGTGCACGAGGTGCTGGAGCCGCTGATGAAGAGCGGCAAGGTCCAACCGTTCATCCTGGTCTCGCCGCGCGCCATGCTGCTCGGCAACGGCGACACCGGCTGCGCCAACCTCCCCGGCAAGGTCAACGCGGACAGCTGGTTCAGCGTCGACGTCCGCAAGATGGTCGTCGACAACTTCCGGGCCTCGGACGAGGCCCGCACCTGGGGCGTGGCCGGCTACTCGGCCGGCGCGTACTGCGCCGCCAAGCTCGCCATCGCCCACCCCGACCGCTACAGCGCGGCCGTCTCCCTGTCCGGCTACAACGACCCGGGGCAGGAGCCCTCGTCGCTGGTCGCCAAGGACCCCGAACTGCGTCGCACGCACAACCTGAAGAACATGCTCCAGGCCACGCCCACCCCGCCGCCGGTGGCGCTGTGGATGTCGGGGGCCGAGCAGGACGGCTACCTGTCCGGCCTGGACCTCAAGGCGATCGCCAAGAGCCCGACCACGGTGCACGCGGAGAAGGTCGTCGGTGGACACAACCTCGAATCCTGGTCCAAGCAGCTGCCGCAGACCTTCGGCTGGCTGAGCGGCGTGGTCAAGGCCCCGTAGCCCGCGCCGGCCCTGCGTGCCGATCGGCAGACGGCCCCCGCGGAGCCCGCGCCGATCTCTGCCGGTCGGCCGATGTGCCCGGCCCCGGCCGGCCGGGAGTCTGGTCCCACGACGAATCCGAGGGGGATCAGGGTCATGGCACACGCGGTGAGCAGCAGGAACGAGCAGGACCAGGTGGTGGCGGTGCGCCGCCGATGGTGGTCGGGTTGGCCCCGCTGGGCCCCGTACGCGGCGGCCGCGTGGTCCCTCGTCTACGGACTGGCCGGGCTGTACTGGGCCCTGGGCGGGGCCGGTTACCCCTTCGGGCCGGTCCCCGAGGACCGCTCGACGGGATCCGTCCTCGAACCGAGCCCGGCCGCCGTCCTGAGCCCGGTCATCGCGGCGCTCGGCTTCGCGGGGGCGGTCTGCGGAGTGCTCATGGCACGCCGCCGCCCGGTGGGCGGCAGCGCCACCCGGCGGTTCCTGCTCGGCTTCGGCTGGGCGCAGGCCCTCGCGCTCACGGTGGTGCTGCAGGACTACACGCTGATCGCCGTGGTCGCCTTCGCGCCGCTGCTCGTGGTGTTCGCCTTCACCGGGGTGCCCGGCCCGCAGGGCGACGTCGGTGAGATCCTCTACTGGCACCGGGACAACCTGCTCATCCTGTTCGTGGGCGGGGTGCTGTGGACCTTGGCCGTGCTGGCGTACCAGCGGCGCACCCGCGGACTGTGCGCGCACTGCGGGCGCGGCGGCCGGGCCGCGGCCTGGACCGCGCCGGAGTCGGCGGCCCGCTGGGGGCGCAGGGCCGTACTGATCGCCGTGCTGTCGAGCATCCCGTACGACGTGACCCGGGTGGCCTGGTTCTTCGGCTATCCGATGGGCATCACCGACGCGTTCCTCGAAGACATGCAGAGCACCCCGGGCATGCTCGGGATCGGGCTGGGCCTCGCGATCGCGTCGACCGTCGGCGGCGTGCTGACCCACGGGCTGATCGCGCGCTGGGGCGAGGTCTGGCCGCGGTGGGTGCCGTTCAAGGCGGGCAGGCCGGTCGCGCTCGCCACCGCGATCGTCCCGGCCCTGCTCGTGGCCGTGGTGCTCATCCCCGGCGGCCTGCAGATGATCCGGGGCGGGGACCAGCCCTTCGGCTGGGGGACCAACTACCCGGCGATGCTCTGGGTGCCGTGGGGCGTCGCACTCGGCATCGCCACTCTCGGCTACTACCTCCGCCGGCGCGGGACCTGTGGGCACTGCGCCCGCGGCTGAGGGGACTACGCGGGGCGGGAGGCGCCGGCCCAGGGCATCGAGTCGATCGGCGCCAACCGGACCGTGGATCCGGGGCGCGGGGCGTGGATCATCTGACCGTTGCCGATGTAGAGGCCGACGTGGGTCACACCGGAGTAGAAGAACACCAGGTCGCCGGGGGCCAGCTGGTCGCGGGACACGCGCCGGCCGGCGTTGATCTGGGTGTAGGTGGTGCGGGGCAGGGAGACCCCGGCCGAGCGCCAGGCCGCCTGCGTCAGGCCGGAGCAGTCGAAGGACCCCGGGCCCGTCGCGCCCCAGACGTACGGCTTGCCGATCGCGCTGTACGCGAAGGCCACGGCGCGGGCCGCGCGCGAACCGTCGGACGGGGGCGGGGGTGTGCTGCCCCGGGGCGCGGCGGAACCGGCGGAGCCGGCGGGTGCGGTGGTCGAGCCGCCGGGCGACCCGGCCTCGTAGGCGGCCCGCTCCTCGGCGGTGAGCCGGGCCAGCATGTTCTTGGCGGCGGTGAGCTTCTCCTCGATCACGGCCTTGTGCGAGGCGAGTTCCCGCTGCCGGGAGCGGAGGTCGGCCAGCCGCCCGGAGGCCTGCTCGCGGAGCTTGCCGACCTCGTCGAGCCGACGGCGCACGGTGGTGATCCCGGCGGCGTTGCGGTCCCCGGCGCGGGCGATGAACGCGGCCTGGGAGAGGTACTCCTGGGGGTCGGAGGCCATCGCGAGCTGGACGGCGGTGCCCAGGGACCCGCTGCGGTACTGGGAGGCCGCGAGCGTGCCGAGCGCGCTGCGGGCGGTGTTGAGCTGGTCGGTCTTGCGGGCGGTCTCCTCGCGCAGCCCGGTCAGCGCGCGTTCGGCCTCGTCCGCCTGTTCCTTCGCCCCGTTGTACTGCTCGGTCGCCGCCTCGGCCTCCTGGTAGAGCCGGTCCACCTCCGACTTGACCTGGGCGGGGGTGGGCCGGGGGTCGGCCTGGGAGGTGCCTTCGAAGGCGGTGGCGGTGGCAGCGCCCGCGAGGGCGAGGGTGGCGGCGGTCGTCCGTACCGGGCCGCCGGAGAGCGGGCGCTGCCTGGGCTTTCGATGACTGGCCACGCGGGCCTCACGTCCTTCCTCTGTCGGTGCCTGGAGGAGGACGCTAGACCCGAAGGTAACGGGCGGATGACGAGATGATCGCAAGTGTCTCGATACGACCGGAGCCGGCCGCCGAGGACCGGAGTGGATCGTTCCGGTGTGGGTCAGTGCCAGAGAAGGGCGATGAAGATGTTGATCACGGTCAGCCCGCCCACCGCCCCGAACAGTGCCTTGTCCACGTGCTCCTCGTCGCGCTTGACGTAGACGAGGCAGAGGATCACGAAGAGGAGCGCGAGCTTCACGCCGACCTTGACGTTGTTGACGGGCGTCCCGTCCATCTGGTTGAAGCCGACCAGGAGGACGCCGGTGACGAGCATGGTGAGCGCGCCGTGCAGCATGGCGGGCGTGAAACGGGCGGTGCCCGCGCTCATCGCCTTCATCTGGGTCAGGAAGCCACCGAGGAGCGCGGCGATCCCGATGATGTGCAGGCCGACGAAGACACTGATGAGTACGTCCATGGCGCCGAGCGTACGAGGCGGCCCGGTCGGCCGAGGAAGCGGGTCGGTGCGGCCGTCACGGCCTCCGGCCGCCCCGCCATGTCCGTACGAGATCTGCGTACAGTGGGGTCATGCCTGCTGCCGCCACCGAGCCGACCCACCCTGCCGCCGACCGCATCGAGCTGGTCGAGGTGCTGGCGGCCCTCGGGCACCCCGTCCGGCTGGAGATCGTCCGCAAGCTGGCCTCCGGCGCGGAGGCGTTCTGCGGCGAGGTCGTCCCCGACCTGCCCCGCTCCAGCGTCACGCACCACCTCAGGACGCTGCGCGAGAGCGGGCTCATCCGCCAGCGCCCCCAGGGCCGCAAGCTCTTCCTCGCGCTGCGCCGCGAGGACCTGGAGCTCCGATTTCCCGGTCTGCTCGAACTCGTGCTGGCCTGTCGGTCCCGCCCCCTAGACTCGGAATGCGATGAGCAGCCTCTTTGACGACAGTTTCCTGGCGGACCTCACCCCCTCCGACGAGGTCCCGCCGCCGCCCGAGGATCACGCCGCCCCCGAAGCGGGCGCGGACGATCTCTTCGGGGGGCGGTTCGACGTACCCATGAGCGGGGACGCGTACTACCGGGACGGCGCCCCCAGGCCCGTCATCGACCCGGCGACGCTCCTGGACGGGCTCAACGAGGAGCAGCGCGCGGCCGTGGTGCACGCGGGCACCCCGCTGCTCATCGTGGCCGGCGCCGGCTCCGGCAAGACCCGGGTGCTGACCCACCGCATCGGACACCTGCTGTCCGCGCGGAACGTCCACCCCGGCCAGATCCTGGCGATCACCTTCACCAACAAGGCCGCCGGTGAGATGAAGGAGCGCGTCGAGGGCCTGGTCGGCCCGCGCGCGAACGCCATGTGGGTCTCCACCTTCCACAGCGCGTGCGTGCGCATCCTGCGCCGCGAGTCCAAGCGGCTCGGCTTCACGTCCTCGTTCTCGATCTACGACGCGGCCGACTCGAAGCGCCTGATGGCGCTCGTCTGCCGCGACCTGGACCTGGACCCGAAGAAGTTCCCGCCGAAGGCCTTCAACGCCAAGATCTCGAACCTGAAGAACGAGCTGATCGACGAGGAAGCCTTCGCCGACCAGGCCGTGGACGGCTTCGAGAAGACCCTCGCCCAGGCGTACGCGATGTACCAGGGGCGGCTGCGCGAGGCCAACGCCCTCGACTTCGACGACATCATCATGACCACGGTCCACCTGCTCCAGGCGTTCCCGGACGTCGCCGAGCACTACCGGCGCCGCTTCCGACACGTCCTCGTCGACGAGTACCAGGACACCAACCACGCGCAGTACACGCTGGTGCGCGAGCTGGTGGGCACCGGCTACCCCGACCTGCCCCCGGCCGAGCTGTGCGTGGTGGGTGACGCCGACCAGTCGATCTACGCCTTCCGCGGCGCGACCATCCGCAACATCCTCCAGTTCGAGGAGGACTACAAGGACGCGACGACGATCCTGCTGGAGCAGAACTACCGCTCCACGCAGACGATCCTCTCCGCGGCCAACGCGGTCATCGAGCGCAACGAGAACCGCCGCGCGAAGAACCTGTGGACCGAGGCCGGCACCGGCGCCGTCATCACCGGCTACGTCGCGGACACCGAGCACGACGAGGCCCAGTTCGTCGCCGACGAGATCGACCGGCTCACCGACGCGGGCGACGCCAAGGCGGGCGACGTCGCGATCTTCTACCGGACCAACGCGCAGTCCCGCGTGTTCGAGGAGATCTTCATCCGGGTCGGACTGCCCTACAAGGTCGTCGGCGGCGTGCGCTTCTACGAGCGCAAGGAGGTCCGCGACGTCCTCGCGTACCTGCGCGTCCTGGCGAACCCCGAGGACAACGTCCCGCTGCGGCGCATCCTGAACGTGCCCAAGCGCGGCATCGGCGAACGCGCCGAGGCGATGATCGACGCCCTCGCCCTGCGCGAGAAGATCACCTTCCCGCAGGCCCTGCGCCGCGTGGACGAGGCCTTCGGCATGGCGGCACGCTCCACCAACGCGGTGAAGCGGTTCAACGTGCTGATGGAGGAACTGCGCACGATCGTCGACTCGGGCGCCGGTCCGGCGGTGGTGCTGGAAGCGGTGCTGGAGCGCACGGGCTACCTCGCCGAACTCCAGGCGTCGACCGACCCGCAGGACGAGACGCGCATCGAGAACCTGCAGGAGCTCGCGGCCGTGGCGCTGGAGTTCGAGCAGGCACGCGAGGCCGCGGCGGCCGAGGCCGCCGAGACCGGAGCCCCGGCTCCCGGGTCCGGCACCCTGGCCGAGTTCCTGGAGCAGGTCGCGCTCGTCGCCGACTCCGACCAGATCCCGGACGAGGACACCGAGGGCACGGGCGTCATCACGCTGATGACCCTGCACACCGCCAAGGGCCTCGAATTCCCCGTGGTCTTCCTGACCGGCATGGAGGACGGGGTCTTCCCGCACATGCGGGCGCTGGGCCAGACCAAGGAACTGGAGGAGGAGCGCCGCCTCGCCTACGTGGGCATCACGCGGGCGCGCGAGCGGCTGTACCTGACCCGCTCCAGCATGCGCAGCGCGTGGGGCACGCCCTCGTACAACCCGCCGTCGCGGTTCCTGGAGGAGATTCCGGCCGAGTACCTCCAGTGGAAGCGGACCGGCGCGACGCAGAAGCCGGCGGGTCCGATGCGCAGCTCGGGGTACGGGTCGTCGTCGTCCGGATCGGGCAAGGCGACGTTCGGCACCTCGCCGGAGGCGTTCCTGTCCTCGTCGCGTACGAAGTCGGGGCCGTCCGGATTCGCCACGCGGCGGGCCGCCGACAAGCCGGTCATCGCCCTGGTGGTCGGGGACCGGGTCACGCACGACCAGTTCGGGCTCGGCACCGTCATGGAGGTCAAGGGAGCGGGCGCGGACGCGCAGGCCACCATCGACTTCGGGGACGACAAGCCCAAGCGGCTGCTGCTGCGTTACGCGCCGGTGCAGAAGCTCTAGGACGACGGGCGGCCGCGCGGCCTTCGGGCCGCGCGGCCGTCACATCGGTTGTCAGGTGCGGGAGTTGCGTCGGCCGGTCGCGTCGGCGAGGTGACGTCGGCCGCGGGTTACGTGGGGTCCAGACCGTGGCTGCGCAGCCACGGCAGGGGGTCGATCGCGGATCCGCCGCCGGGCCGGACCTCGAAGTGGAGGTGCGGGCCGGTGGAGTTGCCCGAGTTGCCCGAGTAGGCGATGACGTCGCCCGCCTTGACCTTGCCACCGCGGATCTTGGTGGAGCTGAGGTGGCAGTACCAGGTCTCGGTGCCGTCGGGCGCGGTCACTATCGCCATGTTCCCGTAGGCGCTGTTGTACTGGGTACGCACGGTGCCGTCGGTGGCCGCCATGACCGGGGTCCCGTAGGAGACCGGGAAGTCGATGCCGGTGTGCACCGACATCCACATGCCGCCGGCCTGGCCGAAGTTGGCGCTGAGACCGTGCTGGTTCACGGGGATGGCGAACTTGGGGCGGGCGGCCTCCTTGGCCGCGGCCTCCTCCGCCTTCTTCTTCTTTTCCTCTTCCTGGCGCTCGCGCAGGTCGATGCGCTCCTGCGTGCGGCTCGCGCGGTCCGCGAAGTCGCCCGCGTCGGCGCTGAGCGCGACCAGTTGGGTGTCGAGCTTGGTGTTCGCCGCGACCGGTTTCACCGAGGCCGGGTCGGGCGCGGCCATCGTGGTGGGCTCCTCGGCGGGCCGGTCCGTGCCGGTGAGGCCGCCGACGGAGGCGGCCGCGACGCCCGCGACACCCATCACGCAGGCGGAGGGCACGGCCACGGTCAGCAGGGCGGAACGCTTCGCCGGGCTGCGGCGACGGCTGTTGCCACCGCTGCCGCTGCCCGCCTTGGCGGTGGAGCCGGTCTTGCCGTTGCCCTTGGTGGCCGTCCGGCGCGCGGAGCGCGGGGTCGAGGTCACGGGCATGGTCTGGGTGGGGAGGTCGTGGACCTCGGGCAGATCGTGAGCCTCGGGCAGCTCGAACGCCTCGGGCGTCTCATGTGCCTCGTGGACCTGCGGCGTCTCCTCGGAGAGCACCTCGAAGACGGCGGTCTCGCTGTAGGTGGCGGACTCGGTCTCGAAGCCGGTCTCGAACCCGCTTCGGTGACCGGGGTCGACGACGACGGCCTGGGTGGCCTCGTAGGCGTAGCCGACGGTGGTCGCCTGGTACGTGTACTCCTGCTGCTGCCCGGATTCGGGCGCGGGCTGGTACTCGTAGGCGTAGCCGGCCTCGGGCTGGGCCGGGGACTCGGCGACGGTGTTCCAGGCGGTGGCGTCGTAGGCGCCGGTCTCGGTGCCGGTGGTGCCGTAGCCCGGCATCGCCCAGTGCCCGGTCTGCTCGCCGGAGGTGTCGTAGCCGAAGGAGGGCTGCTGGTACTGCGCGTAGCCGGAGTAGTCCGTGCTCGGCGTGTTCCAGGCGCTCGCGTCCCAGCTCCCGGTGGTGTCCTCGGGGGCGACCTGGGTAGGGATCGTGGAGAGATAACTGTCCTGCGAGGCCCACGCGGTGGCGTCGTACGCGCCTGTGTCGTAGGAACCGTAGGCGGCGTAGTTGACTCCCTGACCCTGCGTTTCATAGGAAACGTAGGGGGAGTCACCAGCGAAAGCGGTGGTGGAAAGGCCGTCGTACCCGGGATCCGGGTACTGGCCCGACGTGGGGCGGTCGTTCACCAACTTCTCTTTCGCCTCGGCAGTGGGGGCCTGGGTGGCCGGGAACGCAAGGTTCACCGGAGGAGAGCAGTGGCGTGACTGTACCCGGCGGTTACTCGCCACGACAATCTTCGCCGGGTCCCCAGATCTCCGGAACCGGGCATTCGGCCGTCTTTCGGTCGTCGAAATGCGGACCCTTGGCCTTGAGTTCGAAATTAGTTCGACTGCCGGTCGCTCGTCGGTCAGGCGACGGAGGCGGCGTCGGAGCCCGTGACGGCGGCCAGACCGGGTCCGTCGAGGGTGCGTCGGACCGCCGCGATCACTGCGGGATGGGCGGCCAGCGCAAGATGTCCGATACCGGTGACCTGCACGTTCTCCACACACAGATCCGGGTGTTCGATCCGCGCGGTCGCGACCGGAATCATGATCGCGTCGAACTCGCTCCAGAACGCGACGCATCGGGTGGCGCAGCCGGGCGCGGGCGCGGCGAGCTCGGTGATCACCTCGGAGTCCGGGCGTATCTGGCGAATCAGCGGGTGCGCGTCCATGAAGGGGGCGACCCGGGTACCGGAGTGCGGGGTACCGAGGGTGACGAGCGTCCGGACGCGGCGGTCGCCGCCGAGTCGCTGCACGTAGTACCGGCCGACCAGCCCGCCCAGGCTGTGCCCGACCAGATCCACCCGCTCCTGCCCGGTGCGCTCGCACAGCTCCTCGACACGCCGGGCGAGATGGCGGGCGGTGACGCGCAGATCGAGGGTGAAGGGGGAGTAGTTGTACGCCTCCACGTGCCGCCCTCCCGCGCCGAGCGCGCGCCGCAGCAGGACGAAGACGGACCGGTTGTCGGTGAACCCGTGGAGCAGGAGCACCGGCGGCCGTGTCGTGGGCGGGCGGTCGGTGACCTTTTCCTGGCACACTCCGGTGGGATACAGCAGGAGGTGCCCGCCGAACACCATCACCTCGAGTGCGCCGGCCCGCAGCGCGGCGCCGGACAAGGGCATGGACATGGGTACGGACAGCCCCATCGACGGCCTCCCCTGAGCCTCAGCGGGACCGCGGCGGTCGCACCACCGTGCCGTGCGGCTGTCGGCACGGTGGCGCAATGCCGTCCCACGTGTGATTTCCCCCTCGTGATTGACCGCGAAACGGCGGCGTGCGCGATGCTGTACTTAACGTTCGTTCACTCGGGAGGCAGTGCGATGGGTGTGACCGGTCCGATCCGTGTGGTGGTGGCCAAGCCGGGTCTCGACGGCCACGACCGCGGGGCCAAGGTGATCGCGCGGGCGCTGCGGGACGCGGGCATGGAGGTCATCTACACCGGCCTCCACCAGACCCCCGAGCAGATCGTGGACACCGCCATCCAGGAGGACGCCGACGCGATCGGCCTCTCGATCCTCTCCGGCGCCCACAACACGCTCTTCGCGCGCGTGCTGGAACTCCTCAAGGAGCGCGACGCGGAGGACATCAAGGTCTTCGGCGGCGGCATCATCCCGGAGGACGACATCGCCCCTCTGAAGGAGAAGGGCGTGGCCGAGATCTTCACGCCGGGTGCGACGACGACCGCCATCGTGGAGTGGGTCAACGCCCACGTCCGTCAGTAGCCTCCGCCGGTTCGGCAGGAATCGGGCGGGCCGCGGCGCACCCGCGCGCGGCCCGGCCCGGTGCGGCCGTACCCGGCCGAGCGTCCCCGCGGAGGTCAGGCCGGGGTCAGTTCGGCCAGCATCGTCGCGCGCAGGCGCAGGGTCGACACGAGTCGCTGGAACGCCTCGGCCCAGTACGCGGCCGCGCCGGGGGCCGCGTCCGGCAGGTCCTCCGCGGCCGTGGTCAGGGCCTCCAGTCGGCTCGCCTCCGCGGGATCGAGACAGCGCTCCGCCAGGCCCATCACCCCGCTGAAGCTCCACGGGTAGCTCCCCGCGTCCCGGGCCGTGTCCAGCGCGTCCACGACCGCCCGGCCCAGAGCCCCCGCCCACGGCACCACGCACACCCCGAGCAGCTGGAACGCCTCCGACAGCCCGTGGGCCCGTATGAACTCCGCGACCCACTCCGCCCGCTCCGCGTGCGGGAGGGTCTCCAGCAGCTTGGCCCGTTCCGCGAGCGAGGCGGTGCCCGGGCCCGCCGCGGGCGGCGCGGACGCCGGGCCGAGCAGGGCCCGCGACCACGGCGCGTCGCGCTGACGCACGGCGGCCCGGCACCACGCCGCGTGCAGCTCCTCCGTCCAGCCGTCGCCCACGGCCACCGGCAGCGCCACGATCTCCGCCGGGCCGAGCCCCCCGAACCGCTCCCGCCAGCACGACAGCGGCGCCGCCTCCACCAACTGGCCCAGCCACCAGGCCCGCTCCCCGCGTCCGGCGGGCGGCCGCTTGACCACCCCGTCGCGGAGCATCCCCGCGTCGCACTCGGCCGGCGGAGTCACCCCCTCGGGGCCCACGCAGGCCAGCGCGCGCTCCGCCATCCGCCCCGCCAGCGCCGAGGTCGGCAGCGCCGACAGCAACTCGGCGGCGGTGGAACGGACATTGCGGCTGCGGTCGCCCAACGCCGCCTCCAGGAAGGGCTCGTCGTCCCCCGACAGCCCCACCCTCAGCGAATCGAGGAACATCAGTCGGTCCTCGGCCCGTTCGGTGGCCCAGGTCGTCGTCAACAGCCGCGGCGCGGCCGCCGCCTCGTGGGCCCGGACGGCCCCGAGCAGGGCCACCCGTTCGGCGAACAGCCCCTCCTGCCACAGTCGTTCCACCGCGGCCCGGTCGGTCACCGCCGGCAGTTCCCCGGCGCCGCCCGAACCCCCGCGCAGGGCGAACCGCCAGTCCGGATTCATCCGCGCCAGCCACAGCCCCCGCGTCCCGGCCAGAGCCAGGGCCTGCGGCCTCAGGTCCGTACGGGCCCGGGCCGCGTCCAGCAGCGCCGGTACGAGCGCGGCCGGCGAGCGGTAGCCGTGCCGCGCGGCCGCGGCCAGCCACTGCGGCAGCAGCTCCGTCAGGTCAGGAGCGCTCCCGCGCCGCCCGCCGCCGTTGACCGGACCGCTCCGCCCGGCCAGCAGCTGCGCCAGCCGGCGGCCGGCCGCCTCCGGCGGCGCCGGCCGGGGATCGCGGGGCGCGGGATCCGGCCTCGGCCCGGCCTCGGCCGGTCGCAGCCCGGCCCGGCGCCGTACGGCGTGCACGGCCGCCGCGTCGAGCAGCGCCTCCGGCGAGCCCCCGCCCCGGCGCCGCTCGGTGCCCAGCAGCGCGGTGGCGACCAGCTCCTCCCACTCCCCGTACCCCTCGTCACCCTTGTCCATCGGGCCCCTCCCTCGTCGCTCGTCGTCGGTCGCTCGTCGTGTGATGGGCTCCGGTCCCGCCCCCTCCACGGGACCGGAGCTGTCGATGTTCCCGTCTGCCCGCTCGTCTTCAGCTGGCGTGGTTGTCGTTCATGCAAGCCCCCCGGCTCGTCGTCGTTTCGCGTGCGGCGCCCCCCGGCGCCGTACGTCTTCCTTGCCGCCGCCCCCCGTGTGACGGCACAGGACCCCCCAGGCCCCCTGCGATGTGTTTCTTTTCCGCCTCTGATCAGGACAGGGCGACGGGCTCGGTCGAGCCCGGCTGCCAGGCCGTCAGGGGAGTGAAGCCACGGTGGCCGCACTCGCCGAACACCGTCACCGGGCCCCCGCCCGACAACGCGGCCAGCTGCCAGAGCCCCCCGCGTGAGCGGCCGCCCCCGGTGAGGGGCACCGGCAGGGCGGAGGTGCCCTCCGCGTCCGCCAGCTGCCAGCCGAGCTCACCCGGTATCGGAACCACCGGGCCGAGCACCACCGGCCAGGACTCCAGCCACGGGTCCTCCCGCAGCGCCGCCCCGTACGCCTCCAGGGCCGCCCCCGTGCTCACCCCGGCCGGAACCTCCGCGCACGGCACGGCCGCCGCGAACCTCTCACCGAGGTCCGCCCGCAGCCCCGCCGACCCGGGCCGGAAGCGCATCTCCGCCTCCAGCACCAGCCCCACCGGCAGTGCCAACCCCGGTGGCCGACCGGGCGGTCCGAAGTCCAGCACCAGCGCCGGCCGCCCGCCCGCCGACCCGCGCAGCCATATCCGGCGGGTGGTGAGCCGGCCGTCCGGCGACACCGTGTCGTACTGGGCGAGCACCAGCCAGCGGTCCCGTACGGCCTCCCCCTCCCCGGAGGCCGGCAGTCCCACGCGGCTGCGCACCGTCGCCGCCAGCTCTTCCGGTAGCCCGGCCACCCCCAGCCACGCCCGGTCGAGCAGGTGCAGCAGCGCCGCCTCCTCCAGCATCCGGGCGGGCCAGCCGGGGCCGCAACTGGGTATCGTCCCCAACTCCCGCACCCGCCCTGCCAGTCCGGGCGCCTGGGCGTCGACCATGCGGGCCGCCGTCTCCTCCCACCCCGCGTATCCGGCCTGCTCCTGGCCCGCGAGGCCGCCACGCAGCAGATCGGCCAGCCGCTGCTCCAGCTCGGTGACGCCCGCGCCGACGCGCGCCGCCCGCCGCTCGGCCCGCTTCCGGGCCGCCTCCTCGTCGACCGGCGCGGTCCTCCCGCCGGGGGGCCGTGCGGCCTTGGCCGCCCGGTCCGCCAGCCATTGCGCGGCCCACTCCGGAGCCTCGCCCGGCTCGCCGACCCCCTCCGCCGACCAGAGCAGCAACAGCCCCAGAGCGTGCTTGCAGGGGAACTTCCGGCTCGGACAGGAGCACTTGTACGCGGGACCCGTCAGGTCCACGACCGTGCGGTACGGCTTGCTGCCGCTGCCCTTGCACAACCCCCACACAGAACCGGAAGCGGAACCTCCGATCTGCAACCACGGCCCTGCCCCGCCGAGTCTGCCCCCCGCCTTGCGTGAGGCGTCGTCAGGAGCCAGATCCAGTACCTGTTCCGCCGTCCAGCGGTCCCCCTGATCAGTCATGTGAACCACCGTAGAGACCCCCACTGACAATCGCTCTGACCAGCAACAACGCTATCCGCGAGGCCCGTTGTCAGTGGCGTGGTGCACCGTGGGGTCAGCAGTCGGGAGCGGCTGCCGAGCTTTGGAGGGGGACCATGACCATGCCCGAGAACGAGCAGCGAGCAGAGGCTCTGCGACCGCACGCCGAAGACGCCTTCGCGCACGAACTGAAAGCCCTCGCGGCCGCCGACGACCGGCCCCGCCCGACCCGCTGGAAGCTCTCCCCGTGGGCCGTGGCCACCTACCTGCTCGGCGGCACCCTCGACGACGGCACGGTGATCACACCCAAGTACGTGGGACCGCGCCGCATCGTCGAGGTCGCCGTCACCACCCTGGCCACCGACCGCGCCCTCCTCCTGCTGGGCGTCCCCGGCACCGCCAAGACCTGGGTGTCCGAACACCTCGCGGCCGCCGTCAGTGGAGACTCCACCCTCCTCGTCCAGGGCACCGCCGGTACCCCCGAGGAAGCCATCCGCTACGGCTGGAACTACGCCCGGCTGCTGGCCCACGGCCCCAGCCGCGAGGCACTCGTCCCCAGCCCCGTCATGCGGGCCATGGCCGAGGGCATGACCGCCCGCGTCGAGGAGCTCACCCGCATCCCCGCCGACGTCCAGGACACCCTCATCACCGTCCTGTCCGAGAAGACCCTCCCGATACCGGAGCTCGGCGAAGAGGTGCAGGCCGTCCGCGGCTTCAACCTCATCGCCACCGCCAACGACCGCGACCGCGGCGTGAACGAGCTCTCCAGCGCCCTGCGCCGCCGCTTCAACACCGTGGTGCTGCCCCTGCCCGCCACCGCCGACGCCGAGGTCGACATCGTCGCCCGCCGCGTCGACCAGATGGGCCGCGCCCTCGACCTGCCGGCCGCGCCCGAGGGCCTGGAGGAGATCCGCCGCGTCGTCACCGTCTTCCGCGAGCTGCGCGACGGGGTCACCGACGACGGCCGCACGAAGGTGAAGTCGCCCAGCGGCACCCTGTCCACCGCCGAGGCCATCTCCGTCGTCACCGGCGGCCTGGCCCTCGCCGCCCACTTCGGGGACGGCGTACTGCGCCCCTCCGACGTGGCCGCCGGGATCCTCGGCGCCGTGGTCCGCGACCCGGCGGCCGACAAGGTGGTCTGGCAGGAGTATCTGGAGGCAGTGGTCCGCGAGCGCGACGGCTGGAAGGACTTCTACCGGGCCTGCCGCGAGGTGACCGGATGAGCCCGAGCCCGACGCGGGGCCCGCTGCTGCTGGGCGTGCGGCACCACGGGCCCGGCTCGGCCCGCGCCGTCCGCGCGGCCCTGGAAGCGGCCCGGCCCGAGGCGGTGCTCATCGAGGGCCCGCCCGAGGGGGACGCGCTGCTGCCGCTCGCCGCCGAGAAGGGGATGCGGCCGCCCGTCGCGCTCCTCGCGCACGCGGCGGACGATCCGGGCCGGGCCGCGTTCTGGCCGCTCGCCGGGTTCTCACCCGAGTGGGTGGCCATCCGCTGGGCCCAGGAGCACGAGGTCCCGGTCCGGTTCATCGACCTCCCGGCGGCGCACTCGCTCGCCACCGCGGCGGACGGGCCGGACGGAGCCGGGGCCGAGCCCGACGCCGTCCGGCTGGACCCCCTGGCCGTGCTGGCCGAGACCGCCGGGTACGACGACCCCGAGCGCTGGTGGGAGGACGTGGTCGAGCACCGCGGCGCCCGGGGTACGGGGGAGGACGTGCTCGGCGCCTTCGAGGCGCTCGGGGAGGCCATGGGAGCCCTGCGCGAGGCGTACGGCGACGGGGGCCACCGGCGCGACCTGGTGCGCGAGGCGTACATGCGGCAGCGGATGCGGGCCGCCCGCCGGGAGTTCGGCGACGCCTACGCCGTGGTGTGCGGGGCCTGGCACGTCCCCGCGCTACGGGCCAAGGCCACCGTGGCCGCCGACAAGGCCCTGCTGAGCGGCCTGCCGAAGGTCAAGGTGGAGACCACCTGGGTGCCCTGGACCCACCGCAGGCTCGCCCGGGCCGGCGGGTACGGCGCGGGGATCACCTCCCCCGGCTGGTACGCCCACCTCTTCACCGCCGCGGACCGGCCCGTCGAGCGCTGGCTGACCAAGGTCGCCGGACTGCTGCGCGAGGAGGACCGGCAGGTCTCGTCGGCACACGTCATCGAGGCGGTCCGGCTGGCCGAGACCCTCGCCGCGATGCGGGGCCGACCGCTACCGGGCCTGACGGAGACCCTGGAAGCGGTCCGGGCCGTGATGTGCGACGGCTCCGACATACCGCTCGCACTGATCGAGGACCGGCTCGTCGTCGGCGACGTGCTCGGAGAGGTCCCGGACGGAGCCCCCGTCGTACCCCTCCAGCGCGACCTGACACGACAGCAGCGCACACTGCGGCTCAAGGCCGAGGCGCAGGACCGCGAGCTGGAACTGGACCTGCGCAAGGACACCGACACGGCGAAGTCCCTGCTGCTGCACCGGCTGCGGCTGCTCGGCATCGGATGGGGCACCCCCGTCGCGTCCCGAGCCGGCACCGGAACCTTCCGGGAGACCTGGCGGCTGCGGTGGGAGCCGGAACTGTCGGTGCGGATCGCCGAGGCCGGCATCTGGGGGACCACCGTCCTCGGCGCGGCCACCGCCAAGGCCGAGGCGGACGCCGCCGCGGCCGAGGAACTGGGCGAGGTGACGGCCCTGGCCGAGCAGTGCCTGCTGGCCGGGCTCGCGCAGGCACTGCCCGCCGTACTGCGGGCCCTCGCGGACCGGGCCGCGCTCGACACCGACGTGGCGCGACTCGCCAAGGCCCTGCCGGCCCTGGCCCGTTCACTGCGGTACGGGGACGTCCGCGGCACCGACGCGACGGCGCTCGGCGCCGTGGCGGCCGGGCTCGCCGAGCGGATATGCGTGGCGCTCCCCTCGGCCTGCACGGCCGGCCTGGACGCCGACGCGGCCGCGGAGCTGCGCGGCCACGTGGACGGGGTGCACGGGGCGATCGGGCTGCTGGCGGACGCCGACGAAGGGCTGCGGGCGCGCTGGTCCGCGGTGCTCGCCGTACTGGCCGACCGGGACACCGTGCCCGGCGTGATCCGCGGCCGGGCGGCCCGGCTGCTCCTCGACGACGGGCGGCTGCCGGCCGAGGAGACGGCCCGGCTGATGGGGCTGGCCCTGTCCCCGGCCTCCTCCCCGGCCGACGCGGCGGGCTGGATCGAGGGCTTCGCGGGCGGCAGCTCGGGCGGGGGCACGCTGCTGGTCCACGACGACCGGCTGCTGGGCCTGATCGACGCCTGGCTGGTGGGGGTGCCGGAGCGGGCGTTCACCGACGTACTGCCGCTGCTGCGGCGGACGTTCGGGGCGTACGAGCCGGGTGTGAAGCGGACCTTGGGCGAGCTGGTGCGACGCGGGCCGGGCGGTGCGGCTGCCGCCGCCTCGGCGTCCGCGGCCCCCGAGGGCTTCGCCCCGGAGCTGGATCCGGAGCGGGCGGACGCGGTGGTGGGGCTGGTGCGGATGCTGCTCGCCGGGTGAGGTGCGGCGCCGTTTCCGGGTGCGCTGCCCCCGGACCCCCGCGCCTCGAACGCCGGCGGGGCCGAGTGCGGCCGGGCTGAACGCGCCGGGTGGATGGAAGAGACACGACGAGTGGAGGGGGACGGACGGATGAGCGGTACGGGTACGGACATGGGCACGGCCGGAGGCGAGCGGCTGCGGCGGTGGCGGATGGTGCTCGGCGGTGGCGAGGCCGACGGCACCGGGTGCGCGCTGACCGGGCGGGACGCGGCGATGGACGCCGCGCTGGGCGCGCTGTACGGCGGGGGCGGCGAGGCGGGGTCCCGCAGGACGTCGGGGGCGCGGTCGGCCGGGCTCGGCGGGTCCGCGCCGAACGTGGCCCGCTGGCTCGGGGACATCCGTACGTACTTCCCGAGCTCCGTGGTCCAGGTCATGCAGCGCGATGCCATCGAGCGGCTGGGCCTGGCCGCCCTGCTGCTGGAACCGGAGATGCTGGAGGCCGTCGAACCGGACGTGCACCTGGTCGGCACCCTGCTCTCCTTGAACAAGGCGATGCCCGAGACCACGAAGGAGACGGCGCGGGCCGTGGTCCGCAAGGTGGTCGAGCAGCTGGAGAAGCGGCTCGCGAACCGCACCCGGGCCACCCTCACCGGCGCCCTCGACCGGTCCGCGCGGATCAGTCGCCCGCGCCACCACGACATCGACTGGAACCGCACGATCCAGGCCAATCTGAAGAACTACCTGCCCGAGTACCGCACCGTCGTCCCCGAACGGCTGATCGGATACGGCCGGGCGGCCCGATCGGTGAAGAAGGAGGTGATCCTCTGCATCGACCAGTCGGGTTCGATGGCGGCCTCCGTCGTCTACGCCTCCGTCTTCGGCGCGGTCCTCGCCTCCATGCGCTCGATCGCCACCCGTCTGGTCGTCTTCGACACCGCGATCGTCGACCTGACCGACCAGCTCGACGACCCGGTCGACGTGCTCTTCGGCACCCAATTGGGCGGTGGCACCGACATCAACCGTGCTCTCGCCTACTGCCAATCGAAGATCACCCGGCCCGCCGACACCGTCGTGGTCCTGATCAGCGATCTCTACGAGGGCGGAATCCGCAACGAAATGCTGAAGCGCGTCGCCGCCATGAAGGGGGCGGGCGTCGAGTTCGTGACCCTGCTGGCCCTGTCCGACGAGGGCGCCCCGGCCTACGACCGTGAGCATGCCGCGGCCCTTGCGGCACTTGGGGCGCCGGCCTTCGCCTGCACTCCCGACCTGTTCCCGGAGGTGATGGCCGCGGCGCTGGAGAAGCGCCCTCTGCCGATCCCCTGACGGCCTGCCGGCCGGCCCGTCCCGTCCGCTGCTGTGAATCGGTGAATCACACGAACTTCCAGTTCAACCGTGAGGCTTTCTGTGACAGGTATCACCGCTCAGGTGTGATCTGCGATTTAGGGACCCACGGCCCTCGGGGATAACCTGCGGGACGGACATGCCGCGTCCACGGTCACCGTGTGCGCCTTCCTTGTGACAGCGCCGTCACGTTGCCCTCCGCGGCACGCCCACGCAGATAGCAGAAAACCGCGAATCACTGCGAATCTTTGAAGACAAGGGACGGACGCGCGTGGACCTGTTCGAGTACCAGGCGAGGGACCTCTTCGCCAAGCACGGTGTACCGGTGCTGGCCGGTGAAGTCATCGACACGCCTGAGGCGGCTCGCGAGGCCACCGAGCGGCTGGGCGGCAAGTCGGTCGTCAAGGCGCAGGTGAAGGTCGGCGGCCGCGGCAAGGCCGGCGGCGTGAAGCTGGCCGCCACCCCGGACGAGGCCGTCGCCCGGGCGACGGACATCCTCGGCATGGACATCAAGGGCCACACGGTCCACAAGGTGATGATCGCCGAGACGGCTCCGGAGATCCTGGAGGAGTACTACGTCTCGTACCTCCTCGACCGGACCAACCGCACCTTCCTCGCCATGGCGTCCGTCGCGGGCGGCATGGACATCGAGCAGGTCGCCGAGGAGACCCCGGAGAAGCTCGCCAAGGTCCCGGTGAACGCCAACGAGGGCGTGACCATCGAGAAGGCCCGCGAGATCGTCGCGCTGGCGCAGTTCCCGGCCGAGGTCGCGGAGCAGGTCGCCGAGGTCCTCGTGACCCTGTGGGCGACCTTCATCGCCGAGGACGCGCTCCTCGTCGAGGTCAACCCGCTCGCGAAGGTCGCCTCCGGCGACGTCATCGCGCTCGACGGCAAGGTCTCGCTCGACGAGAACGCCGAGTTCCGCCAGCCGGGTCACGAGGAGTTCGTGGACCACGCTGCCGCGAACCCGCTCGAGGCCGCCGCCAAGGCGAAGAACCTCAACTACGTCAAGCTCGACGGTGAGGTCGGCATCATCGGCAACGGCGCGGGTCTCGTCATGAGCACCCTCGACGTCGTCGCCTACGCCGGCGAGAACCACGGTGGCGTCAAGCCCGCCAACTTCCTGGACATCGGCGGTGGCGCCTCCGCCGCCGTCATGGCCAACGGTCTCGAGATCATCCTCGGCGACCCGGACGTCAAGTCCGTCTTCGTCAACGTCTTCGGTGGCATCACCGCCTGCGACGAGGTCGCCAACGGCATCGTCCAGGCGCTGCAGCTGCTCGCGGACAAGGGCGAGGCGGTCACCAAGCCGCTGGTCGTCCGTCTCGACGGCAACAACGCCGAGCTGGGTCGCAAGATCCTCTCGGACGCCAACCACCCGCTGGTGCAGCGCGTGGACACCATGGACGGCGCGGCCGACAAGGCCGCCGAGCTCGCGGCTGCGAAGTAAGGGCAGAGGTCAAAGACTCACATGGCTATCTTCCTCAACAAGGACAGCAAGGTCATCGTCCAGGGCATGACCGGTGCCACGGGCATGAAGCACACCAAGCTGATGCTGGCTGACGGCACCAACATCGTCGGCGGCGTGAACCCGCGCAAGGCCGGCACCACCGTCGACTTCGACGGCACCGAGGTCCCGGTCTTCGGCTCCGTCGCCGAGGCGATGGAGAAGACGGGCGCCAACGTCTCCGTCCTCTTCGTCCCGCCGGCCTTCGCCAAGGCCGCCGTGGTCGAGGCGATCGACGCCGAGATCCCGCTGGCCGTCGTCATCACCGAGGGCATCGCGGTGCACGACTCCGCCGCCTTCTGGGCGTACGCGACCGCCAAGGGCAACAAGACCCGGATCATCGGCCCGAACTGCCCGGGTCTGATCACCCCCGGCCAGTCCAACGCCGGCATCATCCCGGGCGACATCACCAAGCCCGGCAAGATCGGTCTCGTGTCCAAGTCGGGCACGCTGACCTACCAGATGATGTACGAGCTCCGTGACATCGGCTTCACCTCCGCCGTCGGCATCGGTGGCGACCCGGTCATCGGCACCACGCACATCGACGCCCTGGAGGCCTTCGAGGCCGACCCGGAGACCGAGCTGATCGTCATGATCGGTGAGATCGGTGGCGACGCCGAGGAGCGTGCGGCGGACTTCATCGCGAAGAACGTCACCAAGCCGGTCGTCGGCTACGTCGCGGGCTTCACCGCCCCCGAGGGCAAGACCATGGGCCACGCCGGCGCCATCGTCTCCGGCTCCTCCGGCACCGCGCAGGCCAAGAAGGAGGCCCTCGAGGCCGCCGGCGTCAAGGTCGGCAAGACGCCGACCGAGACCGCCAAGCTGGCGCGCGAGATCCTCGCCGGCAAGTAAGCGGTCGCCGTACGGATCCCCGTACGGGCGCACGTGAGCATGGGCGTGGCCCGCACCCCTCGGGGGGTGCGGGCCACGCCCGTTTCTCATTCGATCCGTGGGGCGATCCGCGCCGGTCCGGCCTGCGGGTCGGCGCGCAGCTTGTCGTGGAGCTGCTTGCCGCGTTCGGTGAGCTGTTGGGGACCGGCGAGCGGGGGGACCCCGGAGACGCTCTCGCCGGGGGCCAACGGGGGCTCGTACCGGGTGGGCGCGGTCATGAGCGTGTAGGACGTCGAGACGGCGATCATCGCCGTCAGGCTGAGGGTCGCGCGGGTCCACAGCCGGGTGCGCCGCTCGCCGCCGCCGCGGACGACGGCCGCCGGGCGCGGTTCGAGGTCGACGGGCGGTCGCAGCGCGGTGAACAGGTCGCGCAGCAGCGCGGACTGCTTTTCGAGCGGTACGTCGGCCAGTTCGGGGATCCGGTCGGCGAGGTCGGCGTGCGCGTGCACGAGCCGGTGGCCCGCGGTGGGTGTGGTCGCCTCGGTCTCGGCGGCGGTGTCGGGGAGGTCGAGGCCGACGCCGTCGTAGAGCAGGACGGTACGGCGGTTCGCGGGCGACAGCGAGAGCAGGGCGTCGAGCAGGATCCGGTCGGCGGGCTCGGCGGGCGGCTTGTCGAGATGCCGATGGGCGCGCCGGAAGCGGTGCCAGGGGGAGAGCGCGTACTCGTAGGCGATCGCGCGCACCCAACCCACCGGGTCCGGGTCGGTGGCCACCTCGGGCCACCGGTCCCAGGCCTGGACGAAGGCTTTCTCCACCGCCTCCAGGGCGAGCGCCCGACGGCCGGTGAGCAGGTAGGCCTGCCGGGTGAGGTCGCGGGCGGCGAGGGCGTAGAGGCCGTCGAAGGCCTCGGCCGGGCCCGGCACCGGGACCCGCGCGGGGGGCTCGGCGGGGAGCCGCTCGGGCTCGGTCCGCGCGTCGGAGGTCGGCGCGTCCGAGGTCGGCAGGTCCGGGGCCGGTCGGTCCGGGGCGGGTCGGTCCAGGGCCGGTCGGTCCGGGGCCTGCGTGTCCGAGGTCGGCCCGTCCGGGGTCGGCCGGTCCGGGACAGGGGGGTCGGCGGCGGGTTCCTCCGCAGCCCTGGCCGTCTTCGCCTCCCCGGGCGCCCCGGCCGGACCACCGTCCTGCGGCCGGGCGGACAGGCGCGCCAGGAACTGCGTGTACAGCTCTCGCTTGCGCCCGCGCGGGTCCGTGCGGCCCGATTCCCAGGAGCGGACGGTCGCCGCGGTGACACCCACGGCCGCGGCGACCTCATCGTGCGTCAGTTCCGCCGCCTCGCGCAGTCGGCGGCGCTCCTTGGGGGCCGGCAGGCTCAGCTCCGAGTCCTCTGAGGAGGTCGTCTCGACGCTTCGTGTCATGCCACACTCCCCGCACACCGACAGCTCTGGGCGAAAAAGTACATAAACGTATATTGAGCGACACCACGGGCATTCGCCTGTTACCCGTCCATAGCGCGTGTCGTTGGCACCATGGCGGGGTGACCCAAGTGACCGAACGCGGGACCCCGTTGCCGGCGGCCCCGCGAGCCGGCGTGCGACGCCGTTCACCGGCCGCCGCCGCATGCGTCGTGGGCGGCGCCGTGGCGGCCGGACTCGGGCTCGGCTTCCTCGCCGTGCTCGTCATCGTGCTGTGGATCAGCTCCCCCTACCCCGACAGCGGCCCCGGCGGGGCCCTGCACCTGGCCGCCGGGCTGTGGCTGCTCGCCCACGGGGCGGAGCTGGTGCGCTACGACACCCTGTCCGGCATCCCCGCACCCGTCGGAATGACGCCCCTGCTCCTCGTCGCGCTGCCCGTGCTGCTCATGCGGCGGGCCGCCCGGCTGGGGAGCGCCGCCGAGGAGGACGACGAGGAAGTGCTGCCCGCCGCGGCCGTGTTCTCGGCCGTGCTCTGCGGATATCTCGCCGTCGGCGCCCTCGCCACGGTGTACGCCGCCGGTGGCCCCATGCCGGCCGACCCCATCAGCGCGGCCTGGCACATCCCTCTCGTGGCCGTGCTCGCCGCCGCCGGCGGGGTGTGGGGAGCCCGGGGGCGGCCGCTCGGGCCACTGCCGTCCTGGCTCCCAGGGGGCGTGCGGAAAGCCTTTGTGCGCCCCCGATACGCCCTCGCGCTCCGGGCGGGCGCGGGCGGATCCCTGGTGCTCCTGGGCGGCGGCGCGCTCGTCGTCGGAGCCTCGCTCGCGTGGCACGGCGCCGAGGTCCAGGCGTCCTTCCTGTCACTGACCGGGGTGTGGTCGGGACGCTTCGCCGTCCTGCTGCTCGCGCTCACCCTGATCCCCAACGCCATGGTCTGGGGAGCTGCCTACGCCCTCGGGCCCGGCTTCGCCCTGGGCTCCGGCGTCACGGCCACCCCGCTCGGCTTCCCGGGCGCGCCCGCGCTGCCCCGCTTCCCGCTGTTGGCGGCGCTCCCGGCCGAGGGGCCCGGAACCCCGCTGACCTGGGCGGCCGCCGGAGTGCCGGTGGTCGCCGGGCTCGCGGTGGGGTGGTTCGCGGTACGCCGGGCGCGCGAGGTCTCGTACGGGGAGACGGCGCTCACGGCGGCCCTCGGGGCGGTGGTGTGCGGCCTGACGATGGCCGGGCTCGCGGCGGCCTCGGCGGGGCCGCTGGGCTCGCGGCGGCTCTCGGAATTCGGTCCGATGTGGTGGACCACCGGGGTGGCGGCCTTCGCCTGGACGGCGGTACTGGCCGTGCCGGTCGCGGTGGCGGTGCACGCGTGGCGGACCCGCCCGGCCATCGGGCCGGAGGGCTTGGACGCCGATGAGGCGGGGGCCGTGGACGACCGGTGGCACGACAGCGGGGTGCGGGAGATCCGGTGGGCGGCGCTGCGGAAGGCCGCGGGGGCGCTGGTTCCGGAGATGGCGGCGCCCGCGCCGGTGCCTCCGGCGGTTCCTGTGGTTCCGGTGGCGCCTGTGCCGGAGCCGGTGGCTGCGCCCGCTGTGCCGGTGGCTGCGCTCGCTGCGCCCGCTGTGCCGGGACGGCGGGCCGTGACCGTGGTGTCCGGGCTGGATCTGGATCCGGGCCTGCTGGCGCCGAAGCCGCCTGAGCCGGTGTCAGCGCCCTTGGCTCCGCCGGTGGTCGGGGCACGGGTACTGGCCCGGCGAAAGCCGCCACCGGAGTAGGCCGTTCGGGTGGGAGACGGGTGCGGGGCCGCCGCTGGGGCTCCGCCCCAGACCCCGCGCCTCAAACGCCGGCGAGGCTGAATCAGGGCGCCGCCCGCTGGGGCTCCGCCCCGGACCCCGCGCCTCAAACGCCGGCGTGGCCGAGTCGGTGGTCTACTGGCGGACCTTCAGGACGTCGCCCACCAGGTTGTCCGGGAGGAGGGTGTTGCACTGGAGTTCCGCCGACTTGGTGAGGGCGTCGTCGCGGCAGACGTAGAAGTCCTTGTAGGCGAGCTGCAGGGCGTACGAGCTGAACGCCAGCAGGATCGCCAGCGAGGCCGTGACCAGGCCGCTCACCGCGGCGGTGCGCTGCGGGCGGGCCGCGGGGCCCAGGGCGTCCAGGCCGGTCGGGGCCGCGGGGGCGCCCTCGGCGGTCGCCGGTGCGGGCTTGCCGCGCAGTGCGCTGATGCCCCAGTACAGGGCGAGTGCCCCGAGCAGCAGCCCGACCGAGGGGATCCCGAAGATCCCGAAGAAGAAGCCCCACATGCCGGCCAGCAGCGCGTAGCGGGCGCGGCGTTGGATCGGGTCCGTCGGATCCCAGCGCGCCGGACCCCGCCCGCCGTCCGAGTCCTTGCGGTCGTCGCCGTCGCCGTTGTCGCCGCCACCACCGCTGCGCGGCTGCCACGGCTGGTCGGGCCGGCCTTCCGGCGGAGCCGCGAAGGGGTTGTCGTCGGTGGGGGAGTCGGGCTGACGGCGGTCCGGCATCGGGTGTGTTTCTTCCCCTGTGTCATGGACGTCGCGGGACGTCGTGGCGAGGTGAGGCCAGTTCGTGGCTTGTACGCCAGACGCTACCGCCCGGCCGTCCCCCCGTCCCTCGGGGGCTGTCCGGTGTACCGGTATCGTTGCAGGCGGTCGGTGGCTTCGTATGGTTCCCCATATACCGGTACCCCGAAGTTTCGTATGACCGCACAAGACGAACACCGCAATCCCGCGAGAAAGGGCCTCCCATGGCCGCCTCCCGCCTGGTCGTGCTGGTCTCCGGTTCCGGCACCAACCTCCAGGCCCTGCTCGACGCCATCGACGCCCACCCCGGCGGATCCGAGGGCTTCGGCGCCGAAGTCGTCGCCGTGGGGGCCGACCGCGAGAACATCGCCGGCCTGGAGCGGGCGGAGAAGGCGGGGATCCCCACCTTCGTCTGCCCGGTCAAGGGCTACGGCGGCCGCGCGGAGTGGGATGTCGCCCTCACGGAGGCCACCGACGCCTACGCGCCGGACCTCGTCGTGTCCGCAGGATTCATGAAGATCGTGGGCAAGGTGTTCATCGACCGCTTCGGCGGCCGGTTCATCAACACCCACCCCGCCCTCCTCCCGGCCTTCCCCGGCGCGCACGGCGTACGGGACGCCCTCGCCTACGGGGCGAAGGTCACCGGCTGCACGGTCCACTTCGTGGACAGCGGCGTGGACACCGGTCCGATCATCGCCCAGGGTGTGGTCGAGATCCGGGACGGGGAGGACGAAGCCGCTCTCCATGAGCGCATCAAGGAAGTCGAGCGCCAGCTGCTCGTCGATGTCGTGGGGCGCCTGGCCCGGCACGGCTACCGCATTGAGGGACGAAAGGTAACAATCCAGTGACCGCCGCAGACACCGCAGCGAGCAACGACCCGACCACGAACCAGCGGCCGATCCGGCGTGCGCTCATCAGCGTCTACGACAAGACGGGACTGGAAGAGCTGGCCCGCGGGCTGCACGAGGCGGGCGTCGCGCTCGTCTCCACCGGTTCCACCGCCTCGAAGATCGCCGCCACCGGGGTGCCCGTCACCAAGGTGGAGGAGCTGACCGGCTTCCCCGAGTGCCTGGACGGCCGGGTCAAGACCCTGCACCCGCGCGTGCACGCCGGCATCCTCGCCGACCTGCGCCTGGAGGACCACCGCAACCAGCTCGCCGAGCTGGGCGTCGAGCCCTTCGATCTGGTGATCGTCAACCTCTACCCCTTCCTGGCGACCGTCCAGTCGGGTGCCACCCCCGACGAGTGCGTGGAGCAGATCGACATCGGCGGCCCGTCGATGGTCCGCGCCGCCGCCAAGAACCACCCCTCCGTCGCGGTCGTCACCAGCCCGGCCCGCTACGCCGACGTCATCGCGGCGGCCCAGGGCGGGGGCTTCGACCTGACCGCCCGCAAGCGGCTCGCGGCCGAGGCCTTCCAGCACACCGCCGCCTACGACGTGGCCGTGGCCTCCTGGTTCACGAACGCGTACGCCCCGGAGCCCGAGGCGGTCCTGCCCGAGTTCCTGGCCGGCGCCTGGGAGCGCAAGTCGACCCTGCGCTACGGCGAGAACCCGCACCAGGCCGCCGCCCTCTACACGGACGGACAGCCGGGCGGACTCGCCAACGCCGAGCAGCTGCACGGCAAGGAGATGTCCTTCAACAACTACGTGGACACCGAGGCCGCGCGTCGCGCCGCCTACGACCACGAAGAGCCCTGCGTCGCGATCATCAAGCACGCCAACCCGTGCGGCATCGCGGTCGACACGGACGTCGCCGCGGCCCACCGCAAGGCGCACGCCTGCGACCCGCTGTCGGCCTTCGGTGGCGTCATCGCGGTCAACCGCCCGGTGACCGTCGAGCTCGCCGAGCAGGTCGCGGAGATCTTCACCGAGGTCATCGCCGCCCCCGCCTACGAGGACGGCGCGGTCGAGATCCTGGCCAAGAAGAAGAACATCCGCGTCCTGAAGGTGGACGGTCACCCGCACCAGCCGGGCGACCTCAAGCCCATCTCCGGCGGCGTGCTGCTCCAGCAGTCGGACGTCTTCCAGGCCGAGGGCGACGACCCGGCCAACTGGACCCTGGCCACCGGCGACGGCCTGTCCCCGGCGGAGCTCGCCGAGCTGGCCTTCGCGTGGAAGGCCTGCCGGGCCGTCAAGTCCAACGCGATCCTGCTCGCCAAGGACGGCGCCTCGGTCGGCGTCGGCATGGGCCAGGTCAACCGTGTCGACTCGGCGAAGCTCGCCGTCGAGCGGGCGGGCGCCGAGCGCGCGCAGGGCTCGTACGCCGCGTCCGACGCCTTCTTCCCGTTCCCGGACGGGCTGGAGATCCTGACGGCCGCGGGTATCAAGGCCGTGGTCCAGCCGGGCGGTTCGGTCCGTGACGAGCTGGTCGTCGAGGCCGCGCAGAAGGCCGGCGTGACCATGTACTTCACCGGGACCCGGCACTTCTTCCACTGAGTCCGGCCCACCCCGACACGGCGAAGGCCGCGACCCGCAGTGCGGGTCGCGGCCTTCGCCGTGCGCGGAGGGGGCGGCTCAGTACTGGGGGCGGCGGAAGTAGTCCCCGGCCTTGGCGAGGCCGATGATGATCGTGAGGCCGAGGGCGAGCGAGATCAGCGACGGCAGCACGGAGACGGCGGTGAGGCCGCCGGAGCCCGTGGTGTGCTCGCTCGCGCCGAGCGCGACCAGGTTCACCAGGATGCCGAGCACGGCGAAGAGGGTCTGGAGCGAGCCGTAGATGATGCCGGAGACGCGTACGCCGCCACGGCCCTTGCCCAGCTTGGCCGCGGTCAGGATGGGCCACAGGGCGAAGCCGATGAACAGGACGCCCACGACGACGCCCGCGGTGCCCGCGATGGCGCCCGCGTCCTCGGCGGAGGAGCTGGAGGAGTCCGAGAGCGCCGCGGCGAACACGGCACCGCCGATGATGAAGAACAGGCCGCCGAGCGCCTGCAGGGCACCCACGATGAAGAGGATGACGCGCGCGGCCTTCGCCCCGCCCGGCATCTCCATCTGGGCCCCGGGGTATCCGCCCGGACCGCCCGGATAGCCACCCGGGTAGGCCTGCGGGGCCTGCTGCGGGTAGGCGTAGCCGCCCTGCGGCGGGACGCCCTGGGGGGCCTGCTGGGGGTAGCCGTAGCCGGGCTGGCCCTGCGGGGCCTGGGGCTGCTGTCCATAAGGGTTGTGCGGGTCGCCGAAGCTCATGTGGGGTGTTCCTCCGTGTGGTGCAGGGACGCACGGCACGAGCGCGGAGGAATCCTGCACGGTGCGGTCCGCCCCCCGGCACTGCCCGCGGCACTCAGTCGTTTCATCGTGGTCCGCGCGGCCGTTACTTGTCCAGCCGGTTGGGCTACGCGCCGTGACTTGTTGTGCAAGTGCAATGAACCCTGAGCCCCTGCGAGTGCCTTGACTGGAACCGGGGCCACCTCATCCGGGAGGATGGGGGCATGACCGCCCAGATTCTCGATGGCAAGGCCACCGCCGCAGCGATCAAGTCCGAACTGACCGCCCGCGTGGCGGCCCTGAAGGCCCGGGGCATCACCCCCGGCCTCGGCACCCTCCTGGTCGGTGACGATCCGGGCAGCCGCTGGTACGTGAACGGCAAGCACAAGGACTGCGCCGAGGTCGGCATCGCCTCCATCCAGCGCGAACTGCCCGGGACGGCCTCCCAGGAGGACATCGAGGCGGTCGTCCGCGAGCTCAACGCCAACCCGGAGTGCACCGGCTACATCGTCCAACTCCCGCTCCCCAAGGGCATCGACACCAACCGGGTCCTGGAGCTGATGGACCCGCTGAAGGACGCCGACGGCCTGCACCCCATGTCGCTGGGCCGGCTGGTGCTCAACGAGCCGGGACCGCTGCCCTGCACCCCGTACGGGATCGTCGAACTGCTGCGTCACCACGACGTCGCCATCAACGGCGCGCACGTCGTCGTCCTCGGCCGCGGGATCACCGTCGGGCGCTCCATCGGGCTGCTGCTGACCCGCAAGTCCGAGAACGCCACCGTGACGCTCTGCCACACCGGTACGCGCGACCTCTCCGCGCAGCTGCGCCAGGCGGACATCATCGTCGCGGCGGCCGGCGTCCCGCACCTGGTCAAGCCGGAGGACGTGAAGCCGGGCGCGGCCGTGCTCGACGTGGGCGTCAGCCGGGACGGGGAAGGGAAGATCGTCGGCGATGTGCACCCCGGCGTGGCCGAGGTCGCCGCGTGGATCTCGCCGAACCCGGGCGGGGTCGGCCCGATGACCCGGGCCCAGCTGCTCGTCAATGTCGTCGAGGCGGCGGAACGGACCACCAGTGCGGGCTGAATCGGACGCGGAGAACGCGGCGGGCGGCGGCGCGACCAAGGCGAACGGCACCCCCGTCGCCCCGGTCGTGCCCGCCACGCCCGGCGCCCCCGGCGCCCCCGGCGCGCCGGCCGCTCCCGGCACGGCCGCCGGGGCGGGGCCGGCGGCCAGGTCCCGCCGCTTCCCCTCCATCACTCGGGACACCGCCCGCCCCGAGGGCAGCGGTCGCGCCGTCCCCGGCGCCGTGTCCACGCCGGCCCGTCAGTGGCCGATGCTCAGCGTGCTCACCGCGACCGCGGTCGGGCTGCTGGCCACGGCCTTCGGGCACCCGCGGGTCGGCTGTCTGGCCATCGGCGTGGCGCTGATCGCGGCCTCGGTGATGCGGCGCGTGCTGCCCTCGGTGGGGATGCTCGCGGTCCGCTCCCGCTTCACGGACATGATCACCTACGGGCTGCTGGGCGTGGCGATCACGCTGCTCGCGCTGGTGATGGCGGCGCCCAAGCCGTGGCTGCCGATCCCGTTCATGGAGAGTGCGGTCCGCTTCACCGTGCGGTGAGCGGGGCGGACGGCGTGAGCGACGTGAGCGCGGCCAGGGTCGCCGCGACGGCCGGCTGGGTCTCCGTGCCCGCCCGCACCACGACGTCCAGCGTCCGCCCCGGGCCCGGCAGCTCCCGTACGACCGCGCCGGGCGGCGGGGCGTCGCACAGCAGCTTCGGCAGGATCGACACGGCCTGCCCGGTGGCGACGAGCCACAGCCCGGACCGCAGGTCCGCGCACTCGTGGGCGATGCGCGGGGTGAACCCGGCGTTCCGGCAGGCGTGCAGCAGCATCTCGCGGCAGCTGCTCGGCTCCGGGGCCGAGACCCAGGCGCTCTCCCGCAGCGCGGCGAGCCCGTCCCGCTCGTAGGCGGGGAGCAGGTCCCGCGGCAGCGCCAGGCACAGCGGGTCGTCGAAGAGCGGCACCGCGGTGGTCCCGGCCGCGGGCGGGACCCCGAGCAGCGGATAGGCGTAGGTGACCGCCAGGTCCAGCCGGCGTTGCCGCAGCCGCGGCAGCGCCTCCTCCGGGTCGGCCTGCACGATGCGCGGGCGCAACCGGGGGTGGCGTACGGCGAGCTCGGCGAGGAGCGGGGCGGCCACCGTGGCCAGGGCGCTCGGGGCGCAGCCGATGGCCAGCTCCCCGCTCGGCGCGGCATCGAGGGCGCGTACCGCTCCTTCGGCCCGCTCCAGGGCCGCCAGCACCGGTTCGCAGGCCGCGGCCAGCGCCGCGCCGGCGGGGGTGAGGCGCAGCCCGCGGCCGTCCCGTTCGACGAGGGCGGCCCCGGCCTCGGCCTCCAGCGCGCGCAGCTGCTGGGAGACGGCGGAGGGGGTCACTCCGTGCAGATCGGCGACGGCGGTCACCCGGGTGTGCTCCGCCAGGTCCCGCAGGATCACCATGCGCTTCACATCAAGCATGAGTTCATCTTAACGATAGGTGTAGCTGAGGTAGCTGGACTTAACGGTCGAGTCGCGGTGATGCTCGTGCCATGAACGCGAAGACGAAGAAGGTCGTCCTGATCGGCGCGCACGGCACCCTCGGCCGGGCGGTCCACGAGGCCCTGCGCGAGCGCGGCCACCACGTGGTCACCGCCTCCCGCACGGGCGCCGACGTCCACGTCGACATCACCGACCCGGAGTCCATCCGCGCCATGTACGACCAGGTGGCGCAGCGGGTGGGTGACATCGACGCGGTGGCGAGCGCGGCCGGCAGCGTGCCGTGGCGCCCGCTCGGCGAGCTGACCACGAACGACATCCGCACCGGCCTCGAAGGCAAGGCCGTCAGCCAGATCGAGCTGGTCCGCCAGGGCGCCCAACACCTGCCCCCGCACGCCTCGTACACGCTGGTCACCGGCATCCTGGCCCGCGAGCCCCTGCTCACCGGATCCGTGGCCTCCCTGGTCAACGGCGCCGTCGAGGCCTTCGTACGGGCCGCCGCCGTCGAACTGCCCGGCCGCCAGCGGATCAACGCCGTCAGTCCCACCGTCTTCGAGGAGTCCCTCGACGCGTACGGGGACACCTTCGCGGGATTCGACGCCGTGCCCGTGGCCCGCGCCGCGAACGCCTACGTCAAGTCGATCGAAGGGCACCGGACGGGCCAGATCTTCCTCGTCGAATAGCGGTCCGCGACCCGGTCGCGCCTTCGAACATCGGGGTCCGTGTGCCGTGCACCACAGGGACCCGGGGATTAGCGCGGTCCCGGGTCGGATAGCCTGACCGCGGATGTCTCTTCACGTCAAGATTTACTGGGGAGCGGCGTCCTCCAGCACATGGGGCAGGGACGCCCCACCGCCAGCTGTCTAACGGAGAAGGCCATGACCCGCACTCCCGTGAATGTCACCGTCACCGGCGCCGCCGGCCAGATCGGCTACGCGCTGCTCTTCCGCATCGCATCCGGTCACCTGCTCGGCGCGGACGTGCCGGTCAAGCTCCGTCTTCTGGAGATCCCCCAGGGCATGAAGGCCGCTGAGGGCACCGCCATGGAGCTCGACGACTGCGCCTTCCCGCTGCTCGCCGGCATCGACATCTTCGACGACCCGAACCAGGGCTTCGACGGTGCGAACGTCGCGCTGCTCGTGGGCGCCCGCCCGCGTACCAAGGGCATGGAGCGCGGCGACCTGCTCGCCGCCAACGGCGGCATCTTCAAGCCGCAGGGCCAGGCCATCAACGCGCACGCCGCGGACGACATCAAGGTCCTGGTCGTGGGCAACCCGGCCAACACCAACGCGCTCATCGCGCAGGCCGCCGCCCCGGACGTACCGGCCGAGCGCTTCACCGCGATGACCCGCCTGGACCACAACCGCGCGATCTCGCAGCTGGCCGCCAAGACCGGCAGCGCCGTCTCCGACATCAAGCGACTGACCATCTGGGGCAACCACTCGGCGACCCAGTACCCGGACATCTTCCACGCGGAGATCGCCGGCAAGAACGCCGCCGAGGTCGTCAACGACGAGCTGTGGCTGGCCGACACCTTCATCCCGACCGTCGCCAAGCGCGGCGCCGCGATCATCGAGGCCCGTGGCGCGTCCTCGGCCGCCTCGGCCGCCAACGCCGCCATCGACCACGTGCACACGTGGGTCAACGGCACCGCCGAGGGCGACTGGACCTCGATGGGTATCCCGTCGGACGGCTCCTACGGCGTCCCGGCCGGTCTGATCTCCTCCTTCCCCGTCACCTGCAAGGACGGCAAGTACGAGATCGTCCAGGGCCTGGACATCAACGAGTTCTCCCGCACCCGCATCGACGCCTCCGTCCAAGAGCTGGCGGAGGAGCGCGACGCGGTTCGCGAGCTCGGCCTGATCTGATCCGGTCGCCCGACCCGATCCGCTCTTCCGAAAGGCCCCGGCGCACTGCGCCGGGGCCTTTTGGCGTGAACGCGCCTGTCGTGCTCCCGATGATCGCCTTATCGTTTCCCTCCGCACACCGAAAGGGGGATTCGGTGACAGGCACCGCGGACGACAGAACTCCCGTACACCCTTCGCTCAGCGAAGCGGGCCGACTGCTGTGCGCCGGCAACTATCTCGACGCCGCGTACCGCGACCGCGTGATCCAGGAGCTCTACGTGCACGAGGAGCGCTACGTGGCGCCCTCCTACGGCTTCGACGCGGCCCGCGTCCTCGCCCACGCGCTCCAGGCCCGGCGCGCCGAAGCCGCCTGGGCCTCGGCCGTCCTGGCTGTGTGGGGCCTGGGCCTGCTGTTGGCCCAACCCCTCCTGCTCTTCCTGCTCCTCCCGGCCGCCTTCCTCAGCGGCGCCGGCCGGATCGTGCGCCGCCGGGAGAGGACGGGGCGCGGCAGCCGCTTCCTCGAACTCCTCCTGCGCGGCTGCGGCTACGTGCTGCTCATCGGCGTCGGCGTGGGCGTGCTGCAGGGCGCGCTGGAGGGCGCGACGAACGTGGGCGGCGCCGACGACTCGCTCAGGCTCTACGAGCACATCCTGCGGGGGATCGAGCAGGAGCCCTTCGCCCTCGTCTTCGCGCTGCCCCGACTCGGCTACGCGATCGCGATGGCCTACGCCTGGACCGCCCTGATCGTCTTCGCCCTGCTGACCCTGGTCGTCGGCCTCCAGCGGGGCCACTTCGCCCGCGTCATCAGCACCTCGCTCAGCCGGACGCGCTACGCCGACCCGAACGCCGACCCGGCCTCCGGCAGCCGGTTCGCCCGGACCCGCGACCGGATCCTGCGTACCCAGCACAGCCGCCTGGTCATCTATGACGTCGACGACCCGTTCTGCGGCGCCGGCGCGGCCTACCGCCCCTGGCACCTGTCGGTCGAGCTGCGCCCCCGCACAGACGGGGTGGAGTCCGAACCGCTGGACAACGCGCGGATCGTGGCCCGGATCCGGCCGCGGCTGGAGGCCCTGCGCGTCCCGTCGCCGCACGGCTCACCGGAGGCCGAGCAGGCCGTACTGGACCGGCTGCGGGAGCTGGTCGTCGACGAGTGCGTGTTCCTCCCGGCCTCCGGGCTGCCCGCGGCGTACGAGCCGGACCTCTCGGACCGGGCGTTCGACGCCCACCGGGCCGGAGCCGTGGAGGAGGGCGGGGAGCGCCGCCGCCACTTCCTGCGGGTACGGGTCGGTGGCTGGGACGAGAACCTCGTCATCACCGTCTTCGTACGCGTCCACACCCAGGGCGGGATGCTGATGCTGGAGGTGGCTCCGCACGTGCTGCTGCCCGTCCGGTCCGCGTTCCAGGAAGCCGACGACGTGGCCCGACGTCATCTGCGGAACAACTTCTTCGCCAAGGTGGTCTGGGCGTTGCGGCACGCCCCGCGCTCGCTCTCCAAGGCGCTCGCCACCCTGTCGGGCGGCAGCCGCGGGCCGTGGCAGATCGCCACGGAGGGCCATGCCGGCGCGCTGCCGGCAGGCCCGGCCGTCTCCGTACGCGAGCTGGCGGCGCAGGAGGACGCCTCGCTGTTCCAGCTGATGGACCTGGACCGGTACCTGAAGACCATCCAGGACCGCATCGTCGCCGGCGTGACCCTGGCCCTGCACGAAGCGGGCTGGCACACGGAGGAGTTCGCGCAGCGCGCGGTCACCGTCGCGGAGGGCGGGGTGTACATCCAGTCGGTCAGCCACAGCGCGTTCAGCGTGGGGGGCAGCGGACACCACAATCGGACGAGCCATCACACGGACAGGGGAGATCGGCAGTGACGCACGACGGGGGAACCGGCGAGGTGCGGATCAACCGCATCGAAGGCAGCACCTTCAGCATCGGCGGTAGCGACATCACCAACACCACCGTCCACCACGGCGGTACGGGGGCGGACGGCCCGGGCGCGGCGGAACTGCTGGAGGCCGTACGGGAGCTGCGCATCGCCCTCGTCCACCTGCCGCGCAGCGCCGACCGTTCGGCGCTCGACGCCGAACTGGACGAGGCCGCCGGCGAGCTGGAGGAGGCCGGGGAGATCCGGCCCGGCCTGCCCGCCCGGCTGCGGGGCGCGCTCCAGCGGTGGGCCCCGTTGGTGGAATCGGTGAACGCGGCCGCCGCCCTCGGCGGGCTGCTCACCTCGCTGGGGAGCTGATCGGTGGCCACCGGAGGCGGCGCCCACTGGAATCCGCAGTCGCAGCGCTGGGAGTGGGCGGAGCAGCCGCCCCCGCCCCCGCCCTCGTACCCGCCGCCGCGCCCGCCGGCGGGCGGCCCGGGCGTTCCGGGTGGCCGGGGCGGGCCGGGCGTTCCGGGTCGGCACCGGCCGTGGAAGGTCCCGCTGCTGGTGGCCCTCGGGGCGGTGGTGGTGGGCGGCTGCGCCGTGGCGGGCTGGCTCGTCCTGCGCGACGACGAGCCGAAGGTACCCGCCGCGGCCCCTTCGGCCTCGGGAAGCCCGGCCGCGCCGTCCGGTGCGGGGCCGAACACGGCCCCGGGCGCCACGTCGTCCTCCCCGCCCTCCGCGTCGCCCTCGGTCCCGCCGCCGTACACGGTGGTCCGCGACGACGCCGGCTTCTCGGTCGCCGTCCCCGCGGGCTGGGAGCGCAGCCTCGACGAGGACGGCAGCGGCTCCTTCTACCGCCGGCCCGGGGACCGCAGCGCGCTGATCCAGATCTTCCGCGTCTCCGAGCCGGACAGCGTCGGAACGTGCGAGCTGCTGCGGATCTCCTCGCAGGACCTCGGGCAGCGGCGGCCCGGCTACCAGGAGGTCTCCCTGGATTCGACGCCCGGCGAGTCATGCGAGCTGGTGTACGAGTACGACAACCAGGAGTCGCACGGCCGCCGCCGCGCGATCGAGCGGATCACCGTCGCCCCGGACGGCCGGCGGTGGGCGCTGCTGGCGGCCGGCCCGGCCACCGACGGCACGGCGGTGCGCGCGAACCTGACGGCGGCCGTGGAGTCGTTCAGGCCGCGGTGACCGCACGGGCCGCGACGACCGGTCCTACTTGTACATGCCGGGCGTGTAGTGGCCCGGCACCATGCGGGTGGTGACGCCGATGCGGTTCCAGACGTTGATCGTCGCGATGACGGCGATCAGCTGGGCGAGCTCGCGCTCCTCGAACTGCTCGGCGGCCTTCTCGTAGACCTCGTCGGGCACGAAGCCGTCCGTCAGGACGGTGACGGCCTCGGTGAACTCGATCGCGGCGAGTTCCTTCTCGGTGTAGAAGTGCCGGGACTCCTCCCAGGCGCCCAGCTGGACGATGCGCTCGACGCTCTCACCGGCGGCGATCGCGTCCTTGCTGTGCATGTCGAGACAGAAGGCGCAGTGGTTGAGCTGGGAGGCCCGGATCTTGACGAGCTCGACCAGGGCGGGGTCCAGACCCTTCTTGGCGGCGAGCTCCAGGGCCAGGACCGCCTTGTAGACCTCGGGGGCGAGCTTCGCCATGTGCATGCGCGGGGTGTGCTCGGGGGCGTGTGCGTGTGTGGTCGTCATGTGATCAACCCTAGGAGTCGGGCGGCCCACCGATATGGTCCATATCCATGACGGAATCGTGGGCCACTTTCGGCGCCGACCTGCACCTGCAACTGGACCTCACCGCCGGACGCGGCCTACGGGCCGGACTCACCGAGGCCCTGCGCGAGGCCGCGCGCGGCGGCCGGCTGGCGGCCGGGACCCGGCTGCCGTCGTCCCGCTCCCTCGCCGCCGACCTGGGCATCGCCCGGAACACCGTCGCCGAGGCGTACGCCGAGCTCGTCGCCGAGGGCTGGCTGACGGCCCGCCAGGGCTCCGGCACCCGCGTCGCCGAACGGGCCCGCCCGCGCCGGCCCGCGGCCGCCGTCCCCGTACGGCGCCCCGCGCGCAAGGGGCCCGCGTACAGCCTGATCCCCGGCTCCCCGGACCTGGGCGGATTCCCGCGCACGGCCTGGCTGTCGGCGGCCCGGCGGGCGCTGACCGACGCGCCGAACGAGGCCTTCGGGTACGCGGTCGACCCGCGCGGCCGCATCGAGCTGCGGCAGGCACTGGCCGGCTACCTGGCGCGGGCGCGCGGGGTGTACGCGGACCCCGAACGGATCGTGCTGTGCGCGGGATTCCTGCACGGGCTCACGCTCCTGGCGGGCGTACTGCGGGCACGGCGGGTACGGGAGGTGGCGGTGGAGGGGTACGGGCTCGACTTCCACCGGGACCTCCTGGTCCGGGCGGGGCTGCGGACGCGCCCGCTGGGCGTGGACGCGGAGGGCGCCCGGACGGGGGAGCTGACCGCGACGACGGGCGCGGTGCTGCTGACCCCGGCGCACCAGTTCCCGACGGGCGTGGCCCTGACCCCGGCGCGGCGGGCGGCCGCGGTCGACTGGGCCCGGACCACGGGCGGGCTGATCCTGGAGGACGACTACGACGGGGAGTTCCGCTACGACCGCCAGCCGGTCGGCGCGCTCCAGGGCCTGGACCCGGACCGGGTGGTGTACCTCGGTACGGCCAGCAAGTCCCTGGCGCCCGGGCTGCGGATGGGCTGGATGGTTCTCCCGCCGGGGCTGTCGGAAGAGGTGACGGACGCCGGCGGGCCCGCCGGCTGGGCGTGCGGCGCGCTGGATCAGCTGACCCTGGCGGAGTTCATCACCTCCGGGGCCTACGACCGGCACGTGCGCGGGATGCGGCTGCGGTACCGGCGGCGCCGGGACGAGCTGGTGGCGGCGGTGGGGGACCGGGTGGGGGTGTCGGGGATCGCGGCGGGGCTGCACGCCGTGCTGGACCTGCCCGGGGGGACGGAGCGGTCGGTCCTGCAGTCGGCGGCCTGGCAGGACCTGGCCCTGCACGGGCTGGGGCGGTTCCGGCATCCGGAGGCGGTTGCGCTGCCCGCGCGGGATGCGGTGGTCGTGGGATACGGGACGCCGTCGGACAGCGCGTGGTCGCCGACGCTGGCCGCCCTGGCCGCGGCGCTGCCGTGACGTGCGGCGCTGCCCGGGGGCGCCGCCCCCGAACCCCGCGCCTCAAGCGCCGGCGGGGCTGAAGGATCGCCTCAAGCGCCGGCGGGGCCGGATTCGGGTGGAGCCGGCGGTTCGCCGAAGCGGGCCAGGGCCAGGGAGCCGGCCACCGCCACCACGAAGCCCGTCACCGCCAGCCAGGCCAGGCCCTCGCGGGTGCTGTCGCCGAGCCAGGCCACGCCCACCACCGCCGGGCCGATCGTCTCGCCGAGGACCATGCCCGCCGTCGCCACCGTCACCGAGCCGCGCGCCAGGGCCGAGGTGAGGAGCAGGAAGGCCGCGCCGCCGCCCAGCAGGAGGGCGTACAGGGCGGGGTTGCGCAGGTCCCAGGGGGAGTCGATGAGCCGTACCGACACCTCCACCACCCCGAAGCCCGTGCCCGCCGCGAGGCCGAGGACCAGGGCCCGCGGCCCGTCCGGGAGCCGGCCGGCGACCACGCCGACCAGCAGCACCAGCCCCGCCACCGCCAGCAGCCCCAGCTTCAGCGCGAGCGATCCGGTCCCCGTGCCCTCCTCCCCGGCCGACAGCCCGAGCATCAGCAGCCCCGCGCACACCACCGCCACCGCGGCCCACTCGGTCCGGGACAGCCTCACCCGCAGCAGCCGCGCCGCGACCACCGCCGTCACCGCCAGGCTGGCCGCCAGCGCCGCCCCCACCGCGTAGATCGGGACGTGCCGCAGGGCGATGATCTGGAGCACGAAACCGGCTCCGTCGAGGGCCAGACCCGCCAGATACCGCCACTGCCGGACGGCCCGCAGGAACAGCGCCGTGTCCACCCCGGACCCGGTGCCCGGCTCCGCCGCCCGCGCCGCGACCGCCTGCAGAACCGACGCCGTACCGAAGCAGACCGCCGCACCGAGCGCGCAAATCATCCCAATGAGCACGAAGCGACTCTAGGTCACGGATCTCACGGCGGCCGGATTCCATCGGCCGGTGACCCCGCTCTACTCTGTCGGCAGTACGCGATGCCCCAGGGGGAACAGCAGACATGGACAGCAGCAGCACCAATCAGCGCCGCATGCGCTCCGGAGCCGTCGCCCTCGGAGGTATGGGCCTGCTCGCCGCCACGCTCGTGGCCTGCGGCAGCAGCGACGAACCGGACAAGCGCTGCGCCTCCCGCTCCACGTTGCAGCACCTGAACAACAAGGAGTGCAAGAGCGGCGGCACCGGCTCGTACTACTACGGCGGCTACGTGGCCGCCGGCAAGGTCTCCGGCGGCAGCTTCGACAAGTCCGCCGTCACCCGCGGCGGCATCGGCGGCCACTCCAGCTCCGGCTCCAGCGGCGGCTGACCGCCACCATGCAGCGGCACACCATCGAGCCCCGTCCCGACTGGCAGAAGACCGTCGAGGAGCAGGGGGTGATCTATCCCCTCACCCGCTACCCCGACGACTCCCTGCGCCCCTACTGGGACGAGAGCGCGTACTACTCCTTCTCGCTCCCCGAGGTCGAGGCCCTGGAGAACGTCGTCGAGGAGCTGCACGCCATGTGCCTGGCCGCGGCCGCGCACATCGTCGAGCACGACCGCTTCGCCGACCTCGGCATCACCGACCCGAAGCTCGCCGCGCTGATCGCCGAGTCCTGGCGGCGGCGCGCCGAACAGCCCTCCCTCTACGGTCGGTTCGACCTGCGCTACGACGGCAGCGGCAGCCCGGCCAAGATGCTGGAGTACAACGCCGACACGCCCACCTCCCTCGTGGAGGCGGCCAGTCCGCAGTGGTTCTGGATGGAGGAACGCTTCCCCGGCGCCGACCAGTGGAACTCCCTCCACGAGCGCCTCGTCGACGCCTGGCGGCGCCAGGCCGAGCTGCTCCCGCCCGGCCCGCTGCACTTCGCGCACTCCGAGACCGACGAGCTCGGCGAGGACCTGATGACGGTCGCCTACCTCCAGGAGACCGCCGAGCAGGCCGGCCTGGACACCCAGGCGCTCTCCGTCGAGCAGATCGGCTGGGACAGCCTGTCCGGCCGGTTCGTGGACGAGAAGCTCCGCTTCATCCGCTCCTGCTTCAAGCTCTACCCGTGGGAGTGGCTTGCCACGGACGAGTTCGGCCCGCAGGTCCTCGGCACCTACGACCACGGCGGCGGCTCCGGTTCCACCTGCTGGATCGAGCCGCTGTGGAAGATGCTGCTGTCCAACAAGGCGCTGCTGGCGATCCTGTGGGAGCTCTTCCCGGAGCACCCCAACCTGCTGCCCGCCTACCTCGACGGCCCGCGCGAGCTCGCCGAACCCGGGTCCACCGGCTACGTGGCCAAGCCCCTCCTCGGCCGGGAGGGCGCGGGGGTCACCCTGCACGAGGTGGGCGAGGGCGCGGAGCCGTTCGTACCGGAGGAGGGGGAGCGGTACTGCTTCCAGGGCCTGGCCCCGCTGCCCGACTTCGACGGCAACCGGGTGGTGCTCGGCGCGTGGGTCGTCGAGGACGAGGCGGCGGGGCTCGGCATCCGGGAATCGGCGGGGCCGGTCACGGACGAGTACGCCCGCTTCCTGCCCCACGTCATCCTCTGACCGGGACGGACGGGACTACGCGCCGAGCACCGACCGGAGCTGGGCGAGGCCCCAGTCCAGGTCCTCCTTGCTGATCACCAGCGGCGGGGCGATCCGGATCGTGGACCCGTGGGTGTCCTTCACCAGCACCCCGAGCTCCATCAGCTTCTCGGAGATCTCCCGGCCGGTGCCCCGCGAGGGGTCGATGTCGACGCCCGCCCACAGCCCGCGGCCGCGTACGGCGGTCACCGCGCCGCCCCCGACCAGCAGGTTCAGCTCCCGGTGCAGGTGCTCGCCCAGCTCGGTGGCACGGCCCTGGAACTCGCCGGTCCGCAGCATCGCGATCACCTCCAGGGCGACCGCGCACGCGAGCGGGTTCCCGCCGAAGGTGGACCCGTGCTCCCCGGGCCGGAACACCCCGAGCACGTCCCGGTCGGCGACGACGGCGGAGACCGGCACCACGCCGCCGCCGAGCGCCTTGCCGAGGATGTAGACGTCCGGGACGACGCCCTCGTGCTCGCACGCGAAGGTCCGGCCGGTGCGCCCCAGCCCCGACTGGATCTCGTCGGCCATGAAGAGCACGTTCCGCTCGCGGGTCAGCTCCCGTACGCCGCTCAGGTACCCGGCGGGCGGCACCAGCACCCCCGCCTCGCCCTGGATCGGCTCCAGCAGCACGGCCACGGTGTTCTCGGTGACGGCGTGGGCCAGCGCGGTGAGGTCCCCGTACGGGACGATCTCGAAGCCCGGTGTGTACGGGCCGAAGTGGTCACGGGCCTCGTGGTCCGTGGAGAAGGAGACGATGGTCGTGGTCCGCCCGTGGAAGTTGTCCGCGGCGACCACGATCTTGGCGTGCCCGTCCGGGACGCCCTTGACCTCGTAGCCCCACTTGCGGGCGGTCTTCACCGCCGTCTCCACGGCCTCCGCCCCCGTGTTCATGGGGAGCACCATCTCCTTGCCGCACAGTGCGGCCAGCTCGGTACAGAAGTCGGCGAAGCGGTCGTGGTGGAAGGCGCGCGAGGTGAGCGTGACCCGTTCCAGCTGGGCGCGGGCGGCGTCGATCAGACGGCGGTTGCCGTGCCCGAAGTTGAGGGCCGAGTACCCGGCGAGCATGTCGAGGTATCTGCGACCCTCGACGTCGGTCATCCAGGCGCCTTCGGCGGACGCGACGACCAGGGGCAGCGGATGGTAGTTGTGCGCACTGTGGGCGTCCGCGGCGCGGATGGCATCAGCAGTTGTCGACACGGGGTCTCCGATCGTCCGTCCGGCGCGGTGAGCGCCGGTGCAGCGGTGACGAGGGTGGCGTCACCTTCTTATCGTCGCTCGTATCCCGGACGCAGAAACCTCTCTCCCGGCGCGCCCGCTAAGGTGTCCGGTACGCACGGCGACTGGCGTACGGGGAACCAACTCCGGGGGAGTCGTGCGCGCTCGACCGCATACAGGGCCGCTCGCCTGGGCCTCGCGGGGTACCGATCACATCGACCCCGGAGGAGCCCGCCATGTCCGCGAGCCGCCATCCCGCCCTTCTCTCCACCGACCCCGAGCTGGCGTCCTTCGTCGCGGCGGAGGAAGTGCTGCAGGCGCAGACCCTGCGTCTGATCCCCAGTGAGAACTACGTGTCCGCGGCCGTCCTCGAAGCCTCCGGCACCGTGCTGCAGAACAAGTACAGCGAGGGCTACCCCGGCCGCCGCTACTACGAGGGCCAGCAGAACATCGACCGCGTCGAGGCGCTGGCGATCGAGCGGGCCAAGGGCCTGTTCGGGGTGGACCACGCCAACGTGCAGCCGTACTCCGGTTCGCCCGCCAACCTCGCCGTGTACCTGGCCTTCGCGAAGCCGGGCGACACCGTGATGGGCATGGCCCTGCCGATGGGCGGGCACCTCACCCACGGCTGGGGCGTCTCGGCGACCGGTTCCTGGTTCCGGGGCGTGCAGTACGGCGTCCGGGCCGACACCGGGCTCATCGACTACGACGCCGTGCGTGACCTCGCCCTCGCCGAGCGGCCCAAGGTGATCTTCTGCGGCGGTACCGCCCTGCCGCGGACCATCGACTTCGCCGCCTTCGCGGAGATCGCGCGGGAGGCCGGCTCGATCCTGGTCGCCGACGTGGCCCACATCGCGGGCCTGATCGCGGGCGGCGCGCACCCGTCCCCGGTGGACCACGTCGACGTCGTCTCCACCACGACGCACAAGACCCTGCGCGGTCCGCGGGGCGCGATGCTGATGTGCCGCGAGGAGCACGCGAAGGCCATCGACAAGGCGGTCTTCCCGGGCCTGCAGGGCGGCCCGCACAACCAGACGACGGCCGGTATCGCGGTGGCGCTGCACGAGGCGGCCCAGCCGTCCTTCACGGCGTACGCGCACCAGGTCGTCGCCAATGCCAAGGCGCTGGCGGCGGCGTTGCTGCAGAACGGCTTCGACCTGGTCTCGGGCGGTACGGACAACCACCTGATCCTGATCGACCTGACCGGCAAGGACGTGCCGGGCAAGATCGCGGCGAAGGCGCTGGACCGGGCGGGCATCGTCGTGAACTACAACACGGTGCCGTTCGACCCGCGCAAGCCGTTCGATCCCTCGGGGGTGCGGATCGGTACGCCGTCGCTGACGTCGCGGGGGCTGTCCACCGAGCACATGCCGCTGGTCGCCGACTGGATCGCCCGGTCCGTGGACGCCGCCGCGAAGGGGGACGAGCAGGCCCTCGCCGCGATCCGCGCGGAGGTCACGGACCTGATGGCCGCCTTCCCGGCCCCGGGGCTCCCGCTGTCCTGACCTGCGGCACCGCTGCCGGGGCTCCGCCCCGGACCCCGCGCCTCGAACTCCCCCAGCCACCGCTGGGAGGTACCCCCTGGCGGGGCCGGCTTTCCGGCCCCGCCGGCGTTCGCGGGACCCGGGGCGGAAAGCGGTCGCTCGGTCGGGGTCGGATCCGGCCGCACCGCTACCGCCCGGTACCCCGGCGGCGTAGGGACGGGGTCGCCGCGACCCGGAACGATCCGGCCGGATGCGGGCCCGAGCCCGCCCCCGCACCTGAGAGAATGAAGCCATGGCTTCTGATCGTCCTCGCGCGCTCTCCGGCATCCAGCCCACCTCCGGCTCGTTCCACCTCGGGAACTACCTCGGAGCCATCCGCCAGTACGTCGCCCTGCAGGAGACGCACGACGCCTTCTACATGGTGGTCGACCTGCACGCGATCACCATGCCGCAGGACCCGAAGGACCTGCGCGCGAACACCCGGCTCTCCGCGGCGCAGCTGCTGGCCGCCGGGCTGGACCCCGAGCGCTGCACCCTCTTCGTCCAGAGCCACGTGCCCGAGCACGCGCAGCTCGGCTGGGTCATGAACTGCATCACCGGCTTCGGCGAGGCCAGCCGGATGACCCAGTTCAAGGACAAGTCCGCCAAGGGCGGTGTCAACAGCGCCAGCGTCGGCCTCTTCACGTACCCGATCCTGCAGGTCGCCGACATCCTGCTGTACCAGGCGAACGCCGTCCCGGTCGGCGAGGACCAGCGCCAGCACATCGAGCTGACCCGCGACCTGGCGGAGCGCTTCAACCAGCGCTACGGCCCCACCTTCACCCTCCCCGCCGCGCACATCGTCAAGGAGGTCGCGAAGATCTACGACCTCCAGGACCCGGCGATCAAGATGTCGAAGTCCGCCTCGTCCCCCAAGGGCCTGATCAACCTCCTCGACGAGCCCAAGGTCACCGAGAAGAAGATCAAGAGTGCGGTCACCGACACCGAGGCCGAGATCCGCTTCGACTCCGAGAAGAAGCCCGGCGTCAGCAACCTGCTCACGATCTACTCCACCCTCTCGGGCGAGACGATCTCCGAGCTGGAGGCCAGGTACGAGGGCAAGGGCTACGGCGCGCTGAAGACCGACCTGGCCGGCGTGATGGTCGATTTCGTCACACCGTTCAAGAAGCGGACCCAGGAATACCTGGACGACCCGGAGACGCTGGACTCGATCCTGGCCAAGGGCGCGGAGAAGGCCCGCGCCGTCGCCGCCGAGACGCTCGCGCAGGCCTACGACCGTCTGGGTCTGCTGCCCGCCAAGCACTGACGAACGCAACTACGGACAGAGAGCCCTGGCACGAACGGGGGTGCTGCCGCCACACTGGGGCGGCAGCAGTCCACAGCGACAAGCGGAGGAGAGATACGTGGGGACCGTAACGCTCGGCGTTTCGATCGCGGTCCCGGAGCCGTACGGCAGCAAGCTCCAGGAGCTGCGCGCGGGCTTCGGGGACGCCGCCGCGCACGGCATCCCCACGCATGTCACCCTCGTCCCGCCCACCGAGGTGGAGGCGGACCGGCTCCCCGCGATCAGGGCCCACCTGGTCGAGGTCGCCGCCGCCTCCCGAGCCTTCCGGATGCGGCTGGCCGGCACGGGAACCTTCCGACCCCTCTCGCCGGTCGTCTTCGTCAAGATCGCCGAAGGGGCCTCGGCCTGCACCCGCCTCCAGAGCGAGGTCCGCGACCCCCAGGGGCCGCTCGACCGCGAGCTGGCCTTCCCGTACCACCCGCACGTCACGGTCGCCCACGGGATCTCCGAGGAGGCGATGGACCTGGCGTTCACGACCCTCGCCGACTACGCCGCCGAGTGGGTGTGCTCGGGCTTCGCCCTCTACGAGCAGGGCTCGGACGGGGTCTGGCGCAAGCTGCGCGAGTACCCGTTCGGGAGCGGACCGAACGGCGTCCCGGCGCAGGCGGGCTCACCCGCCGACCACGCCGCCGGAACGGCCGGCGGCGCCGGGGCGACCGTACCGCCGTCCTGACGGAGCGGGCGCGGGGCCAGGGGCCGCAAGGTCAGGGGGAGCCGGGCGATGCGCCGGGCACGGAATCTCAGCCTTCGCAGGACCAGAGTGTGGAACGGGCGACCCGTAGGGCGCGTTTCGGGAAAAGTCACAATCGACGACCGTAGCCGCCGGAACCGACAATCCCGGCTATTTCCGTCGGCTGAATTACGGTGACCCCATGGACTGGCTGACGAAACTCCCGGTGATCGGGCCGCTCGCGTCCCGTCTGATGCGGACGCACGCGTGGCATTCGTACGAACGCCTCGACCGCGTCCATTGGACCCGCCTCGCCGCCGCCATCACCTTCATCAGCTTCCTCGCCCTCTTCCCGCTGATCACCGTGGCCGCCGCTGTCGGCGCGGCGCTGCTCAGCCCGGAACAGCTGGACCGGCTGGAGAAGAACCTCTCCGAACAGGTCCCGGGCATCTCGGACCAGCTCAACATCGAGGGGCTCGTCGACAACGCCGGCACGGTCGGTCTCGTCGCGGGCGCCCTGCTGCTGGTGACCGGTGTCAGCTGGGTCGGCTCCATGCGGGACTGCCTGCGGGCGGTCTGGGAGAAGGACGACGAGGACGACGGGAACCCGTTCGCCCGCAAGGGCAAGGACGCGCTCGTCCTCCTCGGCCTCGGCGGTGTGGTCCTGGCCTCGGCGGCCGCCTCCATCCTCGGATCCAGCGCGGTCGGGAAGACCGCCGAATGGCTGGACATCCCCCGCGAGGGCGCGGGCGGGGCGCTGCTGCGCTCCCTCGCCTTCCTCGTCGGCGTCGTGGCCGCCTTCCTGCTGCTGCTCTACGTCCTGACCCTGCTCCCGGGCGTCGATCCGCCGCGCGGCCGGCTGATCCAGGCGGCCTTGATCGGCGCGGCCGGCTTCGAACTGCTGAAGCTGCTGCTCAGCGGCTACATGCGGGAGGTCGCGGCGAAGAGCATGTACGGGGCCTTCGGCGTGCCGATCGCCCTGCTGCTGTGGATCAACTTCACGGCGAAGCTGCTGCTGTTCGTCTCCTCCTGGACGGCCACCCGCGACGGCGCTGACGGCGACGGCACGGACGGCGAAGGCAGGGACGGCGACGGCGCGGACGGCGCGGGCGGCGACGGCGCGGAAGACCCTCCCCCGGGGCCTCCGGCCGCCGCGCGCCCGGCCTGAACGCACCGGTGGCGCATCGGTGTGGGGCCCGATGCACCACCGGAGGACCGCCGGCGTGACGCTCTACCAGGTGCCGTTGCCGCAGCCGTACACCCACCGGTGCGAGGCGGCGTTGTCGTGGACCGCCCTCCCCTGACCGCTCGCGTCCCCGTTGCGGGTCCAATTGAAGGTGTTCGCGTTGTTGCGCAGGTTCCATTCGGTGCCGTAGCCGATGCAGGCGTAGGCGCCGGTGTTGTTCTCGTTGTAGTAGATGTTGACGTGGTCGCGGCCGCCGGCGCTGCCGCTGTTGCGCACCCAGTCGACCTTGTTCTTGACCTGGTACGGCCAGTCGTTGGAGTTGCCGGCGTTCTGGTAGAGGTAGTTGTAATCGTCCGAGTAGGCACAGAAGTTCGTGTAGCCGCAGCCACCGTCGGCCTGCGCCGCGGTCGGAACGGCCACCACCGCCGTGCCGGCGATCGCGAGCCCCGCGAGGAGCGTCCTGAGCTTGTTCATGTGGGGTCCCTCCCAATGAGTGCCGTGCATGGTTCACCGCCGGTCGGCGGTACGCGATGTCAGCTCCCGGCGTGCCGGGCGACCACATCGCGAGCTGTGGGCAGGGCCGCCACCTGCATCCGCCGCATGGCGTCGAAGGCGGCCCCGTGTTCGGCGCGGATCTTGTCCGAATGGCGCCGGTGCAGGTCCTGTGCGATGTCGGCGAGACCGGTCGAGCGGGCGCACTCGGCCTGGGCGGTGGCCATCGGCACGTCCTCGGCCTCGGCGGCCGGGCCCTGGCGTGCCAGTTGTCCGTCGCGCTGCCGGACCGGGTGTTCGGCCGGGAAGCCGCGCCGGCCCACGCATGCGCTCCAGCCGGCCAGCGCCGTCCGGAACGCGGGGTCCTGGCCGACCCGGCCGGTACGCACCGCGCCGAGCTGCTTCACGGTCTCGCTCGCGCCGAACCACAGGCGTACGTCGCCGTAGAGCTGCCGCCAGGACGCGGTGATGCAGCCCTGGTCGCTGTGGCTCAGCGTGCCGCCCCCCGGGTTCTCGACGGCCAGCCCCTTCGCGTCGGGCCCCATGAGCGCCACCCCCAGAGCCTCCAGCCGCTCCGGGGAGAGCCCGCTCTGGTACCGGGCGCGCGGGCCCGCCGCGGCCTCCTCGTCCAGCTGTTGCTCGATCCGGCGGCCGAAGCCATGGCCGCGGGCCCAGTCCACGTCGTCGACGCCGTACGGGAAGTCCCGGAGGTCCGGGTGCGGCACGCGCGGGACCGGCCAGTACGAGAACCCCTGCGCCCGCATGCAGTCCTGGACGAGCAGTTCCCCCGCGGTGTGGAGCAGGTCCAGCTCGGCGGTCTCCAGGGCGCGCGCCGGGGCCGGCCGGCCGGCGCCGTCCGCCGGGAGCGCGGTCCAGGCCGCCACGGCGAGCAGCGCGCCACAGGCCACCGTGACGGCGGCCGACCATCTCCTGCGCATGGCAGGACCCCCTTCCCGCCGGCCTCATGCCGACGGGAGTGAGCAAACCCTGCCGAAGTCCTCTGGTGAACCTGTGAGTTGATAGGTGGTGCCGGTCCCGGAACCGGGCTAGGCCGGGCCGGGTCCGGTTCCGGCAGGGCTCAGATCAGCTCTTCGCCCCGGCCGCGGCGGCCGCGGGGCCAGCGGCGGTTGATCACGAAGGCGCCGCCCGCCAGTACGGCCAGCGCACCGCCCGCGACACCCAGCGCGGTGCCGGCACCGCCGCCCGCGTCCTTGCCGGCCGCCGACGGGTCGTTCTCGTGCGACTGGGCGGGGGAGCCGTGCGAGGAGGTGTCCGCGCTCTTCGGCGGCACCAGCTCGCCCACCGGCTTGACCTTGCCCGCCGCCGCGAAGCCCCAGTCGAAGAGCGCGGCGGTCTCCTGGTAGACCGAGTTCGCGCCGCCCGCTCCCGGGTTCATGACCGTGACCAGCAGCTTCCGGTCGCCCTGCTGCGCGGCCCCGGTGAAGGTCGAGCCCGCCATGGTGGTGTTGCCGTTCTTCACCCCGGCGATGCCCTTGTAGGGGGTGATGCCGCCGGCGCCCGTCATCAGCCGGTTGGTGTTCTGGATCTCGAAGTGGTCCCGCGGCTTCCCGGGCTCCTGGAGCCCGGGGAACTTCGCGCTCACCGTGCCGCAGTACTCCCTGAAGTCCTGCTTCTGCAGTCCGGAGCGGGCCACGAGCGTCAGGTCGTACGCGCTCGACACCTGCTCGGGGGCGTCGTACCCGTCGGGGGACACCACGTGGGTGTCCAGGGCCTGCAGCTCCTCGGCGTGGGCCTGCATGTCCTTGACGGTCTTCTCGACGCCGCCGTTCATGGCCGAAAGTACATGCACGGCGTCGTTCCCCGACCGCAGGAACACCCCGAGCCACAGGTCGTGGACGGAGTACTCGTGGTCCTCCTTGACCCCGACCAGGCTGCTGCCCGGGCCCACGCCCTCCATGTCCTTGTCGGTGACCTTGTGGACCTGGTCCTTGGGCAGGGTCGGCAGCACCGTGTCCGCGAAGAGCATCTTCATGGTCGAGGCCGGGGGCAGCCGCCAGTGCGCGTTGTGCGCGGCCAGCACCTCGCCGGACTCCGCGTCCGCCACGATCCAGGACCGCCCGGTGAGGTTCGCCGGCAGCGCGGGAGCGCCCGGCAGCAGGTTCACCTGGGTCCCCGGTTGGCCGAGCAGCGATCCGCCGACCGTGGACATCGAGACGGGTGGGGCGGGGGCCGGAGCCTTGTCCGGTTGGCCCTTCGCGTCGGCCGGCGGGGTCGGCGCGGCGTGCGCGGGGGCCACCAACATCGTGGGGACCAGCAACGCGGCGGAAAGGACCGTCAGCGCGGTCGTCTTGGCAGACACGCAGGTGAAAGTACATCCCGATGAGCTGGAGGACGCTGCGGACCGGCCAATTCGAGGCAACCACCCCCGGGACAGCCCACCCCGGCGCGTCCGTCCTGGGGACGAATCGGATACTGAAGGCATGAGACTCAGCCGTACCGCCTCCTGGTTCCTGCTCGCCTTCGGGGTGTGGAGCTGGTTCATCTGGGTGTCTTTCGTCCGGAACCTGTGGAAGAACGGCAGTGGCCTGGCCTTCGATGCGGCGGGCGACCCCACTTCCTACTTCTGGGTGCACCTGACGCTCGCGGTGACCTCCTTCCTTCTGGGGACGGCGGTCGGTGTGCTCGGGTTGCGCAGCGTCCTCGCCCTGCGGCGTGAATCACGTACGGACCGGGCCGACGGGGCAGCCCGGGTGGACGGGGCGGACGGGGCCGACCGCGCGGGCCGTGCCGACCGTGCGGGCCGTCCGGATTCGGACACCTCGGCATGACGATCCTGATCTTCGTCCTCGTCGCACTGGCGGTCTGCGCCCTGCTGGTCCTGGTCCACCGCTGGCTCTGGATCCGCCTCGTCCGCGACACCACCACCCCCGGCGGCCGGACCCGGCGCATCGGCACGGCCTTGGCCATCGTCCCGCCCCTCCTCTCCGTGGCCGCGCTCACCACGGGCCGCGCGGGCGCCCCCTTCTGGCTCCAGCAGACGGTGGCCTGGCCCGGGTACCTCTGGCTCGCGGTACTCCTGTACCTGACCCTGACGATGCTGGTCGCGGAGCCGATCCGCGCGCTGTCACTGCGCCGTCTGGCCCACCGTGACGCCACCGGACCGGCGGCCGAGCGGCCCGAGCCCGTGGAGGTGCCCGCCGCGGCGGCGCCCGCGACCGCCCCGGCCGCCCCGGTCGCCACCGAGCGCCCCGCCGTGGCCGACGGGCTGAGCCGGCGCCGGTTCGTCGCCCGTACGGTCGGCGGGGCGGCCGCCGCCGTGGCCCTCGGCACCGTCGGGGCCGGGACCTACGGGGTCCTGCGCGGGCCCAGCGTGAAGCGGGTGCAGGTCCCCCTCGCCAAACTGCCGCGTGCGGCGCACGGTTTCCGGATCGCCGTCGTCAGCGACGTCCACCTCGGCCCGGTGCTCGGCCGCGCCCACACGCAGCGCATCGTCGACACGGTCAACCGCACCCAGCCCGACCTCATCGCCATCGTCGGCGACCTCGTCGACGGCAGCGTCCCCGACCTCGGGCACGCGGCGGAGCCGCTGCGCCTGCTCCACGCCCGCCACGGCTCGTTCTTCGTCACCGGGAACCACGAGTACTTCTCCGGCGCCCAGCAGTGGATCGACCATGTCCGCGAGCTGGGGCTGAACCCGCTGGAGAACGCCCGCAAGGAGCTGCCCCACTTCGACCTCGCCGGGGTCAACGACATCCAGGGCGAGCGGGAGGGCAAGGGCCCCGACTTCGGCGCGGCCCTCGGCGACCGGGACCGGACGAGGGCCGCCGTGCTCCTCGCGCACCAGCCCGTCGTCATCCACGACGCCGTCCGTCACGGCGTCGACCTCCAGCTCTCCGGCCACACCCACGGCGGCCAGCTCTGGCCCGGCAACTACCTCGCGGAGCTCGCCAACCCCACCGTCGCCGGTCTGGAGCGCTACGGCGACACCCAGCTCTACGTGTCCCGCGGGGCCGGAGCCTGGGGGCCGCCGGTTCGAGTGGGGGCGCCGTCCGACATCACCGTCGTCGAACTCGCCTCATTTCAGGCCTGATCCGCCCCAAACCTCGTCAGGGCCTTCGTCAACTCGCCTTCCGGTGGCTGATATTCCGTGATGGGATGACCGTTAATCGGACAGCGCGTCGCTGTCATCGGGTCATGGGGTGGGGTTCAGGGGATGCGGTCTGTCCGCTCGAAGGTGATCGCGGCCGGGCTGGTCCTCGGCGTGGTCGGTGTGGGTGCCTGGCAGTTGCTGCCCGAGGACGGCGGCGGGCGCGGTGCCGTCCGGGTCGGGACGAGTGACGTGGTCTCCTCCCTCGACCCCGCCGGGGCGTACGACGCCGGTTCCTGGGCCCTGTTCAGCAACATCTACCAGTCGCTGCTGACCATCAAGCCCGGTTCGGACGCCCCCGTGCCGGACGCCGCCGCCTCCTGCGGTTTCGTGGGCCAGAAGCTCACCGTCTACCGGTGCGAGCTGCGCCCCGACGTGAAGTTCACGGGCGGCCGCGCCATCACCGCCGAGGACGTCAAGTACTCCTTCGACCGCATCAAGGCGATCAACTCCGACCAGGGTCCGGCTCCCCTCTTCAACACCCTGGAGTCGGTCGAGGCCGAGGGGCGCACGGTCACCTTCACCCTCTCCGCCGGTGACGCCACCTTCCCCTTCAAGATCGCGACGGGCGCCGCCGCGATCGTCGACAAGGACAAGTACCCGGCGAAGTCCCTGCGCGAGGACGGCAAGGTCGACGGCTCCGGGCCGTACGCGCTGGGCGAGTACAAGGCCGGTACGAGCGCCGAGCTCAAGCCCAACAGCTCGTACAAGGGCCAGGGCAAGGCCGCCCACACGCCCGTCACCGTCAAGTACTTCAAGGACTCCGGGCAGCTCGACCAGGCCTGGAAGGCCCACCAGATCGACGTCGCCCACCGGGACATGCCGCCCACCGTGCTGGCCGGCCTCAACCCGGGCCTGAAGGACACCCGCTACCAGGCCTCCGGCGGCAGCGAGACCCGCTCCATCGTCTTCAACGTCCGCCCCGGCTCCACCGCGGCCCCGCTCGCCGTCCGCCAGGCCGTCGCCGCCGTGCTCGACCGTTCCAAGGTGGCCGTGGAGGTCCACAAGGGGACCGTCACCCCGCTGTACTCCCTGGTCCCGGCGGGCATCGCCGGCCACAGCACGCCGTTCTTCGACGCCTACCCGGCGCCGAACGTGGCCACCGCCAAGAAGCTCTTCAAGGACGCCGGGATCGCCTCGGCCGTCCACCTCAACCTCGGCGTGAACGTCCGCGGCGCGAACATGCCCGAGGCCGAGGAGCTCAAGAAGCAGCTGGAGGCCACCGGCCTCTTCCAGGTGACGATCAAGCCGGTCGAGCAGTGGAGCGACTTCCAGAAGGGGTACGCGGCGGGAGAGTTCGACGCCTACACCATCGGCTGGATCGCGGACTTCCCGGACGCGGACAACTTCCTCGCCCCGCTCGTCGGCGCCGACTCGTCCATGAACAACGGCTTCTCCGACAAGCACGTGGACGAGCTGATCACCCGCACCCAGTCCCACTCGGAGCGGAGCGAGGCCGCCGCCGAGTTCCGCGACCTCCAGAAGCTGGTCGCCCAGCAGGCCCCGATGGTGCCGATCTGGCAGAAGAAGGACTACGTGATGTCCCGCGAGGACGTCACCGGAGCCCAGTACCTGTCCGACGGCACCGGCGTCTGGCGGCTGTGGGAACTCGACTGGCTGTAGCCGGCGCGCCCCCGACGGCTACTTGCGGTGCGTCTTCGGTTCCTCGTCCGGGTACGGGTCCGAGGCCCTGCGCCGGGCCCCCGTCGTGGCCGTCTGGGCCATGCCCGGCAGGAAGTCCGCGAACAGCTCGTGCACTTCCCGCACCAGCGGCCGCAGCACCCGGAACCGGGCCAGGACGATGCCCCGCGTCGTCAGCTGCGCGCCGCGCTCGGCGAGCCGCCGCGTCTTGTCGCTGTTCGGGGAGCGGTCGAAGACCCAGTACAGGACCAGGCCCATCTGCGCGAGCCACATCAGCTCCGGCAGTACGTCGGCCAGCTCGGCCGGCACCTTCGTCTTCGCGCCCGCCAGCACCTCGCGGTGGAGGTCGATCGCAGCCTTGCGCGCCGTTTCCGATTCCGGCGAGAACGGGCTGAGCGGACTCTCCGGGTCAGCGGCGTTCTTGAAGAACTGCGAGGCGAACTCGTGGTACGGCGCGGCGATGTCGAGCCAGGCCGTCAACACGCCCGCGTACCGCTTCTGCAGGTCGGTCTCGTTGTCCAGGATGGGCCGGACCGCCGCCTGGTGGGCGGCGCCGATCCGGTCGTAGAACCCCTGGACCAGGTGTTCCTTCGACTCGAAGTAGTAGTAGGCGTTGCCGACCGAGACGCCGGCCTCCTTCGCGATACCCCGCATCGTCGTCTTGTCGAAGCCGCGCTCCTGGAAGAGGCGGAGCGCGGTTTCGAGGATGAGCGTGCGGGTCTGCTCGCTCTTGGGAGCCTTCTGATCAGTCACGGTGTATGAGCCTATCGGGGGACGGCGCATTGGTCGTCACAGGCCGGTCCCTCGGCGCCCTCGGGGTGACCCTCGGTACGTACGGCCTGCCGCCAGGCGGAGGCCGTGTGCATGGCCGCCCGGGCGAAGGGCCGGCCGGCCGGGGTGGCCAGCCAGTTCGCCTTCGGCCGGTGCTCGGCCAGCGCCCACAGGCACACGATGAAGGCGTCGGTCCCGGTCCACACCTGCCCCGAGTCCCCGATGACGGTGATCTCCCGGAGCGTGGAGGGGTGGTCGAGCCGGGGGTACCGCCGGTGCGCCTCCCAGGATCCGGCGGGCACCAGCGAGAGCGGGACCAGCCACCGCTGCGCGAGCAGCCAGTGCCGGATGTGTACGCAGAGCGGGCAGCCGGCGTCGTAGAGGACGGTCAGGCGCCGGACGGCGGCGGTGGCGGTCGGCACGGCTCAGGCCCCGACCGGCGCGGTCCACGCCTGCGGCGGGACGGGCGGGGTCTGCTGGCGCTCCATGATCCCCCGGCGGCGCATCCGGTTCAGCGCCCACACGTTCCCCAGGTGCATGACGCCGAGGACGAGCAGGACGACGCCGAGCTTGACCGAGAGCGCCTCGAAGAGGGCCCGGGGGGTCGTGATCTCCTCGCTCGACCGGAGGTAGAGGGTCACGAAGCCGATGTTCACGAGGTAGAAGCCGACCACCAGGAGCTGGTTGACCGCGTCGGCGAGCTTCTCGTTCCCGTGCAGGACGTCACCGATGAAGACGCGACCGTTACGGCTGAGCGTGCGCGCCACCCAGACGGTGAGGGCGATGCTGATGAGCAGGTAGATGACGTACGTGACGACGGTGAGGTCCATTGTCCCCAGCCCCTTTGAACGTGTTCAAACTGCTGACAGGGATGACTGTAGGCCTCTTTTTGAACAAGTTCAAGCGATGGTCGACGGGTGCCGTGGAACCGGTTCGCGATCAGCGAGAGCGCGAGCGTCGCGGTGATGACGCCGAGGGTGCGCGTGAGGGTGGCGGCCCGGGACGAAGCGGGCGTAGCTGTGCCAGGTGAGGGCGGCCGGCTGCCCGTAGGGGGGTGCGACGGGGAAGCCGTCGGCCGGGTCCATGACGAACGCCCCCGCGGAGGGCGGACCGGGACAGGGCGACGGTCGCCCACAGGGAGCCACGACCGGACAGGCGAGCACGGCGAGGGTGGCGGGGGAGGGGGTGGGCCGGGGTCGACCGTCGGCGGGACTCGCCCCGCAGGAGGCCGAGGCGCACGCACGCGTGGCCCTGCCGGGGAACCAGGCCTCCAGCTCGGCCGCGTACGCGCCCGTCGGGCGAACCCGTACAGCCGCACGAGCGGCACCGGGGGAGCCGGGACCGACCGCTCATCCGCCCCAGGAGCCACCGCGATGCTGCGCGCCCGGCCCGTACCTCCTGCGGGCGGCGACAGCCGTGCGCCATCGAGGGCCGCCGCATGCGTCCACCTCAACCGGGCGGTGTCGCTCGGGATCGCCCACCGGCACGGCCCCGGCGGGTCCCATGCTCGGGCAGGCGGGGGCGGGGCGGCGACCTCGCGCAGGCCTGGAGCGGCACGCGTCGGCGTCAGCGCCGGGTCCCGTACGGCCCGACGCCCTCCGGAACGACCCGGACCTGCCGCTGCGCGAGCGCACGCGCACCCTGTGGAGGCTCCTGCACGAGTCGGGGGCCGGTCGGGCCCGGGGACCGGTGGTCCTCACCGGCCGACCTGCGCCCCCAGACGGGCCGCCGGTGGCTGCACGCCGGCCCGGCTCAGGCCGGCCCGGCGGAGCGCACACCTCAGATGCTCAGCGACCGCGCGTAGTTGAGCTGCGACATCACCCACTGGTAGGTGTACGCGTCCACCGCCGGGATCATCGTGGAGTGGTGGCGGCCGCCGCTGGTGACCGTGACCTGGATGTAGCCGGTGGTGGTCTTCTCCTTCATCAGCAGGAAGAGCAGGCCGAGCAGGCAGAAGAGGAAGAAGACGATCGCCAGCACGATCGCGTGCGGCGGGATCTTCTCCTCGGTGCGCGAGAAGTCCGTCGCGTTCCACATCGCGCCCCGGAGCGGCATGTTGCCCGAAGGGGTGATGATCTGGTCCCCCGCGATGGTGATGTCACCGAGGGACAGACCGGCTCCGCCGACCGGAGCGGGGGCGTTGTAGGCGGGGGCCGGGATGCCGGCGCCGCCGATGGTCGGCTGGTAGGCCGGGGGCGCCGGAGGCGCCGGGTAGGGCTGCGGGTAGCCGTAACTGGCCTCGCCGGGGCCCCACTTGTAGTCGCCCTGGCCGGGCGTGGCGGGCGTGCCGGGCTGACCGCCCTGGCCGGCGGGGTCGCTCGTGTACGGATTCGGCTGCTGCTCGCTCATGCCGCCGATCCTTCCACAGGGACTCGCGCCCTGTACCCCCGGTCCCGCAACCCAGGTCAGAGCGCCGCGCCGACCAGAGCCACGACGCGCCCCCGCATCAAGTCGCGGTCCACGCCTGCAGGGAGGAGGGAGTGGACGAGCGTGCGACGCCCGCCCTCGGTGGCGAACACCCCGCTCGTGGAGCGGCCCATGGAGCCGGTCTTGCCCCAGACGACGGTGCCGCCGATCTCGGCGCGCATCAGCCCGCCCGTGCTGAAGCGGTCCACCGCGCCCTCGGACAGTTCCGGCATGGCGAACAACTGCCGCTGCTGCGCCGGCTTCAGCAGCCGGCCGCGCAGCAGGCCGGTGATGAAGCGCTCCAGGTCGGGGGCGTTGGAGAGCATGCCGCCCTCGGCCCAGGCCCACGGCTCGATCTCGCCGCCGTCGGCGAGCACCGGGCCGGGGACGGTGCGGTCACCGGGCTTCGGGGAGTACGTGTGGCGCAGCCCGAGCGGCCGGGCGATACGGCGCCGGATCTCGTCGGCGTAGGAGCGGCCGGTGACCTTCTCGACGACCATGCCGAGGAGGAAGTAGTTGGCGCCGTTGTACCGCTGCACGCGCACGGGGTACTGGGGCGCGGCGCACCTCGGGTCGGTCCAGTGGGCGACGACCTGCTCCGGGGTCGGCGCCTCGCCGTCCACGAACGCCACGCAGGGCTCCTGGATGCCACTGGTGTGGCTCAGCAACTGGCCGACGGTGATCGGCTTCCAGTGCGCCGGAAGGGTGCCCGGGAGGAGCTCCTGGACGGGGGTGTCCAGGGTGAAGCGGCCCTCGCCGACGAGCTGGAGGACCAGGGTGGAGGTGAACAGCTTGGTGATGCTGCCGATACGGAAGTTCGCGGCCGGGTCCTGCGAGAGCGGGCCGGTGGCCGCGGTCCATCCGGGACCCGTCCCGCCCACCCGGACCATGGTGCCGCTCGCCACGGCGTCGGGCTTCATCAACGCGGTCAGGGCGGCGGTGTCGACCGGGTGGTACGCGCGGGCGGCAGCGGTCCCCGGTGCGCCCGGCAGCTCGGTGGCCGAGGCCGGCAGGACGGCGCCGGCGGTGACGGAAGCGAGGGCCGCGCCGGCGAGGACCAGGGCGGTCCAGCGGGTCCGGCGGGTGGCGGCGGGAGCGGAGTGCGCGGTCTTCGGCATGTACGGAAGTCTGCTGCGGCCAAGATCCACCGGCCATGGGTGAAGACCCCCACCGGACCCTGAGGGGCCCCTGACCGCCGCTGGGGCCCGCACGGCCCGTTGTCGGTGCTCGCCCCTACTGTCGGAGCCATGGGAATGGTGACCTTCGTCGACGAGACGACCGCGGGCGGCCGCAGCGAGGGCTGGGGCCTCGACATGGTCGAGGAGCGGCTCACGCTGCGCGAGTTGATCCGGCGCCGGATCTTCCAGGAGGTCGCGGAGTACCACGCGGAGCGGCCGGAGGTCTTCCACGGGCTGGTCCGCCCGGAGGGCGCCGAGCGCGCCCTGAACGGGTACGCGCTGCGGACGCCGCGCCGCATCGACCCGCGGAAGCAGACCGAGCGGGCGCTCGCGGCGTTCGAGCGCAACGGTTTCCTGGTCCTGGTGGAGGACCGTCAGATCCTCGACCTGGACGAGGAGATGGACCTGCCGTTCGGCGTCGAGGTCACCTTCCTCAAGCTCGTCGCGCTGGTGGGTGGCTGATGGCCTGGGACATCGAGGCGGCGGCGGAGGAGTTCCTCGACGCGACCGTGTACGCCACCGAGTACCGCGGCGACGGCGTCCGCCGACACGTCGAAGGGATGCAGCTGCTCCCGGAGGCGGACCGGCGTCTGGCGGTGGAGCGGTTCGCCGATCACTACCGGCGCGCGACCCACACGCGGGAGGTGGAGGTGAAGCTGCTGAAGATGATCGTGCTCGTCGGCGAGGGCCTCGACGACCTGCCCCTGGGCGAGGAACGGACGGCGCAGCTGGAGACCGTCGCCCACGCCCACACCTTCTCGTACGTCGCCCACCACGAGCCGCTGGTCCACGCCGAGGTCGCCGCCGGGCGCCCGCTCACCCCGGGCGTCATCGCGACCGTCCGACGCAGTGCCGTCGTCGGCACGTACTGCCCGGCCGCCCTCGTCGACCTGGCCGCCACCCTCACCGCACCCGTGCTCAACGTCGGCGAGGAGTGGGCGGAGCGGGCGATGGCGGACGAGCGGTGGCACGAGCTGCTCGCCCACGCGCGGACCGCCGGATCCGCCAAGCCCTCCCGCGCCTGGGAGAAGCGCGGCCGGGCGCTCCTCGGCCGGCTCGACGGCGACGCCGTGCGCGAGGCCGTCGTGGAGTGGCTGGCCCTCGTCGGACGACCCCGGACCGTGCACCTGGAGCGCGGCCCGTACGAGCAGGACGTCGACAACGCCTTCGATCCCTTCAACGCCGACGCCCTGCGCGGCCTGGCCTGGCTGCTGTCCTTCCTGCCACCGCACCCCGGTGCGGTCCGCGCGCTCGGCGCGCTGGCGGAGAGCGCGCTGCGCAAGGTCTCCGGGATCGGCCCGCGCAACCCGAAGGTGGCCAACGCCGCCGTCAACTCCCTGGCCCGGACGGAAGGTGACGCGGCCCTCGCCGAACTGGCGCGCCTGGGAACCCGGGTGACGTACAAGCGCACCGCCAAGCTCATCGACGCGGCGCTGGAGACGCGCGCCGCGGTACTCGGTCTGAGCCGCGAGGAGATCGAGGAACTGGCCGTTCCCGCACACGGGTTGAGCGAGGTGGGTCAGGCCGAGTTCCGCGTCGGCGAGGCCACCGCACTGCTGGAGGTCCACGGGACCAGGGCCGTGGTCCGCTGGCGCAACGCCGCGGGCAAGGAACTCAGGAGCGTGCCCGCCGCCGTACGCCGGGACCACGCCGAGGAGCTGAAGGAACTCAAGGCCACCGTCAAGGACATCACCGCCTCCCTGACCGCGCAGGCGGAACGGCTGGACGGACAGTTCCTGGCCCGGCGCCGATGGACGTACGGGCAGTGGCGCGCCCGGTACCTCGACCACCCGCTGGTCGGGACCCTGGCGCGGCGGCTCATCTGGACCGTGGACGGCACGGCGGTCGTCCACGCGGACGGGCAGCTGCGCACCCTCACCGGCGCCCCCCTGGACCAGGACACGGCGCAGGCCACCGTGGAGCTCTGGCACCCCGTGGGCAGGGAGCCCGCCGAGGTGGTCGCCTGGCGCAACCTGCTGGAGCGGTACGCCGTGACCCAGCCCTTCAAGCAGGCCCACCGCGAGGTGTACCTGCTGACCGACGCCGAGCGGAACACGGGCACCTACTCCAACCGCTTCGCCGCACACGTCCTGTGTCAGCACCAGTTCCACGCGCTGGCCGCGGCCCGCGGCTGGCGCAACAGGCTGCGGCTGTGCGTGGACGACAGCGCCCCGCCCGCCACCCGCGAGCTGCCGCGGTGGGGGCTGCGCGCCGAGTACTGGATCGAGGGCGACGGGGAGGAGCACGGGGTCGACACCACCGGGTCCGGCAGCTATCTGCGGCTGCGGACCGACCAGGTCCGCTTCTACCCGATCGACGCCCCGCACAACGAGGCGAGCACGTACCGCGGCGCGTACACGATGCGGCGGGGGGACGGTCAGGCCCCCGTCGACCCGCTGCCGCTCACGGAGATACCGGCGCTGGTGCTGAGCGAGGTGCTCCGGGACGTCGACCTCTTCGTCGGTGTGGCCGGCATCGCCAACGACCCGACCTGGGCCGACGGCGGGCCCGAGGGACGCTTCCGCGCGTACTGGACCTCGTACGCCTTCGGCGAGCTGAACCAGAGCGCCGAGACCCGGCGGGTGCTGTTGGAGCGGCTGGTACCGCGGCTGGCCATCGCCGACCGCTGCGGTGTCGAGGGCCGCTTCCTGCACGTGCGGGGCGAGCTGCGCACGTACAAGATCCACCTCGGCTCGGGGAACATCCTGATGACGCCGAACGATCAGTACCTGTGCATCGTGCCGGGCGGCTCCGCGGGCTCGGGCACCTTCGAGACCGGCTATCTGCCCTTCGAAGGGGACCGCACCCTCGCGGTCGTCCTCTCCAAGGCGTTGCTGCTCGCGAAGGACACCGAGATCACGGACCCGACGATCACCAGCCAGATCCGCCGCTGACGGGCCCTGGGGAACGGCGAGGGCCCCGCCCCCGGACGAACCGGGGACGGGGCCCTCGCACACGCGGACCGGAAGGTCAGAAGCGGCGCGTGATCAGCGCGCGCTTGACTTCCTGGATCGCCTTCGTGACCTCGATGCCACGCGGGCACGCGTCGGTGCAGTTGAAGGTCGTGCGGCAGCGCCACACGCCGTCCTTGTCGTTCAGGATCTCCAGCCGCTGCTCGCCGGCCTCGTCACGCGAGTCGAAGATGAAGCGGTGCGCGTTGACGATCGCCGCCGGGCCGAAGTACTGGCCGTCGTTCCAGAACACCGGGCACGAGGACGTGCACGCGGCGCACAGGATGCACTTGGTGGTGTCGTCGAAGCGCTCGCGGTCCTCGGCGGACTGCAGACGCTCGCGCGTCGGCTCGTTGCCCTTGGTGACCAGGAACGGCATGACGTCGCGGTACGCCTGGAAGAAGGGCTCCATGTCGACGACAAGGTCCTTCATCACCGTGAGGCCCTTGATGGCCTCGACGGTGATCGGCTTCTCCGGGTTGATGTCCTTGATCAGCGTCTTGCAGGCGAGCCTGTTCTTGCCGTTGATCCGCATCGCGTCGGAGCCGCAGATGCCGTGCGCGCACGAGCGGCGGAACGTCAGCGTGCCGTCGAGGTCCCACTTGATCTTGTGGAGACCGTCGAGCACGCGCTCCTTCGGGTCGATCTCGATCTGGAAGTCCTGCCACTGAGACTCGTCGGAGATCTCGGGGTTGAAGCGGCGGATCCGGAAGGTGACCGTGATGAAGGGCGAGGCCGCGGCCGCGGCCTCCATCTTGTCCAGGGTCGGGGTGGCCATCAGTACTTACGCTCCATCGGCTGGTAGCGGGTGACGACGACGGGCTTGTAGTCCAGCCGGACGGAGTCCTTGCCGTCGGCGCCGACCTCGCGGTACGCCATGGTGTGGCGCATGAAGTTGACGTCGTCGCGGTTCGGGTAGTCCTCGCGGTAGTGACCGCCGCGGGACTCCTTGCGCGCCAGCGCGGACACGGCCATGACCTCGGCCAGGTCGAGCAGGTTGCCCAGCTCGATGGCCTCCAGCAGGTCCGTGTTGAAGCGCTTGCCCTTGTCCTGGACGGACACGTTCTTGTAGCGCTCGCGCAGCTCCGCGATCTTCTCGACCGCGGTCTTGATGGTCTGCTCCGTACGGAACACCATCACGCACGCGTCCATCGTCTCCTGGAGCTCCAGACGCAGGTCGGCGACCCGCTCGTTGCCCGTGGAGTTGCGCAGGTGCTCGACGAGGTCGACGACCTGCTGCGCCGGGTTCTCCGGGAGCTCGACGTAGTCGTTCTCCTGGGAGTACTTCGCGGCGGCGATGCCGGAGCGCTTGCCGAAGACGTTGATGTCCAGCAGCGAGTTGGTGCCCAGACGGTTCGCGCCGTGCACCGACACGCACGCGACCTCGCCGGCCGCGTACAGGCCCGGGACGACGGTGGTGTTGTCCGACAGGACCTCACCCTCGACGTTGGTCGGGATGCCGCCCATGGCGTAGTGCGCGGTGGGCTGGATCGGGATCGGGTCCGTGTACGGCTCGATGCCCAGGTAGGTGCGCGCGAACTCGGTGATGTCCGGGAGCTTCGCGTCGAGCTGCTCCGGCGGCAGGTGCGTCAGGTCCAGGTACACGTGGTCACCGGCCGGACCGCAGCCGCGGCCCTCACGGATCTCGGTGTAGATGGAGCGCGAGACGACGTCACGGGACGCGAGGTCCTTCATGACCGGCGCGTACTTCTCCATGAAGCGCTCGCCGTCCTTGTTGCGGAGGATGCCGCCCTCACCGCGGGCGCCCTCCGTCAGCAGGATGCCCATGCGCCAGATGCCCGTCGGGTGGAACTGGAAGAACTCCATGTCCTCCAGCGGCAGGCCGCGGCGGTAGCAGGCCGCCTGGCCGTCACCCGTGAGGGTGTGCGCGTTGGAGGTCACCTTGAAGAACTTGCCGGTGCCGCCGGAGGCGTAGATGACGGCCTTGGCCTGGAACACGTGGATCTCGCCGGTGGCGAGCTCGTACGCGACCACACCGGCCGACTTCTTGACGCCGTCCTCCTCGACCAGGAGCTGGTCCAGGACGTAGAACTCGTTGAAGAACTCCACGCCCTCCTTGACGCAGTTCTGGTAGAGCGTCTGGAGGATCATGTGGCCCGTGCGGTCCGCGGCGTAGCAGGACCGGCGGACCGGCGCCTCGCCGTGGTTGCGGGAGTGCCCGCCGAAGCGGCGCTGGTCGATGGTGCCGTCCGGGGTGCGGTTGAACGGCAGGCCCATCTTCTCCAGGTCGAGGACCGCGTCGATGGCCTCCTTCGCCAGGATCTCGGCGGCGTCCTGGTCGACCAGGTAGTCACCACCCTTGACCGTGTCGAAGGTGTGCCACTCCCAGTTGTCCTCTTCCACGTTGGCCAGCGCGGCGGCCATGCCGCCCTGCGCGGCGCCCGTGTGGGAGCGGGTCGGGTAGAGCTTCGTCAGCACCGCCGTGCGGCTGCGCTTCGTCGACTCGATGGCGGCGCGCATACCCGCGCCACCCGCGCCCACGATGACGGTGTCGTACTTGTGGATCTTCATTGGTTTCGCCTCAGCCCCGTTGCCTAGCGGATGTTCGGGTCGAAGGTGAAGATCACCAGCGTGCCCAGAAGGATGGTGAACACCGTGGCGGTGTAGAGCAGGCCCTTCAGCCACAGCCGCGTGTTGGCACGCTCCGCGTAGTCGTTGATGACGGTACGCAGACCGTTGGCGCCGTGCAGCATGGCCAGCCACAGCATCAGCAGGTCCCAGACCTGCCAGAACGGGGACGCCCAGCGGCCGGCCACGAAGGCGAAACCGATCTTGGACACGCCGCCGTCGAGCACCAGCTGGATCAGCAGGTGGCCGATGACCAGGACGACGAGCACGATGCCCGAGAGGCGCATGAAGAGCCACGCGACCATCTCGAAGTTCCCGCGGGTCGAGCGCGGGGTCTTGCCGGTCCGCTTGCGCGGGGCCTCGATGTAGGGCGCCGGGTTGTCCACGTCGTAGAGGGACACGCCCTCCACATCGCCGACTCCCTTTTCGAAAGAAGTGTCAGAAGACATACGTGTCACTTCCCGAACAGTTCAAGGTAGGCGTGGCCCAGGACGGGGTACAGGGCCCCGCCCATCAGCACGATCCAAGTGATCACGACGGTCCAGAGCATCTGCTTCTGGTAGCGCGGACCCTTGGACCAGAAGTCCACGGCGATGACACGGAGACCGTTGAGCGCGTGGAACAGGATGGCGGCGACGAGGCCGTACTCCAGCAGCGCGACGATCGGCGTCTTGTAGGTAGCCACGACATCGTCGTACGCCTCGGGGGAGACGCGGACGAGAGCGGTGTCGAGGACGTGTACGAACAGGAAGAAGAAAATGAGGACGCCGGTGACTCGATGAGCCACCCAGGACCACATTCCTTCCCGGCCGCGGTACAACGTTCCAGCCGGCACGGAAAACCCTCCGGAAGCGGGGCGGGGGCCAGCCGGCTTCTTTGTCGGTCGGGCCCGGCCGGGTACGGTCCTCCGGCCCCGGACATCGTAGCGACGCTTTGTCGGTTCCCTTGCGCGGGGGCCATCGGTGTGATCAAACAGGCACGTACGGGCTATCCCACAGGGGCGAATAGCCCGATTTCCGTGGCAGTCAGCCCATCCGGCGAGGTCAGCCGGCGTGTCACATCCCGGAGCCGGGCCTGCGCGAGGCGGCGCAGCTCGTCCGCGGAGATCGAGCGCTCCTCGTCGACCTCGTGGCCCATCCGCCGCCGGATCGCCCCCAGCAGCTGGTCGGCCCGCTCCTCCGGCGGGTGCCCGTCGAGGCAGATCACGAAGGCGTGGCCGAACTTCCGTTCGTACTCCGCGTGGGCCGCGTCGAGGGCCAGCAGGGCGGCGTACGAAGCCCCGTGGGCCAGTTCCGCCGAGCGCTCCGCGGCCAGCGCCTCGGTCAGATCGCCCTGCGAGAGGTCGTACGAGGCCTCGTCGGCGGCGGCGAGCAGGGCCCCGGGATCCGGGTAGGGGCGGTGCGTCGCCATCCGGTGCGCCCAGCGCCGGCTTCCGCAGCAGTGCAGCAGGACGGCCTGGACGATCTCGGGGGACAGGGCGTTGAACCGAACCAGCCCGAATCCGTGAGAAGGATCGGAACTTCCCCCGGATCCGGTCCGGGAGGTGCGCCCTGGGGCCTGTGCCGGAAGGTGGCTGGACAGCAGGGGGCTCCTCGGGGCGCGGCGGGGGTGTACCGCCACGCTATCGACGCAGGGCAGGGTGTGTCGTACCGATTCGGGGATTTCACCCGGAAGTGAGCCGAAAGGATGACGTGAGCGCCACGGGCAGGCATGGTGAGGGCCCCGGGAAGGGGAGGGCGACCGAGGCCGCCACCCCCCACAGGAGAGGCCCCGGTCGCCATCCGTCACGGGCTCGTGCGACAAGCCCGTACCCCTGTCAGCGCCTCGGGTGCGTTTTGTGTCACACCTCGCTCCGCACAGGATTGGTTGCGCGTTGTATCACTCGTGGACGAGAGGTACTTGAAAGCCGTAACGTGCTGATTTGCGCCACACGTACAGGACAGTGAACGGGTTGGGGACTTTGCTGGGGGACGACGCGGAGCTGACCGCCGCGGTGCTCGCGGCACAGGACGGCGACGAGAACGCGTTCCGTGCTGTGTACCGCGCCGTGCACCCACGGCTGCTCGGGTACGTACGCACGCTCGTCGGGGACGGCGACGCGGAGGACGTGACCTCCGAGGCCTGGCTGCAGATCGCCCGCGACCTCGACTCCTTCACCGGCGACGCCGACCGCTTCCGCGGTTGGGCGGCCCGCATCGCCCGCAACCGCGCCCTGGACCACATCCGCATGCGCGGCCGCCGCCCCGCCATCGGGGGCGACGACACCGAGCTGACGAGCTGGGCCGCCGAGTGCGACACCGCGGGCGCGGCCATGGAGTCCCTCTCCACCGGCCGGACCATGGCCCTCATCGCGCAGCTTCCGCAGGACCAGGCCGAGGCCGTCGTCCTACGGGTCGTGGTCGGCCTGGACGCCAAGAGCGCGGCCGAGACCCTCGGCAAGCGGCCCGGCGCCGTACGGACCGCGGCCCACCGGGGCCTGAAGAAGTTGGCCGAGCTGCTCGGCCCGGAGGGCGGCTCCGAGCCCGACCCGGACACCGGCTCGGGTCCGGGCCCGGCGGTCGGCCATAATGCCCGTGGCCAGGCGTGGGGCGGCGGGGGCGGGAGGGATCTCGACGCCGTACCCGCGCAGCGCGGCCGGGGCGGGGGCTTCGTAGAGCAAACCGGTGTGACGGATTCACGTTGGCGGACGCAGAAGGACATGTGATGGCCGACGAGCGCAACAGGTGGCTGGACGAAGCCGCGGCGGAAAAACTGCTACGCGGCGAACCGGTGGAACCTGTGGGGCCGGCCGCCGATCAGCGTGCCCGGAACGAGGCGGCCCGACTGCGTGCCGCCCTGGACGCCCTGGGTGGCGTGAACGCGCCGCTGCCCGCGGGCGCGGAACTGCCCGGCGAGGCCGCGGCGGTGGCCGCCTTCCGCGCGGCCCGCGGTGGCGCGCGCCCCGCCGCGGCGCCCGATGCGACGGCCCCGTCCGACGAACCCCTGGTCGACCTCGGCCGCGTCGTTCCCGTGCCCGCCCCTCGCCGCCGCCGCGCCGTGAGCTTCGGCCTGGCCGCGGCCCTGGCCGGTGTCGCCGTGGGCGGACTGGCCGCGGCGGCGGGCGCCGGGCTGCTGGAGCGGTCCCGGCACGACAGCGCGGGCCCCGGTCCGGCGATGTCCGTGAGCGCCGGCGAGAACCCGGCCCCGGGCATCGGCAGCGGAGCGCCGAGCGCCAGTCCGAAGCCGACCCCCACCCCGCAGCCGTATGGCTCGAATTCGATGCCCACCGCGGGCGCGACGCAGCCGCCCGGTCCGGACGGGCGTACCGCGACACCCGGGACCGGCGCGGGCGCCGGCGTCTCCTCGGGTTCCTCGGCGACGGCCGGCGCGGGCAAGGACGTCCAGGGCGGCACCGGCGCCACGGGCGGCATCGGCGGCAAGGACATCGACCGGGACACCTTCGGTGGCGGCACCACGGGCGGCAAGGACCGCGACCGTGACGGCGAGACCCTCCTCAAGGTCGCTGACCTCTGCACGGAGTTCAAGGCGGGCCGGCTCGACGAGGCACGCCGCGAGCGGCTCTCGCGCCTGGCCAACGGACTCACCCGGATCCCCGACTACTGCAAGTCGGTGCTCGACGACGGTGGCGCCGGCGGCAAGCGCAGCGACACCCAGCTGGGGGGCGGGACGCTCCGGGCGCCGACCCTGACACCGACGCTTCCGCGGGGGTCGGTCGACCTGCGCACCGGCCGCTGACACATGCGCTGACCTGCCTGTAACACTTTTCGAACCGGCGGCGCAGTACATATCGAGCCGACTGGTCATCGGCCGCGCATGAGCCGGGGTTCCCCCCGTACCCCTGGGCTCTGCGCAACCGGCGCGGGCGGGGCACGTTCCCCCGGCCCTGCCCGCGCCCATTACGTTCGGACCGGAAAAAGCCCGAGGCGAGCGCCTCGGGCTTTTCGGTTCCTGCTCGCTCGCGTCTGCCGCGGGCGCGGGCCTCACGGGCTCGCGGGACCGGATCACGATCCCGCCTGCGGCCCTGACGGCATCACCAGTAGACGACGACCTTGTCGCCGACCTTCACCTGGTCGAACAGCGCCGACAGCTTGCCCTTGTCCCGGACGTTCACGCAGCCGTGCGAGGCCCCGTTGTAGCCGCGGGCCGCGAAGTCGGCCGAGTAGTGGACCGCCTGGCCGCCGCTGAAGAACATCGCGTACGGCATCGGGGTGTGGTAGATCGTCGACGTCCACTCCTTGGCCTTCCAGCCCACGTCGAACACGCCCTCGCGGGTCGGGGTGTTCTCGGAGCCGAAGCGCACGTCCATCGTGGAGACGACCTTGCCGTCGATCATCCAGGCGAGGGTGCGGCTCTCCTTGCTGATGCACATGACGCGGCCCTGCATGCAGCGCGGGTCCGGGGCGTCGACCTCGTTGACGGTCGAGGGGCGCAGCTCGTCGGCGGTGGGCTTCTTGCTGGCGCCCTCGATCTTCTTCCAGGTGGCCTCGTCGACCGAGCCGGTGGCGTTCAGGCCGTGCTTCGACTGGAAGGACTTGACCGCGGCGGTGGTCTTGGAGCCGTAGAAGCCGGTCGGGGCGACCGACATCAGCTTGAGCTGGCGCAGCCGGGCCTGGAGCTCGCGCACCTGCTCGTTCTCGTCACCGTTGGCCATGATCGCCTTCACCGCGGGGGAGGCGGAGGCCGAGGTGGAGGGCGACGCGGAGGCCGAGGCGGACGGCGACTTCGAGGCCTCGCCGGGCTTGTCGTCGGTGGAGGGAGAGGCTTCGGGGGAAGTGCCCGCCGTGGGCGAGGACGAAGCCGAGGAGGCGGAGGCGACAGGCTCCGTCTTCTGCGGTCCGCAGGCGGTCGCGGCGAGTGCGACGGCGGTTGCCACCCCGATCGTGCGGATTATGACTCTCTGGCGCTGCATTGCAGTCCCCCCGGTTTCTACGTCGTGTATCTAGGTGATGCTCCGCGTGCGTGGACAGTTGCACTCGGCTCCGGGATGTTGCGCCATTGTGACCGGCAGTCGTCCGCAGCCTTACGAAGCGATACGCGGCTGGGGAACCCCAGCGGTGGCTCGGGGGAGGTTCTACCAGTCCCGGGCCCGCTTGCTCCACGGAGGACTACGTCACATGGCACAGACCGAGAGCGGAATTCCCGTCGAACCCGTCTACGGACCCGCCGACCTGACGGGATGGGACCCCGCGGCGGAACTCGGGCAACCGGGTGACTTCCCCTACACGAGGGGGATTTATCCGAACATGTACACCGGTCGGCCGTGGACGATGCGGCAGTACGCCGGCTTCGGCACGGCCGCCGAGTCCAACGCCCGCTACCGGCAGCTCATCGAGGGCGGCGGCACCGGGCTGTCCGTCGCCTTCGACCTGCCGACCCAGATGGGACACGACTCCGACGCCCCCCTCGCGCAGGGCGAGGTGGGCAAGGTCGGCGTCGCCGTCGACTCGCTCGACGACATGCGGACGCTGTTCGACGGGATCCCCCTCGACCGGGTCTCCACCTCGATGACGATCAACGCGCCCGCCGCACTGCTCCTGCTGCTCTACCAACTGGTGGCGGAGGAACAGGGCATCTCGGGCACGGAACTGACGGGGACGGTCCAGAACGACGTCCTGAAGGAGTACATCGCACGCGGGACGTACATCTTCCCGCCCGGCCCCTCCCTGCGCCTGACGGCCGACACCTTCCGCTACTGCCGGGCCGAGATGCCCCGGTGGAACACCATCTCCATCTCCGGCTACCACATGGCCGAAGCCGGCGCCTCGCCCGCGCAGGAGGTGGCCTTCACTCTCGCCGACGGCATCGCCTACGTCCGGACGGCCCTGGCGGCCGGGATGGCGGTCGACGAGTTCGCGCCCCGGCTCTCCTTCTTCTTCGTCGCCCGCACCACCCTGCTGGAGGAGGTCGCGAAGTTCCGCGCGGCCCGACGCATCTGGGCCCGCGTCATGCGGGAGGAGTTCGGGGCCCGCGACCCGAAGTCGCTGATGCTCCGCTTCCACACCCAGACCGCCGGGGTCCAGCTCACCGCCCAGCAGCCCGAACTGAATCTCGTACGGGTGGCCGTCCAGGCCCTGGCCGCCGTGCTCGGCGGCACCCAGTCGCTGCACACCAACTCCTTCGACGAGGCGATCGCGCTCCCGACCGAGAAGTCCGCCCGCCTCGCCCTGCGCACCCAGCAGGTCCTCGCGTACGAGACGGACGTGCCGCACACCGTGGACCCCTTCGCCGGGTCGTACGCGGTCGAGCGGATGACGGACGACCTGGAGGCGGCGGCGCTCGCGCTGATGCGCCGGATCGAGGACCAGGGCGGGGCGGTGGCCGCGATCGAGGCCGGCTTCCAGAAGGCCGAGATCGAGCGCAACGCCTACCGCATCGCGCAGGAGACCGAGAACGGGGAGCGGGTGGTGGTCGGCGTCAACCGCTTCACGCTGGAGCGCGAGGAACCGTACGAACCGCTGCGCGTGGACCCGGCGATCGAGGCGCGCCAGTGCGCGGCGCTGGCCCGGCTGCGGGCGGAGCGCGGCACGGCGGTGACGGCGGCGCTCGCGGCCCTGAAGGAGGCGGCGGCGGGGACGGCGAACGTGCTGTACCCGATGAAGGAGGCGCTGCGCGCCCGGGCCACGGTGGGGGAGGTGTGCGGGGCGCTGCGGGAGGTCTGGGGGACCTACGAGCCCACCGGTTCCACCTGGTGAAACACGCTGGCGCGACAGGTGCAACCTTGTGGGACACTCCTGCGCATGCTGGGTGTGACAGATCTTCCGACTTATCTCGCCGGCCTGGTGCTGATCATTCTGCTGCCGGGCCCGAACTCCCTCTACGTGCTCTCCGTGGCCGCCCGCCGCGGAGTGCGCACCGGGTACAAGGCCGCCGCCGGGGTGTTCACCGGCGACGCCGTGCTCATGCTGCTGACCGCCGTGGGAGCCGGGGCGCTGCTGCGGGCGAGCCCGCTGGTGTTCACCGTGGTCAAGTTCCTCGGGGCCGGCTACCTGGCGTGGCTCGCGGTGGGGATGATGCGCGGCGCCTGGGCGCTGTGGCGTACGCGCGCGGAGCGGGCCGAGGCGCAGTCGGCCGTCCCCGCCGACCCGGCCGAGAACGAGCGGCCCTACCGGCGGGCGCTGCTGATCAGCCTCCTGAACCCGAAGGCCATCCTCTTCCTGATGTCCTTCTTCGTGCAGTTCGTGGACCCGTCCTACGCCTACCCGGCGCTCTCCTTCCTGCTCCTGGGCGGCCTGCTGCAGACCGGCAGCTTCCTGTACCTGACGATGCTGATCTTCGGCGGCACCCGCCTCTCGGCGGCCTTCCGGCGCCGCAAGCGGCTGTCGGCCGGAGCCACCTCGGCGGCGGGCGTGCTCTTCCTCGGCTTCGCGGCCAAGCTCGCCGTCAGCTGAGCGCCCGGCGCAGCCACCCCATCCGCCGCACGGCCCGGCGCACCGCCGGGCTGCGCGGCAGGAACGACAGCTGCGCCGGGATGCCGCCCGGCAGGCCGAGCGTGGTCAGCCGGCGGCGGGTGAAGTACCGCCAGGTGCGCGGGGTCAGCCGCTTGGCCAGATAGGCCTCGGCCGCCGGCCGGCGCGCGGCCAGGATCTGCGGCTGCATGGTGAACCCGACGGCGGTGAGCAGTGCCGCCGGCTCCGCCCGGACCTGCTCGGGGGTCGGAGGCGTCCAGGTACGGACCGCCTCCGCGTCGGCGAGGTCCGGGAGCAGGGCGTCCACCAGCGCCAGCGGGACCCGGTTGCTGTTCGGGTACGGGGTCAGCGCGGCCAGCACCGCGTCGGTGCCGGTCCGGGCCACCGGGAGCCCGTACAACGTGGCGGCGGTCAGCAGCCCGGTGGAGAAACAGCCGACCACCAGCGCGGGGCGCAGCCGCTGGTAGAGGGTCTCCGCCAGGACCGGGGCGGCGATCACCGTCAGCCGGGCGCCGAGCCTTTCGGCCTCCTCCTCGGCCCGGCGGCAGTACGCGGCCGGGGCGCCGGGGTGCGGTTTGAAGACCAGCTCCCGGTGGCCCAGGGCGTGCGCGCCCCGGACCATCGACACGTGCAGCTCCTCCTCCTCGGCCAGGGTCATCAGGTCGAGCGCGGAGAGGTACTGGCCCAGCAGGAGGGCCGGACGCCCGGCCGGTCCGGCGGCGTCGGCAGGACCGTCGGTGTCGGTGGTGGCCGGCCCGTCGGTGGTGGCCCAGCTCGCCGACGTGGCCTCGGCGAGCTCCGCGAGGACCTTGAGGAACGGCTCCGTCGGCACCAGCTCCACCCGTACGCCGAACTCCGTCAGCAGCAGGGGCTCCAGCCCGGGCACCAGGTCCAGGTGGAGCACCCGCCGCACCCGCATCCCGAGCTGCGGGTCGAGGCGGAAGCGGGTGGGTCCGTAGCTCATGAGCCCGTCGGCGTAGACGTCGACGGCCGCGCCCGGGAAGAGCCGGCACAGGCTCTGGGCGGGCGGGACCTGGAGGGACTCCACGATCAGCTCGATCCGGTCCTCGCCCAGGTTCCACAGCGCGCGCAGCTGCCGCTCCCACATCGGGACGTCCTCCGCGCGCGGGGCCCAGGTGCTGGGGTGCTGCGGCTCGATGACGCGGTTCCAGTCGAGGACCTCGTCGAAGCGGGAGCGCAGGGCGGCGAAGCCCGGCATGTCCGGGACCCCCGGGGTGACCTCGGCGGTGACGGCGTGGTTGCTCGTCAGCAGGATGCGGCGGCCGGCGGGCGGGAAGGAGCCCGCGTCGATGCCCGCGGCGAGCGTGGCCGCGCCGTAGAGGGTGGAGGCCAGGAAGATCTGGGTGGGCATCAGATGTTCGCCCCCGACGGGGCGGCTTCGGGGGCGGCCTCGGGCGCGGGGGCGGCGGCGCGGCGGCCGGTGCGCAGTCGGCGCAGCACGGTGGAGCGTTCGACGTCCATCGAGTCCAGGACCTGGTCCAGTACGTCCTGCGGCATGCGGCCGAGCGCGGCCGTGCTCATCGTACGGAGTTTCTTGGCCACATCCGGCTCGAACCTTTCGATGGACCCCACGTGGTGGGCGATAATTGCACAATACGTCCGGACGGCTTTCGGGAGCAGTCGATCCGATTCCCGATCGGCGATGACATCCGCGAGCACCTGATCGAATGCCCGGATGAAATCGAGCTGCCGTTCGTCCCCTACTTGCGTCAATGAGGTGGAAACTCCGCGCCGGTAGAAGACGCCGGGCAGCCCCACCGCGGCGAAGGACGCCGCCTCCCGGTGCAGCCGCCAGATCCACGGCCGGTCCTCCGCGGTCCGCAGCCCGTCGGTGAAGTGCAGCACCCCGCGGTCCAGCAGCCGCCGGTGGTACATCCCGGCCCAGGCGTACGGATAGTCCACCGAGGTGGCCCGGTCGGCGGGCAGGATCGCGGTGCGCGGCGCGGCGACCACCGACTGCGGGCCGTAGGGCACACGCTGCACGCTCCGCGACCTACCCGTGCACCGCACATGGTCGGTCCGGACGAAGTCGCAGCTCAGAGCCTCTATGGCGGCCAGGGTCCGGGCCAGGTGGCCGGGCGCCAGCCAGTCGTCCCCGTCCAGGAACGTCAGGTACTCGCCGCGGGCCGCGTCCAGACCGGTGTTGCGCGCGGTGGCCAGGCCCCCGTTGCGCTCGTGTCTGAGGTGGACCGCTCCCGGCAGCTCGCGCGCCGCCCGTTCCAGCAGGTCGGACGTCCCGTCCGTCGAGCAGTCGTCGACGAGCAGGAACTCGAAATCCTCCCGGGCGTTGAGTTCGAGACTCTTCAGGGCGTCCGGTGCGTATGTCTGCACGTTGTAGAACGGCACGACAACAGAGAGCTTGGCCACCTGCGAGACATTAGGCCGCCGCCCGTCATTCACCGTGGCCCGGACGCGGATTCCATGTGAACGGCGCGGGGCGGGCGAGTTAACCCGTCCGCTTTCGCATTTCGTAGACGCGTTGTTAACCCGCTGTTGTGCGGTCGTTGGGCCGATCACCGAAATTGCGGAATAGCTTCTGCCGCGTGCCAGAACGCAAACGCGTCGCCGTACTCGCCGATTCCGATACGCGATGGAAATGGGGCGCACTCACCGCCCGCCGTCTCGTGCCCGACCACCAGCTCACCGGATTCCTGCTGCGCGGCCGCGCCACCCCCACCGCGCGCCAGCTCGGCGAGGTGGGGGTGCGGGCCGACCGGCTGTCCGAGGTGACCTGCGCCGAGTTCCTCGCCGAGATCGAACGCGAGCGCTACGACGTGGTCGTCCTCGCGCTCGTCGGCGGGGCCGTCCAGGCCGTCCTGCACGGGGCCCGCGCCCTGTGGCCCGCCCCGGCCAGGCGCCCCGTACTCGTCACCGGCTACGTGGGCGTCGTCTACGAGAAGCTCGCCGACGGGCTGCTGCTGCGGCACGGAGCCGACCTCGTGCTCGCCAACTCCCGCCACGACGCGCAGCGGTTCCGCGCCGTGTACGAGGGCGTCGGCGCGGACGCCGCCGCCGTCACCGAGACCGCGCTGCCCTTCCTGGGCGGAGCGCCGTACGAGCCGGCCGGGAGCCGGGCCCACACGGTGGTCTTCGCCGTCCAGCCCTCCGTGCCCGACAGCCGCGCCGACCGCGCCTACCTGCTGGAACGGGCGGCCGGGCACGCCCGCCGGCATCCCGACCGGGAGGTGCTGATCAAGCTGCGCAGCAAGCCCGGGGAGCACACCACGCACCTGGAGGAGCAGCCGTACCAGCGGCTCGCGGAGAAGGTCCCCGGCGGACTGCCCCCCAACTGCCGCCTGGTGTACGGGAACATGGGCGAGGTGCTGGACGGCACCGACCTGCTGGTCACCGTCTCCTCCACCGCCGCCCTGGAATCCCTGCACCGCTCCATCCCGACGGCGATCCTCACCGACCTCGGCATCCGCGAGGCGCTCGGCAACCACCACTTCCTCGGCTCCGGCTGCCTGGCCTCCTGGGACCAGCTCGACTCCGGGCTCCTGCCGACCGGGGACCCGGTCTGGCTGGCGGCGCAGGGCGTCCTGCCCGCACCGGGCCCGGACCGGGGCACCGACGGCGCCGCGGACAGGGCCACGGGCCACGCCACGGACGGTGCCTCGGGCCGCGCCACGGACACCGCCGGTGCGGACGCCTACGCCGTCGCCCGGGCCAAGGTCGCCGGCCTGCTCGCCGCGACCCGGCTGCCCTCGCCCGCCCCCTACTACACGCGCACCACCGCACCCGGATACCTCCCCGGGATCCTCGCCCGCCACCACCTCGCACCCGACGGCACCCCACTGCCCGGCGCCGCGCGCCCGGCCGCGGGGGAGTCCCGGCTGCGCCGCCGGCTGCGCGGGCATCTGCGCGAGGCCGCCCGCGGGGCCTACCGGCACGGCGTGCAGCGCGTGGCCCCGGTGATCCGCAGGCTGGGGGAGCTGTGAGGGTCCTCGCCGTCATCCCGGCCCGCGGCGGCTCCAAGGGAGTCCCGGGCAAGAACCTCGCCGAGGTCGCCGGCACCCCGCTCGTCGCCCGCGCCGTCCTGGCCTGCCGGGCCGCGCCGACCGTCACCGACGTGGTGGTCTCCACCGACTCCGCGGCGATCGCCGCCGCCGCCCGCGCCGCCGGAGCCGACGTCATCGCCCGCCCCACCGCGATCTCCGGCGACACCGCGAGCAGCGAGGCCGCCGTCCTGCACGCGCTCGCCGCGTTCGAGGAACTGCACTCCCTCACCGTGGACGTGGTCCTCCTCGTCCAGTGCACCAGCCCCTTCCTCAGCACCTCCGACGTCGAGTCGGTCGCCGTCGCCGTCGCCTCCGGGGCGGCCGACTCGGCCCTGACCGTGGCCCCGTTCCACGGATTCCTCTGGCGGGAAGGGGACGACGGCCGCGGCGCCGGCGTCAACCACGACACGGCGCACCGCCCCCGCCGTCAGGACCGGCCGCAGGACCTGCTGGAGACGGGCGCCGCCTACGCCATGGACGCCGCCGGCTTCCGCGGCGCCCGGCACCGCTTCTTCGGCCGCACCCTCCCCGTCGCCACCGATCCCGCGCGGGTCCTGGAGATCGACGACCCGCACGACCTGGCCCGCGCCCGACTGCTCGCACCCCTGCTCGACCCGCGCCCCGGACCACACCCCGCACACCCCGCACACCCCGCCCCGGACCGCGACGCGCACCCCGACCCGCAGCCCGAACCGCAGTCCCCACCCCGTACATCCCCGCACCGAAGGACGCCCCCTGCCATGACGAGCACCCCCGACTCCCGCCTGCGCACCTTCGGCTCCCGCACCGCGGGCCCCGGCCGCCCCGTCTACGTCGTCGGCGAGATCGGCATCAACCACAACGGCGACCTCGGCAACGCCTTCGCCCTCATCGACGCCGCCGCCGAAGCCGGCTGCGACGCCGTGAAGTTCCAGAAGCGCACCCCGGAGATCTGCACCCCGCGCGACCAGTGGGACATCGAACGCGACACCCCCTGGGGTCGGATGACCTACATCGACTACCGCCACAAGGTCGAGTTCGGCGAGGACGAGTACCGCGCCATCGACGACCACTGCGCCAAGCGCGGCATCGACTGGTTCGCCTCCCCGTGGGACACCGAGGCCGTCGCCTTCCTGGAGAAGTTCGACGTCCCCGCCCACAAGGTGGCCTCCGCCTCCCTCACCGACGACGAGCTGCTGCGCGCCCTGCGCGCCACCGGCCGCACCGTCGTGCTGTCCACCGGCATGTCCACCCCGCAGCAGATCCGCCACGCGGTGGAGGTGCTCGGCAGCGCCAACATCCTCCTCTGCCACGCGACTTCGACCTACCCGGCGAAGGCCGAGGAGCTCAATCTGCGGGTGATCAACACCCTTCGTGAGGAGTACCCGAACGTCCCGATCGGCTACTCCGGCCACGAGACGGGCCTGCAGACCACCCTCGCCGCCGTCGCCCTCGGCGCCACCTTCGTCGAGCGCCACATCACCCTCGACCGGGCCATGTGGGGCTCCGACCAGGCCGCCTCCGTCGAGCCCGGCGGCCTCACCCGCCTGGTCCGCGACATCCGCACCATCGAGACCGCCCTCGGCGACGGGGTCAAGCGCGTCTACGAGTCCGAGCTCGGCCCCATGAAGAAGCTCCGCCGCGTCCGGGGCGAACTGGCCGCCGTCTGACCCCAGGCGCGTACGAGATCCGTCCCCCGACAAGGAGTACGTGGTGACCCCCTCCACCCTCGCGTTCGTCGAGAGTCCGGTCCAGCTCCTGAACGTGCTGGAGTGGGCGTACGCGCACCCCGGTGTCCAGCCGCAGCTGGACGGAGTACCTCGCCAGCGGGGGCGCCGGGCCGGCGGCGCGGACCTGCCCGGGCCCGCGCCCCGGCCGGCGGACGCCGCCTCCTGCCTGCGGATCGTCGTCCTGCCGCCCACCGACCCGATGTCCCGGGGCCAGCTGCGCCGGGTGGCCGCACTGGCGCGGGACGAGGGGCACGAGGTCCGCTGGCAGGAGGCGCGCGGCAGCCGGTTCGCGCCGCTGAAGGCGCTGGCCGCACTCGCCCGCGATGTGCGCGCCGCGCGCACGGTCGTCGTCGGCGACCCCTTCTCGCGCTACGTCCAGCTGCTGCTCACCCTGGTGCGCGCCGAGGAGCTGGTGGTGGTCGACGACGGCACCGCCACCATGGAGTTCATGGCCCAGACCGCCCGCGGCGAACGCCTCGTACGGTGGCACCGGGTCGGCGGTGGCGGACTGCCCGGCCGGATCCGCGAGCTGGCGTACGCACCCGTCTCGGTGACCGCCCGCCGCCGCTTCACCCCGGCCGCGCACCGCGGTCACCGCGTCGAGGTGTTCAGCTCGATGCCCGTCACCGCCCACGGCGGGATGACACTGCGGGTCAACGACTTCGCCTGGACCCGCGCCCGATTCGGCCCGCCTCGGCTGACCAGGGGCACCGACCTGGTCGGCACCTCGCTCGTGGAGACCGGGGTGGTGGATCCGGACCGCTATGTGGACGCGGTGCGCGCCCTGACCCTGGAGCACGGCGCCACCCGCTACTTCGCCCACCGCCGCGAGTCCCCGGAGAAGCTGCGCGCGCTGAGCCGCGCGACCGGGCTGGAGATCGTACGTCCGGACCTGCCGCTGGAGCTGATCGCCCGGCGCGGTCCCGTCGGCCGGACGATCGTCAGCTTTCCGTCCACCGTCGTCCACACGCTGCCGTACGCACTGACCGGTACCGGTGTCACGGTGGCCGTATGCGATGTGGACCCCGCCTGGCTCACCGGGTCCGCGTCCCCGCGCGCCCGCAGCTTCCTCGCCGGGGTCACGGACACCGCACGTGATGTGCGCAGACTGCCTGCCCAGGCGGCTCCCACGGCCTGATGAGCGCGCGAGTTTACCCCCGCGCGCATCCGGTCATGCGTCCAGAGGTCGGGTTTCTTTCCCCTAACGGCATGAACTTTTCGTGATCCCCGGCCAGTTGACCCGTCCGTGGGCCTACCCTTCAACGGGTGAACCAGTTGATGTCCCGCGAGTCCCAGACCGCCCAGCCCGCCGCGTCCGACCGGCCCGAGCTGCCCGGCAAGCTTCCGGACCACCTGCGTACCGAACTGATCGCCTTCCGCCGGGACTTGCACATGCACCCGGAGCTCGGACACCAGGAATTCCGTACCACCGCGGCGATCAAGGCCCGGTTGGAGGAAGCCGGCCTGCGACCACGGGTGCTGAAGTCCGGCACGGGCCTGATCTGTGACGTCGGCACCTGGGACGGGGGCCGGCCGATGCTGGCCCTGCGCGCGGACATCGACGCCCTGCCCATCCCGGACGCCAAGACGCACGTCCCGTACCGCTCGACCTTCCCGGACCGCGCCCACGCCTGCGGCCACGACGTCCACACCGCCGTGGTCCTCGGCGCCGGCCTGGTCCTCGCCGAGCTCGACCGGCAGGGGCTGCTGCCCCGCCCCGTGCGGCTGCTGTTCCAGCCCGCCGAGGAGGTGCTCCCGGGCGGGGCCACCGAGGCCCTCGAGTCCGGGGTCCTGGACGGCGTCGGCCGGATCGTCGCCGTGCACTGCGACCCCCGGGTCGACGCGGGGCGCATCGGGCTGCGGGCCGGCCCCATCACCTCCGCCTGCGACCGGCTGGAGGTCACCCTCTCCGGCCCCGGCGGACACACCGCCCGGCCGCACCTGACCACCGACCTGGTGACCGCCGCCGCCCGGGTGGCCGTCGACGCCCCAGCCCTGCTGGCCCGCCGGATGGACGCCCGCTCGGGCATGTCCGTCACCTGGGGCCGGATCGAGGCCGGGCACGCCTGCAATGTCATCCCGATGCACGCCGAGCTCTCGGGAACCGTGCGCTGCCTTGATCTGAACGCCTGGCACGAGGCGCCCGACATGATCCACGCGGCGATCGACGAGATCGCGACCATGCACGGGGCCAAGTTCGAGATCAACCACGTGCGCGGGGTGCCGCCGGTGGTCAACGACCCGGTGATCACCGAGCTGCTGCGCGAGGCGATGGGGGTCCGCTGCGGAGCGGAGTCGGTCGAGGACACCGAGCAGAGCCTGGGCGGGGAGGACTTCTCCTGGTACCTGGAGCACGTGCCGGGCGCGATGGCCCGGCTGGGGGTGCGTACACCCGGCGACAGCGCCAAGCGTGACCTGCATCGGGGCGACTTCGACGTGGACGAGTCCGCGATCGGCGTCGGCGTGGAGTTCTTCACGGCCGCCGCGATGATCGACGGGCTCCGCGCGGTGGCCACGAGGTAGCCGGCGGTCGAAACTCCTTACAACATCCGCGGGACTCCCGGCGGGCGTGTCCAGCCCTTGGTACGCAAGGGTTGGGCATGTAAGGAGTCACCAATCGGTCACTGTCCGGTTCACGACGATCCGATAACGACTCATGAACGGGCCTTTAACTGACATCTACGCGCGTTACGATCGCCGCGAAACCAGCGCCGGTCGTGGCGCTTCGGTCAGGTTTTTAAGGAGCCTCCCCTTGCGCCGGATCACCAGGATCGCCACCGTGGGCATCGCGTCCGCGGCGCTGGCCCTCTCGGCCACCGCCTGTGGCGGAAAGAAGTCGTCGGACGCCGCCGCCTCCCCCTCGGAGTCGGGCAAGAAGTCCGCCGCCATCGCGTACGACATCGGTGGCCGTGGCGACCAGTCGTTCAACGACGCCGCCTACGCCGGTCTGAAGAAGGCCGAGACGGACCTCAAGATCAACACCGCCGAGGCGGAGCCCACCGACGGTGAGGGCGAGGCCGACAAGGTCCAGCGCCTCACCGAGCTGGCCCGCAAGGGCAACAACCCGGTCATCGGCGTCGGCTTCGCCTACGCCCCGGCCATCAAGAAGGTCGCGCCGAAGTTCCCGAACACCACGTTCGGCATCATCGACGACACCTCGGTGACCGGCCCGAACGTCGCCAACATGGTCTTCAACGAGGAGCAGGGCTCCTACCTGGCCGGCGTCGCCGCCGCCAAGGCGTCCAAGACCGGCACGGTCGGCTTCATCGGCGGTGTCGAGGTCCCGCTGATCAAGAAGTTCGAGGCGGGCTTCACCCAGGGCGTCAAGGACACCAACCCGAACGCCAAGGTGCTCTCCGCGTACCTGACCCAGCCGCCGAACTTCGACGGCTTCTCCAAGCCCGACCTGGGCAAGGCTGCCGCGCAGGGCCAGCTCGACGCCGGTGGCGCCGACGTCATCTACGCCGCCGCGGGTCTGGCCGGCTCCGGTGCCATCGAGGCCGCTTCCGCCAAGGGCAAGTGGGCCATCGGTGTCGACTCCGACCAGTACAACCAGGCCGGCCTGGCGAAGTACAAGGACTCGATCCTGACCTCGGTCACCAAGGACGTCGAGGACTCGGTCTTCAACCTGATCAAGTCGGTCGAGGACGGCAAGCCGACCACCGGTGAGATCCGCTACGGCCTGGACAAGGACGGCGTCGGCCTGGCCGACTCCAACCCGAAGTACAAGGAGATGGCGGACGTCGTCGCCGCGGTGGAGAAGGCCAAGGCCGACATCATCGCCAAGAAGATCATCGTCAAGACCCAGCCGTAGGGCCGTTCCTGACATGTAGTCCTGGTCTCCGGGGTCCGGGAAGCGGTCGACATCGCTCCCGGGCCCCGAGCCACGTTCTGTGATCATTACTCTGTGACCACGTGGCCTGCCCGGCCGCAAGTTTTCACTTCCGACAGTGCTACGCGCGTAGAAGCATCGTGGACGCGATACTTTCACTCCCCGCCCTGTCCCCCCTGCCTTCCGCTCCTTCCGCGCCAAGGAGAGTGCGTCATCAACGCGTCCAGCCCGCCCCTCGCCGTAGAACTGCACGGCATCACAAAGCGCTTCCCCGGCGTCGTCGCCAACAAGGACATCGCGATCACCGTCCGCAAGGGCACGGTCCATGCCTTGATCGGTGAGAACGGCGCCGGCAAGTCGACCCTGATGAAGATCCTCTACGGCATGCAGAAGCCGGACGAGGGCACCATCGCCATCGACGGGGAGCAGGTCTCCTTCAACACCCCCGGCGACGCCATCGCCCGCGGCATCGGCATGGTGCACCAGCACTTCATGCTCGCCGACAACCTCACCGTCCTGGAGAACGTGGTTCTCGGCGGCGAGAAGTTGTACGGCATCGGCGCCAAGGCCCGTAAGAAGATCAAGGAGATCTCGGACGCGTACGGCCTCGGCGTGCGTCCCGACGTCCTGGTCGAGGACCTCGGTGTCGCCGACCGGCAGCGCGTGGAGATCCTCAAGGTCCTCTACCGCGGCGCGAAGATCCTCATCCTCGACGAGCCGACCGCCGTGCTCGTGCCGCAGGAGGTGGACGCACTCTTCGACAACCTGCGCGAGCTCAAGGCCGAAGGCCTGACCGTCATCTTCATCTCGCACAAGCTGGGCGAGGTGCTGAAGGTCGCCGACGACATCACCGTCATCCGGCGCGGCACCACGGTCGGCACCGCCGACCCGAAGACCGCGACCACCAAGCAGCTCGCCGAGCTGATGGTCGGTGCCGAGCTGCCTTCGCCGGAGACCCGCGAGTCCACGGTGACCACCACCCCGATGCTCCAGGTGACGGGCCTGACCATCGCCGCGAGCGACGTCGTCGTCGCCGAGCCGGAGGTCCTGGTGCCCGCGCCCGCCGCGGACTCCGCCGTTGTGGAGAACGTCGGGGCCGGCCGACTCCTGCTGGACGACATCAACCTCACGATCCACAAGGGCGAGATCCTCGGCATCGCCGGTGTCGAGGGCAACGGCCAGACGGAGCTCATCGAGGCCCTCATGGGCATGGCCGCCGCCGACACGGGCGTGATCACGCTGGACGGCAAGGACATCACCAAGACCTCGGTGCGCAAGCGCCGCGAGGGCGGCATCGGTTACATCCCCGAGGACCGCCACCGCCACGGCCTGCTGCTGGAGTCCCCGCTCTGGGAGAACCGGATCCTCGGCCACGTCACCGAGGCGCCCAACTCCAAGAAGGGCATCCTCGACCCGAAGGCGGCCCGCAAGGACACCGAGCGGATCGTGCGCGAGTACGACGTCCGCACGCCCGGCATCGACGTCACCGCGGCCTCGCTCTCCGGCGGCAACCAGCAGAAGCTGATCGTCGGCCGCGAGATGAGCCACAACCCGAAGTTCCTCATCGCCGCCCACCCCACCCGTGGTGTGGACGTCGGCGCGCAGGCGCAGATCTGGGACGCGATCCGCGAGGCCCGCCGCGAGGGCCTGGCCGTGCTGCTGATCTCCGCCGACCTGGACGAGCTCATCGGCCTGTCCGACACCCTGCGCGTGATCTACCGCGGCCGCCTGGTCGCGGACGCCGACCCCGCGACCGTCACCCCCGAGGAGCTCGGTACCGCCATGACGGGCGCCGCTTCGGGGCACCTGGAAGCAACCGACAACCACTCCGCCGCTGCCGACGGTGACACGACGGAGGACGAGGCCCGATGAAGACATTCGACAAGGACCGGCTGATGCTCGCCATCGCCGGGCCCCTGCTCGCGCTGGTGTCCGCCTTCGCGCTGACCATGATCGTGCTGGCGGCGACGGGCATCAACCCGATCGAGCCGCTGCGCATCATGGTCGAGAACGGCGGCTACGAGGACATCCAGGTCCTCATCGTCAACCAGGCCGGCACGTACTACCTGGCAGCCCTGGCCGTCGCCATCGGCTTCCGGATGAACCTCTTCAACATCGGCGTCGACGGCCAGTACCGCCTCGCCGCGATGATCTCCGCCGTGGTCGGTGGCGCCATCGCGCTGCCCGGCCCGCTGCACATCCTGCTGATCGTGCTCGTCGCGATGCTCACGGGCGCCGCCTGGGCCGGTATCGCGGGCGTCCTCAAGGCCAAGCGCGGGGTCAGCGAGGTCGTCTCGACGATCATGCTGAACGCCATCGCGACCAGCCTCATCGCCTGGCTGCTCCTGCCGAAGAACCTCGGTGTCCAGGTCGAGGGGTCCAACGACCTCACCACCGGTGAGATCGCCCAGTCCGGCTGGTTCCCGGCGCTCTCCCTCGGCGACTCGGGCGAGATCTACGGCTTCACCTTCGTGGCCTTCGCCCTCGGCGTCGTCTACTGGTTCGTGCTCAACCGCACCCGCTTCGGCTTCGACCTGCGCGCCAGCGGCGCGAGCGAGTCCGCCGCCGCGGCCTCCGGTGTCGACTCCAAGAAGATGATCATCACCGCGATGCTCATCTCCGGTGCCGTCGCCGGTCTGTCCGGCATGCCGGTGCTGCTCGGTGAGAGCCACACGTACACCCTCGTCTTCCCCGTGGGTGTCGGCTTCACCGGCATCACCATCGCCCTGCTCGGTCGCAACAGCCCCATCGGCATCTTCTTCGCCGCACTCCTGATGGCCTTCATCGACAAGGCGTCCGCCGGCCTCGACACGGCCGGCTACGCCAAGGAGATCGGCACGATCATGAAGGGCCTGATCGTGATCGCCGTGGTCGTCTCCTACGAGCTCATCCGCCGCTACGGCATCCGCCGCCAGCAGCAGAAGGTCGGCGAGGAACTGGCCGCGGGCCACGCCATGAAGACCGAGAAGGAGGTCGCGGCGTGAGCGCCAGCACCGTTTCCACGAAGAAGGCGGCGCCCGCCACGGGCGGCCGCAAGAAGCTCACCCTGCCCTGGATCCTGCTGATCGTCGCGGGTGCCCTCGCGCTGGTCTCCGTGGTCCGCCTGATCTCCGGGGCCAACGACCTGACCTCCGTCGGCCAGGTCTCCGGCGCCCTCTCCCTCGCCGTGCCGATCGGCCTCGCCGGCCTCGGTGGTCTGTGGGCCGAGCGCGCGGGCGTCGTCAACATCGGCCTCGAAGGCATGATGATCCTCGGCACCTGGTTCGGTGCCTGGGCCGGCTACCAGTGGGGCCCGTGGACCGGTGTGCTCGTCGGCATCGCCGGCGGCGCAGTCGGCGGCCTGCTGCACGCGATCATCACGGTCACCTTCAACGTCAACCACATCGTCTCCGGTGTGGCCATCAACATCCTGGCGCTCGGCTTCACGCAGTACCTGTCGAACTTCACGTTCGCCGAGGCCCCGGGCGGCTCCTCCAAGCAGTCCCCGCAGGTCGAGCCGATCGCCAAGATCACCATTCCTGGCCTGTCGGACTGGATGGCCGATCTCCAGGGCAAGCACTGGTTCTTCATCTCGGACCTGGCCGGCGTCATCGGTGGTCTGGTCACCGAGATCTCGCTGCTGACCATCGTGGCCCTGCTGCTGATCCCCGCCACCTGGTGGGTGCTGTGGCGCACCTCCTTCGGCCTGCGCCTGCGTTCCTGCGGTGAGAACCCGATCGCCGCCGAGTCGCTCGGCGTCAACGTCTACAAGTACAAGTACATCGCCGTGATCGTCTCGGGCGCCCTCGCGGGCCTCGGTGGCGTGTACCTGTCCGAGGTCGCCAGCCCCATCTACCAGGAGGGCCAGACCGGCGGCCGCGGCTACATCGGTCTCGCCGCGATGATCTTCGGTAACTGGATGCCGGGCGGCATGGCGATGGGCGCGGGCCTGTTCGGCTTCATCGACAGCCTCAAGCTGCGCGGTGGCGCCGAGAACGTCCACGCGATGCTGCTGCTGATCGCGATCCTGCTGGTGCTCGTCTGCGTCTGGCAGCTGTACAAGAAGAAGTACATCCAGGCCGGCGTCGCGGCGGTCTTCGCCGCGCTGCTGTTCGTCTGGTACGCGACGACCGACTCGGTGCCGAGCCAGTTCGTGGACGCCGCTCCGTACCTGACCACGCTGCTCGTGCTCGCCCTGTCGGCGCAGCGCCTGCGGATGCCCAAGGCGGACGGCATGCCGTACCGCAAGGGTCAGGGCAAGTGACCTCGGACCGGACGGTGGACTGGGAAGCCCTGCGGACGCACGCCCGGGAAGCGATGACCCGGGCGTACGCCCCGTACTCGGGCTTCCCGGTCGGGGTCGCCGCCTTGGTGGACGACGGCCGCGTCGTGACCGGCTGCAACGTGGAGAACGCCAGCTACGGGCTGGGCCTGTGCGCCGAGTGCGGACTGGTCTCCTCCCTCCACGCCACCGGCGGAGGCCGCCTCACGCACTTCACGTGCGTGGACGGCAAGGGCGAGATCCTCGTGCCGTGCGGCCGCTGCCGCCAGCTGCTGTACGAATTCGGTGGCGACGAGCTGCTGGTGGAGACCCCGGACGGGGTCCTCCCGCTGGCGGCGATGCTGCCGCAGGCCTTCGGGCCCGACCACCTGAGATAGCCGTGCCGACGGCCCTTCGCCCCTGCCGGGGCGGGGGGCCGTCGTACTTCCGTTCCTGAACCCCTCATCTCCCCCTCTCTATGCGCGTAGAAGGAAGCACCTCATGGACGTCATCTCCGTCATCCGGACCAAGCGGGACCGCGGTGAACTGAGCCCCGAGCAGATCGACTGGGTCATCGACGCGTACACCCGCGGTGTCGTGGCCGACGAGCAGATGTCCGCGCTGGCGATGGCCATCCTGCTCAACGGCATGAACCGGACCGAGATCGCCCGCTGGACCGCGGCGATGATCGCCTCCGGCGAGCGCATGAACTTCGACTCCCTCTCCCGCCCGACCGCCGACAAGCACTCCACGGGCGGCGTCGGCGACAAGATCACCCTCCCGCTCGCCCCGCTCGTCGCCGCGTGCGGCGCGGCCGTGCCCCAGCTGTCCGGCCGCGGCCTCGGCCACACCGGTGGCACGCTCGACAAGCTGGAGTCCATCCCCGGCTGGCGCGCGCTGCTCTCCAACGAGGAGATGCTGCACGTCCTGGACACCACCGGCGCGGTCATCTGCGCGGCCGGCGACGGCCTGGCCCCGGCGGACAAGAAGCTCTACGCGCTGCGTGACGTCACCGGTACCGTCGAGGCCATCCCGCTGATCGCTTCCTCGATCATGTCGAAGAAGATCGCCGAGGGCACCGGCTCGCTCGTCCTGGACGTCAAGGTCGGTACCGGCGCCTTCATGAAGAACCTGGCGGACGCGCAGGAGTTGGCTCACACGATGGTCAGCCTCGGCAAGGACAGCGGGGTGAAGACGGTCGCGCTGATCACCGACATGTCGACCCCGCTCGGCCTGACCGCCGGCAACGCGCTGGAGGTCCGCGAGTCGGTCGAGGTACTGGCCGGTGGCGGCCCCGCCGACGTGGTCGAGCTGACCATCGCGCTGGCCAAGGAGATGCTGGACGCGGCGGGCATCAAGGACGCCGACCCGGCGAAGGCCCTCGCCGACGGCTCCGCGATGGACCACTGGCGCCGGATGATCGCGGCCCAGGGCGGCGACCCGGACGCGACCCTCCCGGTCGCCCGCGAGCAGCACGTGGTCACCGCCCCCGAGTCGGGCGTCCTGACCCGCCTGGACGCGTACGGGGTCGGCGTCGCCGCCTGGCGCCTGGGCGCCGGCCGTGCGCGCAAGGAGGACCCGGTGCAGGCGGGCGCGGGCGTCGAGCTCCACGCGAAGCCGGGCGACATGGTGACGGCGGGCCAGCCGCTGATGACCCTGCACACGGACACCCCGGAGAAGTTCGACTACGCCCTCGCCTCCCTGGCGGGCACGTACGACATCGCCCAGGTGGGCACGGCCTTCTCCGCCACGCCGATCGTCCTGGACCGCATCGCCTGACCTGTACTCACTCGTGCGGCTGAACGGGACCGGTGGACCCCCACCGGTCCCGTTCGGCATGCTGGGAGCGGTGCCAACAGCTTGAGGAGCACACCATGAGCGCACTCACCGTCCAGCAGGAGCCGCGGGGCGGCGACGGCTGGGAGGGCCTCGTCCGCCTCTGGGAGGAGACGGACTGGCCCGAGGGCTGCAAGGTGGAGATCATCGAGGGGATCGTCACCGTGGCACCACCACCCGTCAACGACCACAACTTGATCGCGGAGGCGGTGCAACGCCGCCTGTACACGGTCATCGCCGCCGATTGGGGCATCCACCAGACCCTCAATGTGGCCGTCCCGAGCCGCAGCGGTCTCTACATCCCGGACCTCGTGGTCGTGCCGAGGGAGAAGGTTCCGGAAGGGGAGAAGTTCGTTCCCGCAGCTGCGGCCGAGCTGGTCGTCGAGGTCACGTCGAAGTCGACGGCCGTCAACGACCGCGTGTCCAAACTGAACGGGTACGCCGCTGCGGGTGTCCCGCTCTACCTGCTCATCGATCCGCACGCGACGGGCAGCCCCACCATCCACCTGTACGGCGAGCCGAGCGACGGCAAGTACCGCGTTCTGCACGCGGGCAAGTTCGGTGAGGCCGTCCACCTTCCCGAGCCGTTCGACCTCGTCCTCGACACCTTCGGCTTCCCCCGCCCCTGACCTCGGAGCCGCGGCCGGGCCTCGTGGATCGCGCCTTGTGCGCCGCCGCCGATGACTTCCGGGGTGCCGGGGAGTCACCCTCTCGTGGAGATCCATCGACTCGTGCTGCCCGGTCCCGGACCGGCCGCCCCGCAGGACGCCGCGCTGCTGTGCGCACGGCTGGCCCGGCTCTACGACGGCGGGGCGGGGGCGGTGGTCTGCGACGCCGCCGCGGTGACCGCGCCCGGGCTCGGCGACGTACAGGTGTTGGCCCGGCTGCGGCTGGCCGCCCGGGGGCGGCCGCTGCGGGTGACCGGGGCCGCGCCCGCGCTGCGGGCCCTACTGGACCTCGTAGGCCTCGTCGAGCTCCTCGGGGAGGCCGAACAGCGGGAACCACCGCGCGGTGTCCAGGAAGGCGTTGAGCCCGACGATCCGGCCGTCTGAGATCTCCAGCACCTGGAGCGCCCACGGGGTGTGGCCCGGTCGTCCGTCCTCGCGCGGCCGGTACTGGCCGAAGGCGGGCAGGCCGTTCGCCGTCGTCGGGATCAGTCGGGAGCCCTTGCAGCCGATGCCCTGGTTGAGGTGCCAGGCCGCGATGTCCTCCTGGCCCTGGAGCCACAGGTCGAACGGCGGCATCGAGAGGACCGCGTCCTCGTGGAGGAGGGTGGTGAGCCGCGAGATGTCGTAGGCCTCGAAGGCGGAGAGGTACTGCTCCAGCAGCTTCGCCTGGTCCGCGTCGAGCGGATCCGCGGGGTCGCTGTCGCGCAGCGACTGCCCGGCGAGGGTGGCCCGTGCCCGCTGGAGGGCGCTGTTCACCGAGGCCGTCGTGGTCTCCAGGAGCTGGGCCACCTCGTCGGCCTTCCAGGCCAGCACCTCGCGCAGGATGAGCACCGCCCGTTGCTTCGCCGGCAGGTGCTGGAGCGCCGCGACGAAGGCCAGTCGGACGGACTCTTTCGCCAGCGCCATCTCCGCCGGGTCGGCGGTCTGCGGCAGCACCCGGCCGTCCGGGACCGGCTCCAGCCAGGTAACCTCGGGGCGCTCGTTGAGCACGGCGGAGGCCTGGTGCTGCGGGGCGGTCAGGTCCATCGGGCGGGCCCGCTTGTTGCCCGCGTTCAGCAGGTCCAGGCAGACGTTGGTGGCGATCCGGTACAGCCACGACCGCAGCGAGGAGCGGCCCTCGAACTTCTCGTAGCTGCGCCAGGCGCGGACGTACGTGTCCTGCACCGCGTCCTCGGCGTCGAAGGACGAGCCGAGCATCCGGTAGCAGTAGCCGGTGAGCTCGACCCGGTACCGCTCCATGGCCGTGTCGAGGTCCATTTCGGTGGTGGCGAGATCGCTCATGTCCGTCCGTCCCCCAAGTCGTTCCGCTCCTTCGGAACCTACCGGAGGGGTCTGACAACGGCAGCCGGAAGCCGGAGACGCGCCCATCGGAGCGCATATATGTCGTCATCAAGTTTCTTGACGTCAAGATTGATTTCGGGCAGGCTTCCGTCATGTATCTCGACATCGAGATACATGGGCGGTGGGCGCGGTCGATACGGGGGGCTGGGATGCGGCGCGGCGGGGAGATCCGGAAGGCACGACACAAGGACGGCGGTCTGTTGGCGCAACTGCGCCGGCCACCCGGCGGCCGTGACGCGCGGATCATGCTGCTCACCCAGGCCCTGGACCGGGCGGGCACCGGCGTGTGGGCCGCGTCCTCCGTCCTCTACTTCACCTTCGTCGTCGGCCTCGACGCCGGGCAGCTGGGCCTGCTGCTGGGCGCGGCCGGGGTGGCGGGCATCGCCGGATCTCCGCTGGCCGGCCATCTCGCCGACCGCTTCCAGGTCCGCACCCTGCTGATCGGCTGCCACCTGATCCGCCTCGTGGCCCTCTGCGTGCTGCTGGTGGTCACCGACTTCGGCCTGCTGCTGCTCCTGTTCGCCGTCACCCACCTGGGAGACCGGGCGGCCAAGACGCTGGAGATGCTCTTCGCCACCCGGGTCGCCGGCGAGCGGCGCTCCACCTACCAGGCGTTGTCGCGCAGTTCGGCCAACGCCGGCTACGCCCTCGGCGCCGGCCTCGCCGCCATCGGTCTCGCCGTCGGCACCCACGGCGCCTACCAGGTGCTGATCCTGGCGAACGCCCTGTCCTTCCTCGTGGCCGCGGCCCTGGTGTGGCGCACCCGGGAGCCGAGCGGCGCCGGGCTCGTGGTCGCCCGGCCCGAGGTGGAGGAAGGCACCCCGGCGGCCGGGGCCGGCCCCTGGCGGGACCGCGGCTACCTGCGGTTCGTCCTGCTCGACATCCCGATGCATCTGGACGACTCGATCCTCGGCATCGGCGTGCCGCTGTGGCTGGTCGGCCACACCGCGGCCCCGCACGCCCTGATCCCGGCCTTCCTGGTCATCAACACCGTGCTCGTCGTCGTCCTGCAGCTCCGGGTGTCGGCACGGGTGGACGGCCCTCGTCAGGCGGCGGGCGCCGTCGCCCTGTACGGCCTGACGACGCTCGCCTGCTGCGTCTTCCTGGCCGCCGCCCCCGCCGGCGGGGCCTGGGCCGCCTCGCTGATCCTGCTCGCCGCGGCCGTGCTGGCCACCGCGGCGGAGCTGATGCGCTCGGTGAGCTCCTGGGAGCTCGCGGTCTCCCTCGCGCCGCAGCGGGCGCGCGCCTCCTACCTCGGGGTGGCCGGCATGGCCCAGTCCGTCCAGAAGTCCGCCGGCCCGCTGCTGCTCACCGGCGCGGTGATGGCGGCCGGCCCGGTCGGCTGGCTGGCCCTCGGGGCCGGTGTGGCGGGCCTGTCCCTCGTCCAACGCCGCTGCGCCCTGAGCCGGTTGGACCGACTGGCCGCCGCCCCCGCACCGACACCCGGACCCGCCCCCGCCGAGCCGACCGCCCCCGCCGCCTCCTAGGTCCCGGGCTTGCGTCCGTACACGTAGACGTCCTCGCCCTGCCCCAGCAGGTTCCAGTACGCCTTGGCGTCGGCCGAGCGCATGTTCACGCAGCCGCCCGAACCGGGCGGGTTCCACATGCTCTTGGTGGTCGAGTGGAAGGCGATGCCGCCGTCGAAGAACTGCGCGTACGGCATCGAGACGTTGTACAGCGTCGACCAGTGGTCGATGTTGCGGTAGTAGATCTTCTTCAGGCCGGTCCGGGTCTCCGTGCCGTCCTTGCCGGTGCGGACCGGGACGGGCCCGTACGTCAGGCCGGCGCCGTCCTGGATCCAGCTGAGCTGCCGCGTCAGGTCGACGCAGGCGATCCGTCCCCGGTCCACCGGGCAGGCGCCCGCCTTGTTCGGGGTGGTCCCGGCTGCCCGCTGGGCCAGCATCGTGCTCATCGTCTGCCAGGTCAGCGGCCCGGCGTAGCCCTGTGTCGGGGTGATCCCGTGGCTCGCCTGGAAGGAGCGGATCGCCGTGCAGTCGGCCGCCGACTGCTTCCCGTCCACCGGCCGCCCGAGGAACTGCTCGACCTGCCGCTGGTACGGCCCGGTGGTGAGGTTGCAGGAGGCGGCGGCCTGCGCCGCCCCGCCTCCCGTGACCACCACCGGCAGCGCCAGCGCGACCGCCCCGACCAGCACCGCCGCCCGTCGCCCCACACGCCCGCGTGACGCTCGTGCCCCCGTGCCCGTCCCCGACCCCATCCGGTCCTCCCCTGCTCGTACCGCATCGTCCTCCGTGTTGAATGCCCGGAAAACAAGCAGGGGTTGCCGCGTCGGGTGTGGAGATTTCGTCAGCGCGCGCCCACGGCCGACGCCGGCATCCGCCGCTCGGCGCGCGCCGCGTGCGACCCGTACAGGGTGATCGACACGACGCCGAGCACCGCCAGCAGCGCGATGCCGACCGTGGCCGCCCAACCGGCCCCGTGGTAGGCGAGGGCGCCCAGGGTGCCGCCCGCGCTGGAGCCGAGGTAGTACGCCGACTGGTAGAGCGCGGAGGCCTGTGCCCGGCCCGTCTTCGCCGTCCGGCTCACCGCGGCCGAGGCCACCGCGTGCCCCGCGAAGAAGCCCGCCGTGATCAGCACCAGCCCGAGCACGATCGCCGCCAGCGAGTCGGACAGCGACAGCAGCAGCCCGAGCGCCGTGGTCGTCACGGCCAGGTACAGCGCGCCGCGCCGCCCGGTACGGGCCACCAGCTTGCCCGCGGCGGCCGAGGAGACCGTACCGACCAGGTAGATCAGGAAGATCGACCCGACCACGCCCTGCCCGAGCGAGAACGGCTCGTCCACCAGGCGGTAGCCGATCACGGTGTAGACCGCGCCGAAGACCGTCATGAACAGGGCGCCGATCCCGTACAGGCGCAGCAGCAGCGGATCACGCAGGTGACCGGCGACGGTACGGCCCACCGCGCGCGGGTTCAGCGACGCCGGGCGGAAGAACCGCGCCCGGGGCAACAGCACCAGGAAGGCCACGGCGCACGCCAGCGCCATCAGGGCCACGGCCAGCAGGCCCGCCCGCCAGCCCCACAGCTGAGCGGCCCAGCCGGTGACGAGCCGGCCGCTCATCCCGCCGATGGAGTTCCCCGCCACGAACAGGCCGATCGCGGCCACCAGCGCCTTCGGTTCGACCTCCTCCGCCAGGTACGCCATCGCGGAGGCCGGGATCCCGGCGATCGCCGCGCCCTGGACGGCGCGCAGCACCACCAGCCACTCCACACTCGGCGCGAACGGCACCAGCAGGGCGACGACGACGGCGATCACCATCGCGTACGTCATCATCCGGGTGCGACCGAAGCGTTCGGACAGCGCGCTCAGCGGGAGGACGAACAGCGCGAGCGCGCCGGTGGCCGCGGACACCGTCCAGCTGGCCTGGCCCGCCGTCACCCCGAAGCCGGCGGAGATCGCGGGCAACAGCGCCTGGGTGGAGTAGAGGAGGGCGAACGTCGCGAGTCCGGCGGCGAAGAGCGCGAGGCTCATCCGGCGGTAACCGGGGCGGCCGGGGGAGAGGGGCTGCGGTGCGGGGGACGACGAGGTGGAGGCACCCGGGATGACGGGTGCCCCGGTATGAACGGGAGGCATGCTTCGACGGTAGGCCTGTCCATTTCATGCGTCCAATGCACAGAATCGCGATAATCGATCCACTGATGCATCAACCCAGCTCAGAAGCGTGGATGTCGATGAACCGTTACGTAGAAGACATGGCAGTGACAACTCTGCTGGCGCCGCGGCTGGCGTACTTCGTCGCCGTGGCCCGCCACGAGCACGTCACCCGCGCCGCCCACGAGCTGGGCGTCCCGCAGTCCACCCTGTCCCGCGCCATGGTCCGGCTCGAACAGGACCTCGGGGTCACGCTGTTCGCCCGCAAGGGCCGTACGGTCGCCCTCACCACGGCCGGCCGCACCTTCCTGGCCTCGGCCGAGCAGGCCCTCACGGAGATCGACCGCGCCGCCGAATCGGTGCAGCAGGACGCCGATCCGGCGGCCGGCAAGGTGGCCTTCGGCTTCCTGCACACCCTGGGGTCCGAGACCGTACCCGGCCTGATCCGCGCCTTCCGCGCCGACCACCCGCGCATCCGCTTCTCCCTCGTCCAGAACTACGGCGAGGCCATGCTGGAGAAGCTCCGGGCCGGCGAACTCGACCTGTGCCTGACCTCGCCCGTGCCGGACGCCCCCGACCTGGTCGCGCGCCGCCTCGACGAACAGCGGCTCCGCCTGGTGGTCCCGGACGACCACCGGCTCGCGACGCGCAAGCGCATCCGGCTCGCCGAGGCCGCCGAGGAAACCTTCGTCACCCTGGAGCCCGGCTACGGCATGCGCCGCATCACCGACGACCTGTGCGCGGAGGCCGGGTTCACCCCGAAGGTCGCCTTCGAGGGCGAGGAGGCCGAGACCCTGCGCGGCCTGGTCGCCGCAGGCCTGGGCGTGGCCCTCCTGCCGCCCCCGGCCGTGCCCCGCCCCGGCGTGGTCGAGCTGACGGTCACCGCCCCGCGCGCCGTCCGCGAGATCGGCCTGGCCTGGCTCGACGGCCACCCCGACACCCCACCGGTGGCGGAGTTCAAGCGCTTCCTCCTCTCCCGCCGCGGCCGCTTGATCCCCGAACTGGAACCCTTGCCCTAGCCGGGCCACCACCGACCGGGACCGATCCCGCCCGCCCCGGCCAACTCCGCCTGGGCCACCCCCAGCCTCGCCGGCGTTTGAGCAGGGGGCACCTCCCAGCGGTAGCTGGGGGAGGGTCCGGGCGGAGCCCGGTGCCCGGCGGAGGCGGGTTTCCTGGGGCTCCTCCCCAGACCCTGCGCCTCAAACGCCGGCGAGGCTGGAAGTGGCCCAGGCAGGGCTGGAAGTGGCCCAGGCAGGGCTGGAATTGCCCGGGCCGGAGTGCTCAGGTAGGGGGAGTCGGTGTGGGCGTTACGGGGCCGGCGGCCGGGGCCGGGGAGAGCAAGTAGCCCGCCTGGAAGCGGGACTTGGCGCCCACCGCGCGCATGATCTCGGCGATGTGGCGCTGGCAGGTCCGCTCCGACATGCCCAGGCGGCGGGCGATCACCTTGTCCTCCAGTCCCTCCGACAGCAGCCGGACGATCGTCTGCCGCAGCTCGTCCGAGATCGACCGGGCCGCCTCCGGGCTCACCGAGGTCGGGAACGGCTCCGCGCCCACCCAGGAGCGTTCGAAGGTCGTGGTCATGAAGTGCACGACGCTCGGCTCCCGCACCACCAGCGCCGCCCCGCTGCGGTCCGGCACCGCCATCAGGCCCGTGTGCTCGTCGAAGATCAGCATCCGCATCAGCCCGTCGCCCAGGGTCCGTACCTGGGCGCCCAGGGCCGTCACCCGCTCGACGTACGCCGCCGTGGGGCGTGAGTAGCGTGCCGTGTGCTGGTAGATCGTGCGCATCCGGACCCCGCGCGTCAGCAGGGACTCGTCCCGCCCGATCGACTCCTCCAACGTCTCCAGCGGGCGACCCCCGCCCGGCTGCGAGGTCAGCAGCTCCCGTTCGCACGTCGCGACCAGTTCCGCGATCAGCCCCCGAACCGCCCCGAGGTCGGTGACCAGCTCCAGCCGGCCGGACCCGCTGAGGTCCCGGTGCGCCGTCCCCGCCTCGTACGCGGGCACCAGCGCCTCCAGCCGCCCGCGCAGCCGGTCCATCTCGTCGTGGGTCTCCCGTACGAGCAGCGCCAGCGGGGCGAGGGCCCGGGCCGCCGCGGCCCGGGGGGCCACCGCGCTCCAGCGGTCCGGGTCGTCGCCCGGGGCCCGCTGGAGCAGGTGTACGGAGGCCAGCTCGGTGATCGCGGCGGCCGCGCGGACCCCCAGCGCCGCGGTGGCCTCGCACAGGTCGAAGACGTGCCGCTCCACGGCGTACGCGTACAGGCGCCGGGCCGCGGGGCTCAGCTCCCCGTCGGCTCCGGCCGCCCCGGATTCCTCGGGAGGCATGTGCGTATGCGTCCCGAGTTATGACTGTTTGTAAACCCCTCGTATTTCCGCAAGGCGGCAAAACGACGCCTGGCCGGCCGCCCTCGGCATCCGCCGAGGCGGCACAGTGGCAGCACGGCACGAGGGGGAAGCGCGGTGTGCTGAGGCGGACGCCCAGGCGAGAACGGGGGCCAGCGTCCGGCCCGACCCGCGGCCGGCCGTGGTGGTCGCGCCAGGGCCGTTCGATGCCATCCGACCGTGAGGGGGCGGAGCGGCGGGTACGGACGGACCGGCGCGACCCCGAAGAGCACGCACGGGCCTTTCGGCCGCCGGACCGCCGGCCGCCGTCCGCCCGCCGCTCAGCCGTCGGCCGGCTTCGCGTAGTCGCTGTAGCCGGTCCAGTCCAGCGCGACGCACGGCTCGTCCCCCAGGACCCAGGCGTCGTGCCCGGGGGCGATCTGGATGAAGTCGCCCGGACCGAGGTCGCCGCTCTCCCCGTCGTCCATGACGATCTTCATCCGGCCGCTCACGATGTACCCGGTGTGGGCCGAGCGGCAGCTGTCCGTGCCGGCCAGCGGCTTGATGTGCAGCGACCAGCGCCAACCCGGCTCGAAGACCGCCCGCCCCACCGCCCCGCCCTCGGTGTTGAACAGGTCCAGCCTGCCCGTGCCGGCCTCGAAGGGTCGCGTCTCGTCGGGCTTGTCGAAGTTCCTGTGGATCAATCCGCCCATGGCCGGTCGCCTCCGGGAGTCCGGCAACACACCCCGAGTCCGCTTCTCACGGTACGCGCGCCGCTCCGGACATGTGGATCACCTCCGCAGCGACTTGCCGAAGCCCGAGGCCAGCGGCATCCGCAGGCCCAGGGGCGGCGGCGCGGCCAGGGCGTCCGTCACCGGCCGCGAGTACCGCCCCGTGAAGACCGCGCCCAGGACGAAGTCCACGGCCAGCGCCACCACTTCCTGCTGGTGCTCGCGCAGTCCGTGCCCGTCCGAATGGACCTCGAAGCGGCAGGTCGAACGATTCGCCTTCTTCGCGCGCGCCGCCAGCCGGAAGGAGGCCTCCGGGTCGCTGCGCGCGTCGTCGGTGCCGTGGACGATCAACACCTGCCGTCCCGACAGTTGTTTCACCGGTTCAGGGGAGTCGGCGCGGCCCGCCTCCGTTAAACAAGGGGCGATCACCACGACCGAGTTGACGGCCCCGTGGCCCGCCGCCCGCAGCGCGGCCAGTCCTCCCGCGTCGTAGCCGACCAGGCACACCGGCACGTCCCCGTACCGCCGTACCGCCTCGTCGGCGGCCCACCCCGCCTGCTCCTCCCGGGCGGAGTCCCCGCCGTGGACGACCATGTGCGTGACGAGCCCCTCCGCCCCGCCCGCGCGGGCCAACGCCCGCGCGAGCGGACGCATGGGACCCGGGGAGAACCGGGAGGCCCCGGGGAGCAGGAGCACCACCCCGTTGACCGTGCTTTCCGTCGAACCCGAGCCGGTTCTCGCGCCGGCCGCCCGCCCCAGACGGACCCCGCGCGCCGGCGGCGCATGCTGTGCCATGGCGGAACAGTCTCAGACCTTGAGGTGTACGCCATCCGTCCGCACGGTCTCTGTTACATATCGACGCCCGCCGGGGCCATTCCGCTCTACGCGCGTAGGAGTAGAGTGCGCAGATGACGAGCGAGACCCCCAACCTGCCGACCCCGGATCAGATCCGTCGTTCCCCGAAGGTGCTGCTGCACGATCACCTCGACGGTGGACTGCGTCCCGGGACCATCATCGAGCTGGCCCGCGAGGTCGGTTACGAGAACCTCCCCGAGACCGACGCCGACAAGCTCGGCATCTGGTTCCGTGAGGCCGCCGACTCCGGTTCCCTGCCGCGCTACCTGGAGACCTTCGCGCACACCTGCGCGGTCATGCAGACGAAGACCGCCCTCTTCCGGGTCGCCGCCGAGTGCGCCGAGGACCTGGCCGAGGACGGCGTCGTGTACGCCGAGATCCGCTACGCGCCCGAGCAGCACCTGGAAGCCGGCCTCTCCCTCGAAGAGGTCGTCGAAGCCGTGAACGACGGCTTCCGCGAGGGCGAGCGTCGCGCGAAGGCCAACGGCCACCGCATCCGCGTCGGCGCCCTGCTGACCGCGATGCGCCACGCCGCCCGCGCGCTGGAGATCGCCGAGCTGGCGAACCGCTACCGCGACAACGGCGTGGTCGGCTTCGACATCGCCGGCGCCGAGGCCGGGTTCCCTCCCACCCGCCACCTCGACGCCTTCGAGTACCTCAAGCGCGAGAACAACCACTTCACCATCCACGCGGGTGAGGCCTTCGGCCTGCCGTCGATCTGGCAGGCCCTGCAGTGGTGCGGCGCCGACCGCCTCGGTCACGGCGTGAAGATCATCGACGACATCGAGGTCGCCGAGGACGGTTCTGTGACCCTGGGCCGCCTGGCCTCGTACGTCCGGGACAAGCGCATCCCCCTGGAGATGTGCCCGACCTCGAACCTGCAGACCGCCGCGGCCGCCTCGTACGCCGAGCACCCGATCGGTCTGCTGCGCAAGCTGCACTTCAGGCTCACGGTCAACACGGACAACCGCCTGATGAGCGGCACCAGCATGAGCCGCGAGTTCGAGCACCTGGTCGACACCTTCGGCTACACCCTCGACGACATGCAGTGGTTCACCGTCAATGCGATGAAGTCCGCGTTCATTCCTTTCGATGAACGACTGGCCATGATCAATGAAGTGATCAAGCCCGGTTACGCGGAGCTGAAGTCGGAGTGGCTGTTCCAGCAGACCGCCTCCACCAGCGGTTCTGTCTCGGCCTAGGCCACGACATGACAAAACGGAAGCGCCCGGGAGGGATAATTCCCGGGCGCTTTCTCGTATTTAAGGATGTTTGCGGGCGAGGGTTTGAAGTGACTAGTTTGCGGAGCCGCTCAATTCCTCGTCGCAAGGACAACTTTTCATGAAGAAGTCAGCTGCCAAGACCCTCGGTACCGTCGTTCTCGGTGCCGCCTTCGCCGCCGTCGCCGCCGGTACCGCCTCCGCCGCCGTCCCGGCGGTCGGCCTCACCGACGCGCTGGGCTCCGCCACCGGCATGCTCCAGGGTGCGACCAGCCAGCAGCAGGTGGGCGGCGGGGCTCAGCAGTCGAGCGACCCCACCTCTCAGATCACCGGAGTGCTGAACCCGCTCACCAACAGCCTGAACGGCCTCGGCAGCTGAGCCTGCCGCCACTGTGATGCGTACACGTGTGCGGCGGGCGCATGCCCTTTCGACCAGGTATGTATCCCGCCGCGCCGTGTGCCACGATCGCCACCAACTGCCCGCCGACGTCTTGGGTACGAGGTTCTCGGTCATGCGCATGAAGGCACGAGCGACGATGGTCGCGCTGGTCCCCGCCCTGCTGTTCGCCGCTGTGGGGTGCAGCAGTACGAACACCCCCGCGACGGGCAAGAGCCCCGATCCCAAGGGCTCCGCCGGCAGCGCCTCGGCCGCGCCCGGCGTCCCGGCGCCGTCCGCCGCGGCAGCCAGCTCGGCCGCGCCGAAGTCCGGTGGCAGCAGGCTTGAGCGGTCCGCGCTGGCACAGGGCGACCTGCCCGGCTACCAGGTCTCCGCCCAGGGCAAGAACCCCAATGCCCCGGACGGCCAGCCGCAGGCCGACAAGAAGGCCTGCCAGCCGCTGGCCGACGTCATGGGCGACAAGCCGGACCCCTCCGCCCGCGAGACCGTCAGCCGCGGCATCGGATCCCAGAGGCAGCTTGGGCTGGCCGTCTCGGCCACCGTCAGCTCCTACTCCGAGAGCGACGCGAAGGCGCTGATCTCCCGGCTCAAGGCCGCCGTCGCCGCCTGCGGTTCGGGCTTCTCCGCCAAGGTCGAGAAGCAGGCCGGCGCCTATCGCGAGATCCGCCCCGCCGACTACCGCACCGGCGGCGACGAGAGCGTCAGCTGGACCATGACCGCAGCCGCCGAGGGGGTCTCGGCGCAGGTCCACCTGGTCGTCGTACGCGAGGGCGACACCGTCGTGCGACTGACGGCCCTCAACGTGGCGGGTGCGGCCCAGCAGAAGGCCCAGGTGCCGCAGGAAGTGGCCGACAAGCAACTGGAGAAGATCCAGAAGACCCGGTAGGCCGGCCCGAGGACGCGCCGGCCGTCGGACTACCAGGCGGCCGAAGCGGGCTTCTCGTTCGGCAGCAGCACCCACAGCGCTATGTAGATCAGGAACTGCGGGCCCGGCAGCAGGCACGAGACGACGAAAATGGCGCGCATCGCGTTCGTCGAAATTCCGAAACGCCGCGCCAGTCCGGCGCAGACTCCGCCGATCCAGCGGCCGTCACGGGGGCGGACCAGGGCGCTCATGAGATTCTCCTTCGTCGGTATCGCTTTCTGCGATGGCTCAATACTCCCGCTGGACCGCCGACAGAACGTCGGTCCAGGGGCCGAGCCCGACCCTGGAAATCTTCGGGGTGTCCCCCTGATAAACGGTGTGTGAGCGCCTGAGCCGGGCCCGCAGCGCCGGTACGACGGCCACGTGCGCGAGCACCACACCGACGGTGTTCAGCAGCACCGAGTCCACGTCCACGACCTGCCCCGGGACCGCGGTCTGCAGCATCTCGATGCACACCGAGACCAGCGCGCCCGCGGCCGCGGTCCGCACCAGCGAGGACCAGGCCGAGAGGGCCGACGGCGCGAGACGTCCGCTGATCAACGGCACCAGCACACCGAGCGGGGCCAGCAGGGCGAGCCCCTCACCGATCTGCCGGGCGGCCTCCAGGGGACCGAGGGCCAGGTCCGCCGCGATCCCCTCCAGCGGGCTCAGATTGGCCGCCGCGGTCCAGGGCACGTCCAGCGGCCGCAGAGTCAGCCAGCCGACGACCACGAAATGGGCGGCGAGCAGGACCCCGGCCAGGAGTCGCAGACGGAGGTGGATCGCGGTGGCGGCGTTTTCGCCGGCCTCATGACGCTGCACACCGGGGAGGACGCGTCCCCCGGTAGCCCTGGTTCCGGCCATGAGGGGGGTGTGGCGGGGAGCACCCGAGAAGGGGTGGATCCGGTGTCCTGGCCGGTCAGCGCGTGGCGATGAGGACGATCAGCAGCAGCGCGCCGATCAGGGCGGGCGCGATGATCTCGTACGACCAGCGCACGCGCACGCTGCCCTGCGCGCCCGGCCGCGCGGCGTTCAGTTCGGCCAGTCCCTGCAGCTCGTCGACGATCCGGTCGGCGTTGGCCCGCATCGGTTCGGTGGCGGCGGCCGAGGCGGAGGCACGGCCCCGCGCGGTGGGGTCGCCCGAGCTGCCCGGGTCACGACGGTCGATGGCATTGCGGCGCATCTGCTGCCGGTTGGCCTTCTTGCGTTCCCGCAGCGAGACGGGCACGGACCAGAGCTGGTACTTCGAACCCTCGGCCAGCACCTCGGCCGAGTAGCCGGCGCGGACCGCGTCCACGGCCGCCCAGGGCAGCTCGATGATCCGGAACGGGTTCCGCACGCGCATCCGGTCCTCATTGGCGAAGACGGCCGGGCGGAGGGTGAACGCGACGATCAGCGGTACGACGCACAGCGCCACCGCCAGGCCGATCCACGGGGTGTTGCCGGAGCCGCGGAGCACGGCGTCGCCGCAGAGCCAGACGGTCAGCGCGAGCAGCAGTACCCCCGAGACGAAGCCCATGGAGGATCGGTAGACCCGGTCTGCGTACACCGGCTCGTCGGTCGGCTGCTGGCTGCTCATGGGGTCGATTCTGCCCCACGTCATCTCAGCCCACGAGATCGGCGTACAGGATGATGTTGTCGGGGCGGTGCCCGTTCGTGATCTCGCCGCCGCAGGTGATGACGCGCAGCTCGGGGCGGGCGGTGTCGCCGTACACCTTGGCGGTCGGGAAGTGCTTCTTGTCGACCTGCTCCAGCTCGCGGACGCGGAAGACGGCGGTGGTGCCGTCGGCCCGCGAGATCGTGATCTCCTCGCCGGTGCGGACGCGCGACACGTCCTTGAGCACGGCGGGGCCGCGGGCGGTGTCGAAGTGGCCGATCAGTACGGCGGGACCGGTCTGGCCCGGCGTCACGCCCTTGGTGTACCAGCCGATCCGGTCGGCGTCGGCCACCGAGGGCACCTCGACGGTGCCGTCGGCGGCGAGCCCCAGCCCCAGTACCGGGGAGGTGTCCACCCCGGCCGAGGGGATCCGGACGCGTACGGGCTCGGAGGCGGGCATCGCGGTCGCGGCCGGGACGGCCGCCGGAGCGGCGGAGGCCGGGGCGATGTGCGGGGTCGGGGCGGACGCCGGGCTACCGGCGGGGGCGCCGCCGCATCCGGTCAGGCCGGCGAGGGCGAGCGGGGCGAGCAGCGCGGTGGCGCGGAGGGCGGCTCGGGACATGCGGGGCTCCTGAACGGGGACCGGCGGGCCACCACGAGGGTGGCCCGCCATGAGGAGGACGGGTGACGAGGGGACGCGCGGGGCGGCCGCTCGTCAGCTGTGGCTGCGCCGACGGCGCAGGACGGTCGCACCGAGCGCGGCGAAGACCGCGAGGAGGCCGGCGCCGGCGGCGACGGTGATGCTGTTGTCGGTGTCCTCGGACGCGATCTCGGCGCCCGCGGCGACGGAGCCCTGGGGGACGACGGTGGTCTGGCCCGTGGTCTGGGTGGAGACGTTCGTGGCCGTCACCGGCTTGGCGGTGGAGGGCTCGGGCTTCGGGGCCGGGGTCTCCTCCGTGACCGGGTACTCGGGGGTGCAGCCCTTGGGGAGGGCGGGGAAGGTCGCGAAGCCGGAGGGGACGTTCTTGCCGCCCTGGGTCTTCCATTCGAAGACGGGCTTGGCGCCGCTGGGGTTGTTGATGCGGGAGAAGTAGCCCTCGGAGCCCTTGGGGTCGGTGCGGGTCAGGGTCCGGGTCCAGGTGTCGGCGGGGTCGGCGTCGTGCATGACGACCTTGGGGCCCTTGGGGGACATGGTCAGGTCGGCCTGCAGCCCGGCGCCGAGGCCGACCTGCTTGGTCTGGGAGACGCAGGACGTGGACTCGTCGTCGTGGACCGGGTACTCGGGGGTGCAGCCCTTGGGGAGGGCGGGGAAGGTCGCGAAGCCGGAGGGGACGTTCTTGCCGCCCTGGGTTTTCCATTCGAAGACGGGCTTGGCGCCGCTGGGGTTGTTGATGCGGGAGAAGTAGCCCTCGGAGCCCTTGGGGTCGGTGCGGGTCAGGGTCCGGGTCCAGGTGTCGGCGGGGTCGGCGTCGTGCATGACGACCTTGGGGCCCTTGGGGGACATGGTCAGGTCGGCCTGCAGCCCGGCGCCGAGGCCGACCTGCTTGGTCTGGGAGACGCAGTCCGCCGGGGCGGTCGGCGCCTGCGGCAGCGGGTAGGACTTGGTCGTGCCGCCCTTGACCACCGAGAGGGACGGGCGCGCGGAGTCCTTCCCGACGAGCTCCAGCTCCAGGCCGTTCACCGAGGCCTTGAGGTGCTTGACGTCCAGCGTGGCGAGCACCCGGGCCATGTAGTCGTCGCCCGGCTTCCAGCTGTCGGAAGCGGCGCGGATCCAGACCTCGGGACCCTCGGCCGCGTTACGCAGCACCGCGACGACACCCGTGTCGATCAGGACGGGAGTGCCGGCGTAGCGGGCGGGCACGGTCGCGGCGGCGGCCTGCGGGGTCGTGGCCGCGTACGCGGTGCCCGCGATCGGGGCGAGGAGGGCACCGGCGAGGACGGCGGTGGAGATGGAGGCACGGAGGGCGGTACGCATAACGACTCCTTGAAGCGTTGTCTCGGGAAAGTGGAGGAGAGTCGCATGCCGCGGTTTTCTCTGTCGGTGAGAGCCGGGTGAGTGTCTGGCGGGCTGCTGAGAACAAAGTTACGGATCTTGTGCGTGCGGACGATCCTGCTCCTGTCACAGCCGCGTGACGGAGAGT